>JACDSH010000015.1 GCA_013450215.1 Nitrosospira sp.
CCGGGGTTCTTTTCGCCTTTCCCTCACGGTACTGGTTCACTATCGGTCGATTACGAGTATTTAGCCTTGGAGGATGGTCCCCCCATATTCAAACAGGATTTCTCGTGTCCCGCCCTACTTGTTCCAACCCTAGTTCCACACTTAAATTTTCGCCTACGGGGCTATCACCCACTATGGCCCGACTTTCCAGACGGCTCGGCTAATTCAAGTGCTAAAAGTTGGAGGCTGATCCCATTTCGCTCGCCACTACTCTGGGAATCTCGGTTGATTTCTTTTCCTCTGGCTACTTAGATGTTTCAGTTCGCCAGGTTCGCTACACATGACCTATGTATTCAGTCAAGGTTGACCCTTGCGGGCCGGGTTTCCCCATTCGGACATCTCCGGATCAAAGCTTGTTTGCCAGCTCCCCGGAGCTTTTCGCAGGCTTCCACGCCCTTCATCGCCTGTAATCGCCAAGGCATCCACCACATGCACTTATTCGCTTGATCCCATAACCTTAAGGGCTTTGAGATTCAGATTATTTACGTTATGGTCTGGCCTAAGCCAATCCATTATTTAAATCTTCTCCATCCTAAACCAATCAGTTACAGGTGTTTGCTCGCACTGCATCCGACTAAAAATGCACTGCGTCGATACAATCTAACCCATTATTCCACTCACCAGTTCACGCGCGACTCTAAACGACAAAGTCACGAATTCCCATGGATCGCGGAATACTTTACTTCTTCCAAATTGTTAAAGAGCATCAGAGAGCATCGGTTTGAAGCAACCAGGAGATACATCTTCCCAGTGTCTCCTACCTTGACTCTCCAAATACAGCCGCTGGTTAAAAACCAGAAGTAAACGCCTTCGTTTGCTTCTATTTTCTAATTTCTTCTATTTCTTTAAAACTGAATTGGTGGAGGTGAACGGGATCGAACCGATGACCCCCTGCTTGCAAAGCAGGTGCTCTCCCAGCTGAGCTACACCCCCGTTGTTAGTTGTGGTGGGTCTGGGTGGATTTGAACCACCGACCCCACGCTTATCAAGCGTGTGCTCTAACCAACTGAGCTACAGACCCTTATACAGGATCTAAGAGCTAATTCATGGAGCTAATTTTATAGTTACCTAGCCCCTATTATTTAGCTCCTAGCCCCTGCTTTTGAACAACCGATAGGTTGTGGACACTTGAACCAGGATTTCTCTAGAAAGGAGGTGATCCAGCCGCAGGTTCCCCTACGGCTACCTTGTTACGACTTCACCCCAGTCATGAATCCCACCGTGGCAAGCGCCCTCCTTGCGGTTAGACTACCTGCTTCTGGTGGAACCCGCTCCCATGGTGTGACGGGCGGTGTGTACAAGACCCGGGAACGTATTCACCGCGACATGCTGATCCGCGATTACTAGCGATTCCGACTTCACGGAGTCGAGTTGCAGACTCCGATCCGGACTACGACGCGCTTTCTGAGATTAGCTCCCCCTCGCGGGTTGGCAACCCTCTGTACGCGCCATTGTATTACGTGTGAAGCCCTACCCATAAGGGCCATGAGGACTTGACGTCATCCCCACCTTCCTCCGGTTTGTCACCGGCAGTCTCATTAGAGTGCCCAACTAAATGTAGCAACTAATGACAAGGGTTGCGCTCGTTGCGGGACTTAACCCAACATCTCACGACACGAGCTGACGACAGCCATGCAGCACCTGTGTTACCGTTCCCTTTCGGGCACACCCACCTCTCAGCGGGCTTCGATACATGTCAAGGGTAGGTAAGGTTTTTCGCGTTGCATCGAATTAATCCACATAATCCACCGCTTGTGCGGGCCCCCGTCAATTCCTTTGAGTTTTAATCTTGCGACCGTACTCCCCAGGCGGTCAACTTCACGCGTTAGCTACGTTACTCATAGATTTTACTCTACCAACAACTAGTTGACATCGTTTAGGGCGTGGACTACCAGGGTATCTAATCCTGTTTGCTCCCCACGCTTTCGTGCATGAGCGTCAGTGTTATCCCAGGGGGCTGCCTTCGCCATTGGTATTCCTCCACATCTCTACGCATTTCACTGCTACACGTGGAATTCTACCCCCCTCTGACACACTCTAGCCTTGCAGTTTCGAACGCAGTTCCCAGGTTGAGCCCGGGGATTTCACATCCGACTTACAAAACCGCCTGCGCACGCTTTACGCCCAGTAATTCCGATTAACGCTCGCACCCTACGTATTACCGCGGCTGCTGGCACGTAGTTAGCCGGTGCTTCTTCTTCCGGTACCGTCATCCATACAGAGTATTAGTCTGTACGATTTCTTTCCGGCTGAAAGAGCTTTACAACCCGAAGGCCTTCTTCACTCACGCGGCATGGCTGGATCAGGGTTGCCCCCATTGTCCAAAATTCCCCACTGCTGCCTCCCGTAGGAGTCTGGGCCGTGTCTCAGTCCCAGTGTGGCTGGTCGTCCTCTCAGACCAGCTACTGATCGGAGCCTTGGTGAGCCTTTACCTCACCAACTAGCTAATCAGACATCGGCCGCTCTAAAAGCGCAAGGTCTTACGATCCCCTGCTTTTCTCCTCAGAGATTATGCGGTATTAGCACACCTTTCGATGCGTTATCCCCCACTTAAAGACACGTTCCGATGCATTACTCACCCGTTCGCCACTCGCCACCAGGGTTGCCCCCGTGCTGCCGTTCGACTTGCATGTGTAAAGCATGCCGCCAGCGTTCAATCTGAGCCAGGATCAAACTCTTCAGTTCAATACTGGTAAAACTCTCGCTTGACGTTTCATTACGATTCGAACTCTTCCCTTAATTTCTTAAGTTAAAAACCAGAACCTTACTTACATCGTGCGAGCACTTCAACTCATAAGCTGTTCGTATACCCTATCTCGAAAGATAAAATACCGAACACCCTAGTCAAGTGCCCACACCTATCGGCTGTAAATTTTTAAAGAACAGGTCCGGCCGGGAGATTCATGGCCGCACAAGGAAAGGCGGGATTATACAGTTAAAGAACAAGGGGTCAAGACATTTCTAGTCTTTCTGAAATATACTTAATTATTCCGCCTGCTCAGCAATGCTTATCCTCACAAATTTGCGCTTACCCACCTGTACGATTGTGGTCTCACCGCAGGCTAATTTGATACTCTTGTCGCTGATTCTTGTACCGTTTAATTTTACACCACCTTGCTCGATCATGCGCAGCGCCTCTGTCGTGCTAGCAGTCATCCCGGCCTGTTTGAGTGCTTGGGCTATAGGCAATCCACCCGGCTCAGCATGCAGTATCTTCTCCGGCATCTCCTCCGGCAAACTACCCCGACTGAACCGAGCCTCGAAGTCTTCTAGCGCAGCTTCTGCATCTGCCTTACTGTGAAAGCGCGAGACAACCTCCTTCGCGAAGATCACCTTAATATCTCGCGGATTACGACCCTCCTCCACCCCTCTCTTCCACTGGCGAGTAACCTCCAGCGGCTCGAGTGACAACAGATCGATATAACGCCACATCAGATCATCAGATATGGACATGAGCTTGCCAAATATCTCGCTCGGAGTCTCCGAGATTCCAATATAGTTGCCCGATGACTTGGACATCTTATTGACGCCATCTAACCCCTCTAGAAGAGGCATTGTGAATACGCACTGCGGCGATTGCCCATAATGCCTTTGTAACTCCCTCCCCATCAGCAAGTTAAACTTTTGGTCTGTACCCCCGAGCTCGATATCCGACTTGAGTGCTACCGAGTCATAACCCTGTATCAGGGGATACAAAAACTCATGAATGGCGATGGGTTGATTACCCTGATACCGCTTACCGAAGTCATCCCTCTCTAGCATACGAGCTACCGTATGTGTCGCCGCTAACTTGATCAGACCGGCAGCATCAACCTTATCCATCCAAGTCGAATTGAAGACCACCTCAGTCTGATCGGGCCTGAGTATCTTGAAGACCTGATCGGCATAGGACTTGGCATTATCCATCACCTGACCACGAGTCAGGGGGGGGCGGGTGATATTCTTGCCGCTGGGGTCCCCTATCATGCCGGTGAAGTCACCGATCAGGAACAGTGCGTGATGACCCAGATCCTGCAGTTGGCGCATCTTATTGAGCAGCACGGTATGCCCCAGATGCAAGTCCGGTGCTGTGGGATCAAAACCTGCTTTAACCCGCAGAGGTCTGCCCGTAGCAAGTCTCTGTGCGAGCTCCTCCTCTACCAACAGCTCGTGACACCCCCGCTTGATAATCTCCAGCTGGTCTAGCACTGACTGACTTACACTGCCGCCAGGGATAATACGACTAGCCAAGGTTCTTTTCCGCGAAGCCCCAGTTAATCAACCTGTCAATCGTCGCATTAACATAATCCACTCGCCTGTTCTGATAATCGAGGTAGTAGGCATGCTCCCACACATCGATGACTAGGAGCGGTTTCATCCCTTCCGTTGAAGGCACATTCGCATTGGCAGTCTTGACCACCTTGAGCTTCCCCCCATCCTGTACGAGCCATGCCCACCCACTCCCAAACTGAGTCGTGGCCGCAGCAACCAACTCCTGCTTGCACCCCTCCACAGTGCCGAAATCGGCCTCAATCTTTTGTTTTAATGCAGCAGGGGGCTCACCGCCGCCTCTCGGTGTGAGGCTATTCCAGTAGAAGGTATGATTCCATATCTGTGCCGCATTGTTAAAGATGCCGACCTTGTCAGCCCGTCCGGACGATGCCGCGATCACCTGCTCCAGCGAGAGATCCGCAAGTTCAGTCCCTGTCACCAGCTTATTCAAATTATCAACATAGGTCTTGTGGTGCTTGCCATAGTGGAAGCTCAGCGTATTGGCTGAGATCACTGGGTCCAATGCATTATCTGCAAAGGGAAGTACTGGCAAAACGTGTACGTTACTCATTTCTTAGCTCCTATAAGTGACTTAAAAATCTGACCCTATTCTCGCCGGTCAGTATATATGAATTCTTCGAGCCCTATGAGAGGGTAGGCTCATTCAAGGTTATTCTGAATAACTGTTTGACCTATAATCCTTGGTATGGATTGGGCTCATGATGGCCCGAGTATCCTGCCTTCTCGACCATGCAGGAGGACCTCGACAGGGAGAAGCGCGTGATCATGAAGCGGGGCCAAGGGCGGTGAGCAGATCGAGCGTGTGATGGGCGCTACGGTAGGGATGTAGGCGACCTGCAGGGGATTGCGGGCAAGTCGTTGCAAGAGATTGAAGGGTTAGAATTGAAGGGCCTTGGCCTGACCGATGAAAGTCTATAGCTACACACTCAGCTCTTATCAAGGCATGGGCTCTGCTCTCACACCCAGCACTGCATCATAGAGACCTTATATGGGCAGCAGCTCCACAAATGGCTTATCGGGATAGCGTTCCATCTGGTATGCCATCCAGAGCCTACTCGCGATGCGATAGGCCAGAGAATTGGCGTGCATTTGCAGCTGTGAATTCTCCATCTTCTGTGTAGTCTGTTTAAAAATTTGCAGCCACCTCTCGAACAGACTCGCAGACAGCTCCGGCAAGGCAAGATGCTTCGGCATGGGTGCGCCGCGGAACCGGCCGGTTCCGCGCAGCTGCATCGACCAAAAGTTAGTCATCTGCACAAAATGAGCATCCCAGTCAGTGACATGCGCTTCGAAGATTGGGCCCAGCCCGGGGTCCTTTCTGGCCTCTGCATAAAAGGCATGAACCAGCTGCGAGATCTCCTCTTCGCTGAAGAGACTTGGGTCGGGTATTTCAAACTCTGTTTGTGACATCGTTATTAGTGATTAAGTAGTGATAATTCGATTCCGCTATAAAAGCCGAGTGGCCCTCGCGTTTGGCTAAGAACGCCCGTATTTGAGTTTAGTGTCCGCTACTCTGTCTGTCTAATACTAAATAATCTGCAAATCTTATTTGGACATTGCTGGCAGATACTGTAGCGGATCTACCGGCTTGCCGTGCTTGCGGATTTCAAAGTGAAGCTTTATCTGCCCGGCATCAACACTTCCCATTTCGGCAATTTTCTGACCCCGGGTGACTACCTGCCCCTCCTTCATCAGAAGCTTACTATTATGAGCATAGGCACTGAGGTAGGTATCATTGTGCTTAATGATGATGAGGTTGCCATAACCGCGTAAGCCATTGCCACTGTAAACCACCTTACCTGGCGCGGAAGCTAATACCGCTTGTCCCGACTTACCCGCGATATCTACCCCCTTACTGCCTTCCGAGAAGCCTTCCAGTAACTTGCCCTGTGTTGGCCAAACCCATTCGACGCTCACATCCGGGTTTGCCTCAGCGGCCTGCGCCTGCGGCTCGGGGTTGATCCTGGCAACTCTTTCGGGCACCACTTCGGGTCTGTCGGCTGAGCTTGGGATCGCATCTGGCGACCCCTTCAACTGTGCCAGTGTCTGCTCAGAGTAAGGCACTCTGAATGCCTTAGGTTCGGTTTTCAGCTTGTCAGTATTGACATCAGATCTCCCTCTAGGCTCCGTAACCGCTCTGGGGATAGGGGCCTCGATGGTCGTTGATGGTGCAGTCTGGGATAGCGGAAATAGAGAGGGTTGTGCCGATGCCGGAGGGGGGGATAGGTTGAGCTGCTGACCGACATCGATGGCATTAGGATTGCCGATGCTATTCCACTCTGCTAGGTCCTTGTAAGCAAGTCCGTTATTGAGCGCAATTCCATACAGAGTGTCGCCTCTTTGAACCGTGTAGGTCTTAACATTTCCCGCAGATACTGCGGTAGATCTTTGCGAGGCAGGAGCGCGATCGAATACCGGGACGGGGGACTGTGTCACGCTACAACTCGCGAGCAGTAAGCAAAATATGGGCGGCAAGAGGGGGGCAAGAGTATCCCTCACTCCATCTAGACTCAACATCAATCTGGCGCGCGCAGAAGTAGTCGGCAGTTCTTCGCCGCCACCCGAATGCTTTAATTTAATTCCCTTACCCCTCATTCCTCATCTCTTATTTGGAACCGATTAGCTTTCCACGATACCCGATAGCATTGGCACGAATCGCGCCTCATCCAAGACAGTCTCGGTATATCCCTGATCACTTCGCTCGATCACGCACAGATACTGTTCCTGGCTCCCTTTCGGAAAGACCATTCTACCGCCCACTGCCAACTGCTCGAGCAGTGAGGGGGAAACATGCGTAGTCGCGGCAGCCATGATGATGCCATCGAATAGCGCGACTTCAGGCAACCCCTGCATTCCATCAGCATGCTTCAAACGAACATGACTCAGCCGGAACTCTCGTAACCGGGAACGCGTGCGAGTGAGTAGCGATCCGATACGCTCAACCGAATAAACTTCATCTGCAAGCTGGGCCAGAACTGCTGTTTGATATCCACATCCTGTTCCCACTTCCAACACCTTGGTGAGCCTTGAACCAGCGCGTAGCAGTTCACTCATGCGAGCCACAATGAAAGGACTTGAGATGGTCTGCCCAAAATTTATTGGCAGGGCAACATCATCATAGGCACGGCTCGACAGAGCCTCCTCCACAAAGACATGCCGAGGGACAGCATTCATAGCCGCAAGCACCACCTCATCACTAATTCCCTGCGCACGTAAACGCTCGATCATACGCACCCGTGTGCGTTGAGAGGTCATACCGATACCCGAGTGATCAGCGCTCGAACTTAACACTCCCAAGGATGTTGGCTTACTCCGCATACAAAATCTCTCAGATCTTCAACATTATTTGAGCCAATCTTTTACTGTGTTCATCTGCCCATACCGTGTCAGGTCGATCTGTAACGGCGTCAGTGATACCCGGTCATGCTGGATAGAGAAAAAGTCCGTACCCTCACCCGCGTCTTGGGCAGGACCGGCCGCCCCCACCCAGTAAACTGTCTCACCTCGAGGAGTCAGTGACTTGACCACTGACTCAGCCTTGTGACGGCGACCAAGCCGTGTCACCTCCATCCCCTTCAACTCTTCATACGAAATATCTGGAACATTGATATTGAGCAGCACTGGCTCATGGAATTTATTATCTTTAAAGCGCTGCACCATGTCAGCAGCAACACGTGCTGCGGTTAAGAAATTTTCACTGGATGCGCTATTTAGCGATACCGCCAGAGAGGGTATACCAAGCAAGAAACCTTCGGTCGCAGCGGCTACCGTTCCAGAGTAGATTGTGTCATCGCCCATATTTGCTCCAGCATTAATTCCGGATACCACCATATCGGGCAAAGTATCGAGCATCCCTGTGACCGCCAGATGAACGCAATCGGTCGGAGTGCCATTGACATAGTAGAAGCCGTTATGAGCTTTGTGTAGATGGAGCGGGCGGTCAAGTGTGAGCGAGTTGCTAGCGCCACTCCGGTCGCGCTCTGGTGCAACTACAATGATCTCTGCAATAGCGGAGAGCGCTTCTGCTAGGCAGGCAAGACCGGGCGCAAAGTACCCATCGTCATTGCTTAGCAGTATGCGCATTCTCGGAGTATCCAGATGATTTTCAGGTTAACCGGGGGATGATGTCGAGCACTTTTCAACCCGCCCAGTCTGATGGTTGGCATGGCGCCTGGTCATGTTACTGATCCAATTGGTCGGGGCGAGAGGATTTGAACCTCCGACCACTTGCACCCCATGCAAGTACGCTACCAGGCTGCGCTACGCCCCGAAGCTCGGGATTATAGCAAACACAGACACCGATGTTAGAAATTGCTTTCAGTGCGCCGTATGAAACGAAGGATATGGGGAATAGGGGAGCTGATGAATCGTTTACGATTGCAGCAAGGAGAGAACACTCTTAATCTCGCTCCGTAGCAATGTCATACCGACCGGTATATGAGTTGAGATGTCAGGGGGTGTGGCACCAAGAATTGGTTCCACCGTACTCTGACCCAAACGCCCACGGGCACCGTTGATGGTAAACCCCTGCTCGTAGAGCAGCTCTCGAATACGGCGGATCAGCAATACCTCGTGATGCTGATAGTAGCGACGATTGCCACGCCTCTTAACTGGTCTTAGCTGAGCGAACTCCTGCTCCCAATAACGAAGCACATGCGGCTTGACACCGCATAACTCACTGACCTCTCCTATGGTGAAGTACCGCTTTGCCGGGATGGGCGGCAGAGTGATGCTAGCCGGCACGTTTTCCCTGATGATTCTTTTCGACCATTGCCTTTAACTTTTGACTTGCGCGAAAAGTCACAACGCGCCTCGCAGTGATCGGAATCTCCTCGCCAGTCTTAGGGTTGCGTCCGGGTCGTTGCGGCTTATCGCGCAATTGAAAATTGCCAAAACCTGAGAGCTTGACACCGTCACCACTCTGAAGTGCGACACGGATTTCCTCATAAAAAGCATCTACCATATCCTTGGCTTCGCGCTTGTTTAACCCAACCTTCTCAAAAAGCAAATCTGCCAGTTCAGCCTTTGTTAAGGTCATACCCCCCCCTGTCTATTAATTTTTTGACGCATGCTACTACCTGATTAATTACGCAGCACCGCATTGAACTGATTCTGCAAGATATCCAGTAACTTTATGACGGCCAAGTCCGCCTCTGAATCTGTTAATGTTTTTTCAGTATCTTGCAATAACACACGGAATGCAAGACTTTTTTTGCCATTTTCAATACCCTTTCCACGATAAACATCGAACAAAGAGATGTCAGAAATAATGGCGGGGCTTCCAGCTTGTAGACTATCCAACAGGGCTTTTAAGCTGACGTTTTCCGACACGACCACGGCGATATCACGCCTCACCAGAGGGTATTTTGAGATCTCCCCCGCAACTGACAGCGCACGTCGTGTCATTGGCTCTAGGTCCAGTTCAAATAGCACCGCAGACTTAGGTAGATCAGCCTTTTGCTGCCACTGGGGATGCAGCTCACCCAGCCACCCGACAGCCTTTCCAGCCAAATTGATTTGAGCCGACCTCCCTGGGTGTAGGGCGGGGTGTGTTGCCGCCTCAAAACTTGCCACCTCTGGCCAGAATAAAGCCTCGATATCTGCCTTAACGTCATAAAAATCAACGCTCTGTGCAGGGACCCCCCACTGCTCTGTCACAGCGTCACCGTAACAAAGACCGGCCAGCCTTTCCGGCTGCGTATAAACGTCACCCACCCTTACAAAGCAGCGACCAATTTCAAATAATCTCAAGCGAACTTGCTTCCGGTTGAGATTGAATTGTAAATTCGCAATAAGGCCGCCCAGTAGGCTGCTTCGCATTACACCCATCTGACTGGCGATGGGATTCTTCAATATGACCGGTGTCTTATTATTTGTGAAATCTTCTTCCCATGAAGCGTCTACAAAGGGGTAATTAATCACCTCCTGATAATCTCGTGCCGCCAAAATACGCCGTAACTGTAATGGACTATGCAGCAGCTCAGACTCGGGAAGCATGCTCATCGCAGTATGCGGCACGCTAGCAGGAATATTGTCATACCCGTAAATACGCGCCAGCTCCTCGATCAGGTCTTCCTCAATGGCAAGATCAAAACGATAGCTCGGCGGCGTCACCTGAAATGTATCGCCACCGGCCAAAAAATTAAATTGTAAACGCTGTAGCAGTTCGGTTGTCTTGGACACACCCAGATCTATGCCAAGCACCCGCCGTGCGCGCTCGACCCGAAGACGGATTGGTTTGCGCTGCGGCAAATCGCCCCTCACCTCAGTAATGGGGCCCGCTCTCCCGCCACAAATATCCAGTATCAGTTGTGTGGCCCGCTCCATAGCGCTGCGCGTGGCAGCGAAATCAACCCCGCGTTCAAAACGATGCGCGGAATCGGAACTGAACCCTAGACGAAAAGATTTGCCGGCGATCTCCTCCGGGCTGAAGAATGCACTCTCCAGAAATAAGCCCGTGGCCCCTTGCTGTACGCCACTCTCAATCCCCCCCATGATACCTGCAAGTGCCAGAGGCTTACTCTCATCGGCGATTAGTAGCATATCCGTTTTCAGGAAAAGATCTTCGCCATTCAGCAGCTGTAACTTCTCACCAGACCGGGCATATCGAACGTGTATCGAACCCACAATCTTTTCCAGATCAAAAGCGTGCAGAGGCTGACCCATCTCTAGCATCACATAGTTTGTTACATCCACCACTGCATTGATTGTTCGTAAACCGCTACGCTCTAATCGTTGAGCCATCCATCTTGGTGTGAGTGCATCAAGACTGATTCCATGCATCACCCGCCCACAGTAAAGCGGACAAGCGGCTGGTACGTCCACCCTCACGTTCAAAGCATCTAGAATTTTGCTATCAACTGCCTCAATTGTCAGTGGACTTAGTTTTGAGGAAGTAATTGCCGACACCTCTCTCGCCACACCCGACAAACCAAGACAATCGGCCCGGTTGGGCGTCAGCTTGAGCGTAAAGAGATTGTCATCAAGCGCGTAGTAGTTGCGGAAGTCTGTGCCTATTGGCGCATCAGCGGGGAGGATCAAGAGTCCCTCTGAAGCATCGCTCAGACCTAATTCTTTGCCTGAGCACAACATGCCCGAGGACTCCACACCGCGTACCTTAGCCTGTCTAATTGAAATGCCGGGTAGTTGCGCTCCGACCAGGGCACAGGGGACCTTTACCCCGACACGAACATTGGCTGCACCACAAACAATTTGTAGCAATTCCCCGTCACTCGAACCTGCATTCACTACGCATAAATTCAGACGGTCCGCATCTGGATGCTTCTGCATCGATACCACTTCGGCAACAACCACTCTGTCAAAGGCCGGTGCAGCCGTCTCGATTGCTTCCACCTCAAGCCCCGCCATCGTCAGGGCATGCGCAAGCTCGCCACTGGTAAGCGACGGATTAACTAGGGTACGAAGCCAGTTTTCAGAAAACTTCATGGGGGCCTACTCTCGCCTCAGGAGGTGCGATGAACACCATTCAATTAAACTGCTTAAGGAAGCGCAAATCATTCTCGAAAAATAACCTCAGATCATTTACTCCATACCGCAGCATCGCCAATCGTTCTACCCCCATACCGAATGCAAAGCCGGTGTATTTTTCGCTGTCTATGCTGACATGCTTCAGAACACTGGGGTGCACCATTCCACATCCCAGAACCTCTAGCCAACCGGTGTGACTGCAGACTCGACAACCGCTACCGTGACAGATTACACAGCCGATATCCACTTCAGCGGAAGGCTCCGTAAAAGGAAAGAAAGAGGGTCGGAAGCGCACCGGCAAATCGTCACGCTCGAAAAAATGCCGCATGAAATCTGCTAACACGCCCTTCAACGCAGCAAAATTCGCATCTTCATCCACCCACAAGCCTTCTACCTGATGGAACATGGGTGTGTGAGTCACATCAGAGTCACAACGGTATACTCGCCCCGGTGCAATCACCTTGAACGGCGGGCGATTATTCTGCATGTAATGGACTTGTACAGGGGATGTATGGGTCCGCAGCAAATGCTTATCATCGACATAGAAAGTGTCATGCATCGCCCGAGCAGGGTGGTTTTCCGGGATATTTAGCGCCGTAAAATTATAGAAATCGGTTTCGATTTCGGGGCCGGAAGCGACATCAAAACCTATCGACCGGAATAGTGATTCGATTCGTTCAAGTGTGCGTGTTACCGGATGCAAACCACCCGTTCCCGGACCTCTCCCCGGTAACGTCACGTCAAGGGCTTCACCGGCGAGCTGTGTGTTCAGTTTTTTTATCTGGATTGCATCGCGGCGGCTATTAAGTGCCGCCTCCATTACCTCCTTCGCCCGATTAATGCGGCTACCCATGGCGGGCCGCTCTTCCTGTGAGAGCTTACCCAGACCCTTAAGTAACTCTGTCAATGATCCACTTTTACCGAGATAGCGTGCCTTCGCTTGCTCCAACTCCGCGGCATCGTCTATGCCCTCAAACAAGTTGATGGCTTCACTGATAAGGTTGTCCAGGTTATGCATGGTCGCTCAGAGTGGTTGAACTGTACCTGCTAGAAATTACACAAGAAAAAAGGAGGCTGAGGTTTCTCGCCTCCTGGCCTCCCTGCTTCTTTCTTATTACTGCCTGTTATACGACGAGACTGGCCTTAGCCTGTTCAACGATTTTTGCAAAGGCTGGTTTATCAAATACCGCAATATCCGCCAGCACCTTGCGGTCGACTTCAATTTCGGCCCTCTTCAGGCCATTCATAAACACGCTATAGGGTAAACCACACTCGCGTGCAGCGGCATTGATACGTGCGATCCATAGGGCCCGGAACTGACGCTTCTTCTGCCGGCGGTCACGGTAGGCATACTGCCCCGCCTTCATCACCGCTTCTTTGGCTATCCGATAGACATTCTTGCGCCGACCACGATACCCCTTTGCTAGATCCAGAATCTTCTTGTGACGGGCGTGAGCCGTTACACCACGTTTTACTCTTGGCATGGCGGTCTCTCCTTAAGCGTAGGGCATCATGGCGCGTACCGATGCCACGTTGGTGGAATGAACGCCCGTGGTTCCGCGTAACTGGCGCTTATTTTTGGTTGTTTTCTTGGTAAGAATGTGGCGCTTGAAAGCCTGCGCACGCTTGACGCTGCCGCCGGCCCTCACCTTGAAGCGCTTGGCTGCGCCACTCTTGGTCTTCATCTTGGGCATGATAATGCTCCTGTTTTAACATGACAGCGGGTGTTTCCTGTGAGGAACGCTTTTAAGACCCGGTGGTCACTTGGTTTTAGGTCGACATGAATACTCTTCGTGTCGGCTTTGGTGCTATCCGCTCATGCCGAGGCATTCACGGACTGTCGCTTGATTATTCCTCAGCTTCTGCGGTCAGCTCCTCTGTGCTAACTACAGAACTCACATCACTCTCTGCTGTTACCGCATCTCTGGTTGTCTTTTCCACTCTCGGCTTGACTGCCTTGGGCTTAACCAGCTTCACTTCCTTCTTTTTAGGTGACAGCACCATCACCATCTGCCGTCCCTCCATTCTGGGAAACTGCTCTACCACAGCATGCACTAACAGATCATCTCGCACTCGTTCCAGCAATCGTATGCCGAACTCCTGATGAGCCATCTCGCGCCCGCGAAAACGCAGTGTAACCTTAGCCTTGTCACCTTCCTCTAGGAAGCCAATTAGGTTTCGCAACTTGATGTTGTAATCCCCATCGTCCGTATTGGGGCGGAACTTAACTTCCTTAATCTGGACTTGTTTCTGTTTAAGCTTAGCCTCGTGTTTCTTTTTACTTTCCTGATAACGGAACTTTCCATAATCCATCAAGCGGCATACCGGGGGCTGGGCAGTTGGTGCAATCTCAACTAGATCTATTCCCGTTTCCTCCGCCATGGCATTGGCAACTTCTAACGTAACAATGCCTATCTGCTCTCCCTCTGCGCCAATCAAGCGAACTTCTGGAACGTTAATCTCATGATTTATGCGCGCTGCTTTTTCTTGAACTATAGCAATTCCCCAAGTTTGTTTAACAAATTAAACCGTATCAGCCCTCGTGGATATTTCCACTTTAAGGCGCTCAATCAGCGCCTGCAAAGACATTTGACCAAGGTCTGAACCTGACCGAGATCGCACGGCCACCATTTCTGCCGCCACTTCCTTATCGCCTACTATTATCTGATAGGGAAGCTTCTGTAAACTATGTTCCCGAATTTTATAGGTTATTTTCTCATTTCTCAAGTCTGCGCACGCACGAATGTCATTGTGCTTGAGTTTATTAGTCACTTCACGAGCATAATCAGCCTGACCTTCAGAGAT
This sequence comes from Nitrosospira sp., assembly GCA_013450215.1. Classification (GTDB taxonomy): domain Bacteria; phylum Pseudomonadota; class Gammaproteobacteria; order Burkholderiales; family Nitrosomonadaceae; genus VFJL01. The sequence goes on from JACDSH010000015.1 coordinate 14,605, forward strand.
ATTCAATACCACCACCTGTGCCGGCGACAGCCATAAGGGAAGGGCTCCAGCATGATTCTCGATGAGGATTCCTATAAACCGTTCTAACGACCCCAGAATCGCCCGGTGCAGCATCACCGGTATCTGTCGGGTATTATCCTCGGCTACATATTCCGCACCCAATCTCGCTGGCATCGAAAAATCTAGTTGTAATGTACCGCACTGCCAGACACGGCCGATGCTGTCTTTAAGTGAAAACTCTATCTTTGGGCCGTAGAATGCACCCTCCCCAGGCTGCAACTCCCATACTAGCTTCTTGTGATTCAGAGCAGATTCCAGTGCAGACTCTGCCTTATCCCACTGCTCTTCTGACCCGACTCGCTTCTGTGGACGAGTGGAGAGCTTCACAAGAACCTCTTTGAAACCAAAGTCGGTATAAACCTTCTGCAACAGGTCGATGAATTGCATTACCTCGCCCTGTATCTGAGCCTCGGTGCAAAAAATATGCGCATCGTCCTGAGTGAATGCACGTACCCTCATGATGCCGTGCAGCGCACCGGATGGCTCATTCCGATGACAAGATCCAAACTCCGCCAACCGGAGCGGCAAGTCACGATAGCTCTTTAATCCCTGGTTAAATACCTGAACATGGCCAGGGCAGTTCATCGGCTTAACCGCAAAATCACGCTGCTCTGAGTTCGTTGTGAACATGTTCTCTCGGAAATTCTCCCAATGCCCGGAACGCTCCCATAAGCCCTTGTCGAGAATTTGTGGCGTACGAATCTCTTGGTAGCTATTAACACGAAATACTTCACGCATGTATTGTTCTACCTGTTGCCAGATGATCCACCCCTTGGGGTGCCAGAAGACCATTCCCGGAGCCTCTTCCTGAATGTGGTACAGGTCGAGTTGCTTGCCAAGCCTGCGGTGATCCCGCTTCTCAGCCTCTTCAAGCCTGTGCAGATAAGCGTCCTGATCTTCTTTCCTGACCCAGGCTGTGCCATATATCCGCTGCAGCATTTCATTACGCGAATCACCTCTCCAGTAGGCGCCCGCTACCTTCATCAGCTTGAAAACCTTGATCTTGGATGTTGCCGGTACATGTGGGCCCCGGCACAAATCGGTAAAGTTCCCTTGAGAATACAGCGACACGTCCTCATCTCCAGGAATAGCTTCAATGATTTGTGCCTTGTAGTGCTCTCCTTGGTTCTTAAAAAAATTGATCGCTTCCGAACGCTCCCACACCTTACGCTCAACCTTCAAGTCCCGTTTACTGATCTCTGCCATACGCTTTTCAATCGCCGCAAGGTCTTCTGTCGTGAACGGTCGCTTGTAAGAGAAGTCATAATAAAAACCATCCTCAATTACCGGCCCAATGGTGACCTGCGCTTCGGGAAACAGTTCCTTGACCGCATGTGCCAGCAAGTGCGCGCTGGAATGACGAATGACCTCCAGTCCTTCCGCATCCTTTTCGGTAATGATCGCCAGATCACAGTCCGCGTCGATACGGTGAGACATGTCCATGAGCTTGCCATTGACCTTGCCGGCCAGCGCTGCACGCACCAGCCCCGCACCGATGGATGCCGCAACCTCCATCACCGTTACCGACTGCTCAAATTTACGCTCAGAACCATCCGGCAAACGAACGACTGTCACAGATCTTTCCTTTAAATGGGAGCTAACTACAGAGGGTGTATATGGCTCAAAATGAATTTTGGCACAAAGCGCATTCTCCCATAGCGACCTTTGAGGGGCAACCCGCCAAGCTGGTGATAGAGAGTAGGCATTCTACCGAGACACAATAACCCGTCAGCCCTTTACGACCAGAGTCACTACTGACAACCTCTTAACCTGCTGCGGCACTCCGCACGACCTTGGCTATTCGATTCGCCCATCGCGTGACCTTCCATTCCGATTCACCTTCCACCATCACCCGCACCAAAGGCTCGGTGCCTGATACACGTAACAGTGTGCGCCCCTTATCACCAAGATCTCGCTCGGCAGCAGACTGAACAATCTTGATCTGCTCACTCGCGTGAGGGTTGAATCTCTTTGCGACCCTTACATTAACCAGCTTCTGTGGGTAGAGCGTAAGCCCGCGTGTAAGCCCAGCCAAAGTCTTACCACTATCTTGTATTGCATGTAGTACCTGCAGCGCGGAAACTATGCCGTCACCTGTTGTGTGCTTGTCGGTACAGATGATATGGCCGGAACCCTCCCCACCCAGTTGCCAATCTTTCTGTTGAAGCAGTTCCATTACATACCGGTCCCCTACATTGGATCGGGCGAACGGAATACTCAGCTTTCTGAAACCATTCTCTACTGCAAGATTGGTCATAAGTGTTCCCACCACCCCACCCATCAGCAGTCCCCTCTGTTGACGATGTCTTGCAATGATGTAGACCAATTGATCCCCATCATAAATCGTGCCCGCGCTATCCACCATGACGACACGGTCGCCGTCACCATCCAACGCGATGCCAAGATTAGCGTGATGCTGCCTAACGGCTATTTGCAATGCTGAACTGTGGGTCGCACCGCACTCGTGGTTGATGTTAAGGCCATCCGGTTGCACCCCAATGGCAACCACGTCTGCACCCAGCTCATGCAGCACATGGCCCGCGATGTGATAGGTCGAACCGTGGGCACAATCGACCACGATCCGCAAACCACGTAGGTCAAGATGGTAGGGGAAAGTGCTTTTACAGAACTCGATGTAACGCCCCGCTGCATCGCTGATACGCCGCGCTTTACCGAGCCGCGCCGAATTCACGGACTTAATGGGGGAACTTAATCTTTCCTCTATCTTGCGCTCAGCCTCATCAGATAGCTTGCTTCCCGATGCCGAGAAGAATTTAATACCATTATCTTCAAATGCGTTGTGCGAAGCTGAAATTACAACCCCCGCCTGTAACCGAAGTGCTCGTGTCAGATATGCCACAGCCGGGGTCGGCATTGGCCCCGATAGGAGCACATCAACTCCAGCAGCTGAAAACCCCGCCTCCAATGCCGACTCCAACATGTACCCAGATATCCGCGTATCTTTACCAATCAGAACCGCTGGGTGCCCCCCCCCAGGTGAGTCTAGGCCAGATGAGGTCAACACCTTCCCAGCAGCATAGCCGAGTTGCATGATGAAATCTGGCGTGATGGGAAAGACTCCCGCGCGTCCACGGATACCATCAGTCCCGAAATATTTCTTGCTCAATTGAGAGCCCACGAAGAGTTAAAAGTTAGCAGCATAACAAACGGCGGCAGCCACCCCTCATTATTTACAGGTTAATGTTAACGGCATTATAAACCGCCACTGCATCTCTGGTCGCCTTTACATCATGAACCCGCAGAATTTTGGCACCCCTATCTACCGCTAGCAATGCCGCCGCAACGCTGGCATGAACCCGGTCGCCCACATCGTTTCCTGTAATCTTTCCTAGTATGGATTTCCGCGACAGCCCCGCCAATATTGGCACGCCCATATCTATAAATCTGCCAAGATGGCGCAGCAGTTCAAGATTATGCTCCAGCGTTTTTCCAAAACCAAAACCCGGATCGATTACCAGCCTCTCCAACGAAATTCCAGCCGCTTGCGCCGCGTACAAGCGTAACCGCAGAAAATCCTTAACATCAGTCACCACATCATCACGATACCGAGGGTTAGTCTGCATGTTGTGCGGCTCGCCTTGCATATGCATGAGGCATACCGCCACATTTCCTGCCGCAACCACTTCCAGTGCACCCCTTGCTCGCAGAGCATTGACATCATTAATCATAACTGCACCAGCCTGTATCGCTGCAAGCATTACTTCCGGCTTTGAGGTATCTACTGAAATAGGGATATCTCTACTGGCTAGAGCCTGCACCACCGGGATAACACGGCGTAATTCTTCAGCCGCACTTACCGAATCGCTGCCAGGGCGGGTCGACTCACCGCCAATATCCAGCATACCGGCCCCCTCTTCAATTAAACGTGCAGCATGGCAGATTGCGCTCTCTGTCATGGCATATAGGCCGCCGTCTGAAAAAGAATCCGGCGTGACATTAACGACCCCCATGATGATGGGTCGCCGTAGAGAAAGGCTAAATTTACCGCACTGAAGAGACAAGAGTTTGTGAACTGAAGAACAAGAAATTATGACTTAAATAAACAATGCGAGCATTAAAGCTCGCATTGTTTTCTGCTCCCTACTGACGACCTGTAGCCGATTCTTATACTTCCTGAGCTGGCGTCGTAGTCGCTGCCGGTGTTTCTGGCGCTGCTGGGGGGGTATCATCCTTAGATGTCGACACCGCTTTAGAAGGCTTGGGAGGACGTGGGGCACGTCCCTCCATAATGTCACCGATCTGGTCTGAATCTATGGTCTCCCACTCCAGCAATGCCCGGGTCATCGCCTCAATCTTTTCACGATTCTCCTCAATCAACTTACGCGCCAACGTATACTGCTGGTCAATAATACGGCGAATCTCTACATCCACCTGCTGCATGGTGGCTTCGCTCACATTTTTATGAGTAGTGACGGACCGGCCAAGAAAGATTTCCCCCTCATTCTCACCGTAGACCATTGGCCCTAAAGAATCTGACATGCCCCACTGGGTAACCATGCTCCGAGCCATCTTGGTTGCACGCTCAAAGTCATTAGACGCGCCAGTCGTCATCTGCCCCATAAATACCTCTTCAGCAATACGCCCCCCAAACAGTACCGCAATAGTCTGCAAGAGCTCTTCTCGATCCATACTATAACGATCCTCGGTCGGAAGCTGCATTGTCACGCCTAGAGCCCGTCCACGTGGAATGATTGTAACTTTATGTACACGGTCAACTTTTGGAAGAAGCTGAGCCACCACTGCGTGACCAGACTCATGGTAGGCCGTATTGCGGCGCTCGCGCTCCGGCATCACCATCGACCGTCTCTCGGCGCCCATAAAAATCTTATCCTTAGCGCGCTCAAAGTCTTCCATGTCCACCAATCGTTTACTACCGCGTGCCGCAAAGAGTGCCGCCTCATTTACTAGGTTAGCGAGATCTGCACCTGACATTCCTGGCGTACCACGCGCAAGAATCTCTGAACGCACATCAGGCGCAATTGGGACTTTGCGCATATGTACATTGAGTATCTGCTCGCGTCCGCGTATATCCGGTAGCGGAACCGTAACCTGCCGATCGAAGCGCCCGGGCCGTAATAATGCCGGGTCAAGTACATCTGGGCGGTTGGTGGCGGCGATCACAATCACGCCAACGGCTGCCTCAAACCCATCCATCTCAACCAATAGCTGGTTCAGCGTCTGTTCTCGTTCATCATTACCCCCGCCCATCCCCGCACCACGTTGACGCCCAACTGCATCAATTTCATCAATAAAGATGATGCAAGGTGACTGCTTCTTAGCCTGTTCGAACATGTCGCGTACACGCGCAGCACCTACACCAACGAACATCTCTACAAAATCGGATCCGGAAATGCTGAAAAACGGAACCTTAGCCTCTCCTGCAATTGCACGGGCTAAAAGAGTTTTACCCGTACCCGGATTACCCACCATCAGTACTCCACGAGGAATGCGTCCACCTAGCTTTTGAAACTTCGTTGGCTCACGCAAGAAGTCGACCAGTTCAGACACTTCCTCTTTGGCCTCCTCGCAACCAGCAACATCGGCGAAGGTCACGGTATTGGTATTCTCATCTAGCATCCGGGCCTTACTCTTTCCAAATGAGAACGCGCCGCCACCCCGTCCGCCACCTTGCATCTGACGCATGAAGAAGATCCACACACCAATCAGTAATAACATTGGGAACCAAGAGACAAATATGTTCATCAGCAGCGAGGGCTCTTCTTCGGGCTTCGCATCGACAATGACACCAGCCTTGAGTAGATCGCTTACCATCCAAGGATCAGAAGGGGTGTAGGTGGTAAAGCGCCTTCCATCGGCCTTTGTGCCCTTTAGCGTACGCCCCTCAATGGTCACCTTGTCGATTCTTCCCTGCTTCACTTCATCGATGAACTGAGAATATTCCATCGTCGACTGAGTTGTCGTTGGGCGCGTGCTGAACTGGTTGAACACAGTCATCAGCACCAGCGCGATCACTAGCCAAATGGCCATGTTTTTAATGAGATTGTTCAAAGTAACTCCTTGGCTTGCGCCGTCAAAATCTTACAAGAATTTCAATTCTAATCCCATTTTAGGATTTATAACAGAATGAATTGCGCGCGATTTCTGACTTGTTTCAATCACTGCGCGGTCCTTTCTATACGCTAAACGTCTAAAACAGGCGGATTCTTTTCTCGTTTTCCCAGCCCCAACAAATATATTTCGCTACTTCGACCCCGAGAGGCTTCTGGCTTACGCGTTAACACTTGCTTGAATGTGGCACGCATGGCAAGCAAGAACTGTTCAAAACCTGAGCCCTGAAATACTTTGACGAGAAAGTTGCCGCCAGAGTTCAATTGGCCCACAGAGAATTCCAACGCCAGCTCAGCCAAGTAGATGCTACGTGCTTGGTCACTCATGTTTATGCCACTTATATTGGGGGACATATCCGAGATTACAAGGTCAACTGGGCAGTTTCTTAGGCAACTTTCCAGCTCAGCCAATACTTCCGCCTCCCTGAAATCCCCCTGGATAAAAAATACACCTGGCAGAGCCGCCATCTCTAGCAGATCAAGGGCGATTACCCGGCCCTTCTTGCCTACCTTGTCTGATGCCACCTGCGACCAACCCCCTGGTGCCGCACCCAAATCCACCACCACCATGCCCGGTCTGAGCAAGTGATCTCGTTCGGCAATCTCCATTAACTTGTAAGCAGACCGTGAGCGATAACCCTCTTTTCTCGCCTGCTTGACGAAAAAATCGTTCACGTGCTCTCTCATCCAAGCCTTACTGGTTTTGGCTCGTTTCATCGCGTAGAATGACTAATTCTGGAAAATTTCATGCTAGACCTTACTCTCACTCATCGTCACGCCCTGCGAGCGCTTGCTCATTCCCTAAGCCCAATTGTCATGATAGGCGAGGCTGGTTTATCTGAAAATGTTATCAACGAACTGGATCGAGGACTCAGAAGTCACGAGCTCATTAAGGTCAAAGTGCTCGACGGTGACCGGCAGGTACGAGGAGTGCTGATTGAGGAAATCTGTCAACGCCTTGAGGCCGCCCCGGTTCAGCACATTGGTAAGATACTGGTGATTTACCGCCCCAAACCGGAAGAGGTCACAAAAACTACCCCCGCCAAGTTCCGAAAAAAACGTGAGCCACGCCGACTCAAGCGCAGCTTCCAGGATTGAAGCTGAGACCGTTTTATTGCAAGTTAAATATACTTCACATCAAGAATCTCGTACTCCCTCACCCCGCCCGGGGCGAACACTTCCGCTACATCACCGGAATACTTACCGATTAAGGCACGGGAGATTGGGGAGCTAATGGAAATTTTGCCCTGCTTTATGTCCGCCTCGTCGTCGCCGACAATCTGGTAAGTCACCACTGTCCCACTGGCCATATCTTCCAAGTCAATAGTTGCCCCAAACACACAGGCACCATCGGCGTCGAGCAGTGCCGGGTTAATGACTTGGGCATTAGAAATCTTACCCTCTAATTCGGCGATACGACCCTCGACAAAACTTTGCCGCTCCTTGGCTGCATCGTACTCCGCATTCTCAGAAAGATCGCCGTGGGAACGGGCCTCAGCGATAGCAGCAATTACTGCAGGACGCCGCACGGTCTTCATTTCATGCAACTCGGCGCGCAGCCTTTCTGCACCGATCACTGTCAATGGAATTGTACTCATGTCCTACCCTTTCATATTCAATTTTATCTCGCGATTTCTCGCAAGGAAAAAAAGCCCGCTCTTAGAAATTAAAGTTGGGAAATTCACAGCCTTATGGAACTTCGCTAAACAATAAGACCCTCCATTACCCCTTGTACCCGGCTGCATCCAACTGCGCATGCAGACCCTGTAAGCTATATGCCTGCAGCTCCTTCATATTCGCCATGCCGATACAAGCAGCACGAGCACCTGCCAGAGTGGTGTAATAAGTGACCCTTGCCTGTAACACCGCATTGCGAATCGAGTATGAATCCTGAATTGCGCTACGCTTGTCTTCCACAGTATTAATGATAAGGCTGATCTCGCCATTCTTGATCATGTCTACGATGTGCGGACGCCCCTCTGTTACCTTGTTAACCGGGGTCACCGCCAGTCCCGCTGCTGCCAATGCCGCTGCGGTGCCACGAGTAGCATAAAGTGCGAACCCCAAATTCGCAAGATCATGGGCAATTTCAACCACACGTGCCCTGTCAGACTGACGTACGCTAATGAATACCTTGCCTGTAGTAGGCAACTTTACTCCCGCGGCCAGCTGCGACTTGACGAATGCCTCAGCAAACGTTCTTCCCATGCCCATGACCTCACCGGTGGATTTCATTTCAGGTCCAAGTATGGTGTCTACGCCAGGGAACTTGATGAAAGGAAATACAGCCTCCTTCACTGAGAAGTAGTATGGAATCACCTCCTTGGTGATGCCTTGACGGGCTAGGGTCACTCCAACCATGCAGCGGGCGGAAATTTTTGCTAGCTGCAGTCCGGTGGCCTTGGATACGAAGGGTACAGTGCGCGATGCTCTAGGATTTACCTCTAGTACGTATACTGTATCTCCCTGAATCGCGAACTGCACATTCATCAGCCCCACCACTCTAAGCGCCCGGGCCATGGCTTCAGTTTGCCGCCGCAGCTCATCTTGCATGGTGGGCGATAGACTGAAAGGGGGTAACGAACAAGCTGAATCGCCTGAGTGAACGCCGGCCTGTTCGATATGCTCCATGATGCCGCCAATCAAGACAGTCTCACCATCGCAGATTGCGTCTACATCTACCTCAATAGCATCGTTGAGAAAACGGTCCAGCAATACGGGTGAGTCATTTGATACCTTTACAGCCTCTCTCATGTACCGTTCCAGATCGCGTTGCTCATGGACGACCTCCATCGCCCGCCCGCCCAATACATAGCTAGGACGCACTACCAGCGGATAGCCAATCTCGTTGGCAGCGGCGAGAGCGGCCTCGGGATTGCGCGCGGTGCGGTTGGATGGTTGCTTCAGCCCAAGCTGCTGCAACATTTTCTGAAAGCGTTCTCGATCCTCAGCACAATCTATCATGTCCGGACTGGTCCCGATGATGGGCACCCCGTTTGCGGCAAGATCTCGCGCAAGCTTCAGCGGTGTCTGGCCGCCATACTGTACGATCACGCCAAAAGGTTTCTCTATCGCGACGATCTCAAGTACATCCTCCAGCGTCAACGGTTCAAAATATAACCTGTCAGAAGTATCGTAATCTGTTGAGACGGTCTCCGGGTTACAGTTGACCATGATGGTCTCATAGCCATCTTCTCGCAAAACCAACGCGGCATGGACACAGCAATAGTCAAATTCAATTCCCTGTCCGATGCGGTTGGGCCCTCCGCCTAGCACCATGATTTTTTTTCTATCCGTAGGCAATGACTCACACTCTTCTTCATAAGTCGAATACATATAAGCAGTGTGGGTGGCAAATTCAGCGGCGCAGGTATCAACACGCTTGTATACCGGATGCAGTTTGAGCTGATGGCGCTTGTTACGCACTGCTGTTTGACTTGTGTTTAACAGTTTTGCTAGGCGCAGGTCAGAGAAGCCACTGCGCTTCAATTTTCGCAGCGAATCGAGATCAAGCGTGTCCAGAACCTCCCCTACAAGCGCCTGCTCTTGCCTTACCAGATCTTCAATTTGCGACAAAAACCAGGGGTCGATATGTGTCAGGTTATGAATCTCAGCGAATGTCATTCCACAACGAAATGCATCTGCCACGTACCAAATGCGCTCTGGGCCGGGGTCCCCCAGCTCAGTCTCAATAGTGTCGACATCGGTGGTCTGCTCGTCCAGACCATCGACCCCAGTTTCTAGTCCACGCAAGGCCTTTTGTAATGATTCCTGAAAAGTTCGGCCGATGGCCATGACTTCGCCTACCGATTTCATCTGAGTAGTCAGACGATCATCGGCCTGGGGAAATTTCTCGAAAGCAAAACGTGGCACCTTGGTAACCACATAGTCGATGGTCGGCTCAAATGAAGCCGGTGTCGCGCCCCCGGTAATGTCGTTCCTGAGCTCATCCAGCGTATACCCCACCGCGAGCTTGGTTGCGATCTTTGCAATTGGGAACCCTGTCGCTTTCGATGCCAGCGCAGAGGAACGAGATACCCGCGGATTCATTTCAATTACCAGCATGCGACCATCTTGTGGATTGATGGCAAATTGTACGTTGGAGCCTCCTGTTTCCACACCGATCTCACGCAGCACCGCAATCGATGCATTGCGCATGATCTGATACTCCTTGTCGGTCAGTGTTTGGGCTGGGGCAACAGTGATGGAGTCACCGGTATGCACCCCCATCGGATCCAGATTCTCGATTGCACAGATGATGATGCAATTATCCTGTCTATCGCGCACCACTTCCATCTCGAACTCTTTCCACCCGATGACGGATTCTTCGATCAATAACTCCTTGGTGGGAGAGGCCTCTAATCCGCGCTCACAGATATCAAGGAATTCCTTACGGTTATAGGCAATACCGCCGCCACTGCCCCCCATGGTAAAGGATGGGCGGATGATGGCAGGATAGCCGACCATTGCCTGCACCTGCAGGGCCTCCTCCAGGCTATGAGCGATTGCGGAGCGCGCTGAATCCAGCCCGATCCTGGTCATTGCCTGTTTAAACTTTTCTCGGTCTTCAGCCTTGTCGATGGCCTCACGTGACGCTCCGATTAATTCCACAGCATACTTCTCGAGCACACCATGCTTGGCCAGGTCAAGCGCACAGTTCAGTGCTGTCTGCCCACCCATGGTAGGCAACAAGGCATCGGGGCGTTCGATCGCGATAATTTTCTCTAACATCAACCAGGTAATTGGTTCGATGTAGGTTGCGTCGGCCATCTCTGGATCGGTCATGATGGTGGCCGGATTCGAATTCACCAGAATGACGCGGTACCCCTCCTCACGCAGTGCTTTGCAGGCCTGCGCGCCGGAATAATCAAACTCGCACGCCTGCCCAATGATGATGGGCCCTGCGCCGATGATCAGGATGGATTTTATGTCGGTACGTTTAGGCATATTTCTAGTTGTGCTGACTACGAAGATGCTAGGGAGTCTCGTGTCTTCTCCAGCGCTATAGTTTCCTTACGGTCAATGCTGGTTTTTATTGGCTTCCATCATGCGGATGAATCGGTCAAACAGATAATCCATATCATGTGGGCCTGGACTTGCCTCTGGATGCCCCTGAAAAGAGAATGCTTGCCGGTCGGTTAACTCAAACCCTTGCAGACTTCCATCAAACAGAGATAGGTGCGTAACACGCGCATTCTTCGGCAACGTATTAATATCTACGGCAAAGCCGTGATTCTGACTTGAGATAATCACCCGATGGGTATCCAGATCCTGTACTGGGTGATTCGCACCATGATGACCAAACTTCATCTTAACGGTCCTAGCACCACTCGCTAACCCGAGTAATTGATGCCCCAGGCAAATGCCAAAAATCGGCATTTCTTCTTCAAGCAACCTTCTGGTTGCAAGGATGGCGTAATCACAAGGCTCAGGATCACCCGGCCCATTGGAGAGGAATACTCCATCGGGCTGCAGTGCCAAAACCTCCTCTGCTGACGTCTTTGCTGGAAGTACCGTCACCTTGCAACCGCGCTGCGCAAGCTTGCGTAAAATATTACGCTTGATGCCAAAATCAAATGCGGCAACATGAAACCGCGGTTGTTCTATCGTCTGATAACCTCTCCCAAGAGCCCATTCACCTTCACTCCATTGATATGGCTTGCCGCAACTCACCACTGCAGCCAGATCCATCCCAGCAAGCCCGGGGGATTCAACCGCACATCTCAGTGCTTCCGCTTCATCAATGCGCCCCGACATAAGACAACCGGCTTGCGCACCCTTCTCCCGTAAGAGCCGTGTAAGTTTACGTGTGTCGATGTCTGCAATCGCCACCACACCTTGCTCCTTGAGGTATTCCGGCAGAGTCTGGGTCTGTCGCCAACTGCTGGAGGCTAAGGGTAGATCCCGAATCACCAGCCCGGCTGCGTATACTTTGTTGGTTTTGCCCGACTCAACATCATCCTGATTGATGCCAGTATTGCCAATATGCGGGTAAGTGAGGGTGATGATCTGTCGGCAGTAGGAGGGGTCGGTGAGAATTTCCTGGTAGCCAGTCATGGCGGTGTTAAATACCACCTCACCCGCACTAATACCCTCTGCTCCGATGGAAGTGCCGCGAAAAATTGTGCCGTCAGCGAGAGCAAGGACAGCATGCGGGCGTTGTGTCACGGAGAGCTCCTTGAGTACTGACCAGACATGGAAAGCGGGACAAGCTAGCGCCGTCCCGCTTCATTAACCTACTAGAATCATACGCGAATAAAGCAAGCGCTTCAATGCGGCCGCAGCTATTCTGGACTATTGAATAGCCTCGCCGCGCTTCACAGATACCGAAGTTCTGGGCATTTCCACTAACATGCTGCCAGCATGCTACCTGAGGCCGATCACGTCCTGCATATCAAATAGGCCGCTTTCTTTGTCGGCGAGGAAGCGTGCAGCCCGTAGCGCGCCCACGGCGAAGTTCGCACGGCTGCTAGCCTTATGGGAAATTTCAATACGCTCACCAGTGCCGGCAAACATCACGGTATGATCGCCAACGATATCCCCACCCCGCACAGTAGAGAAACCGATGGTTGCTGGCAGACGCTCTCCAGTTACACCATGGCGACCATAAACAGAGACCTCTTCAAGGTCTCTGTCCAGTGATTCCGCTACTATTTCGCCCATCCGTAATGCGGTACCAGAGGGGGCGTCTACCTTGTGGCGGTGATGAACCTCGATAATCTCAATATCGTACCCCTCATTCAGCGCCTTAGCCGCTACTTGCAGCAGCTTAAAAGTCACGTTTACCCCCACACTCATGTTCGGCGCAAATACGATAGCAATCTCTTTTGCCGCTTTTTTAAGCTCCTCTTTCTGCTCTGCTGAAAACCCAGTAGTGCCGATCACCATTTTTACATTTCTAGCGCGACACACCGCGAGATGTGCGAGCGTTCCTTCAGGACGAGTGAAATCGATCAACACGTTACTCTCTGAGAGTGCGGCGACAATGTCGTCCGTGACAGCGACACCACACGATGCACCGATCAACTCCCCCGCGTCCTTGCCGAGATAATGGCTCCCACTCCTCTCCAGGGCAGCTACCAGCCGCATATCTGACGCCTGATTAACAGCCTCCAGCAAGGCTCGACCCATACGGCCGGAGCTCCCGGCAATCGTCATATTCAGTCTCATCATTTTCCTATGAGGAACACTTCTAATAACCCAGGCTTAGTCACTTTAGTTGCCAACAAAAAATCATCCTAATCATATGCCGCATCTAAATTTTCTGCTTCGGTCTCATCTTGCATGGGGCTTTATTTTTAGAGCGGCTCCCTGAGTTCACTTTCCAAGCATCATATCAAGCATGCCCTTTTTCTCTTTTGGTTGATCTGCCTCTCTCGCACCGAATAAATCTCTCTCTTCTTTTGGCCGATCCACTTCCATTGGGTCCACGGGACTAGATGGGGGAGAGGTCTTTTTAGGGGCAACTCTCGCCGGTCGTGGCACAGCTGCTGGCGCGGGCTTTTCTTCAGCTGGCTTAGCGACCGCTGCCTTGGGCGGGGCTACAGCAAGCGAAGGACGCAGACGGCCTTCAGTGTGCGTCAACCTATCATCCTCAAAAAATACCGTAATCCGGTGCTGCTCAATCAGTCTACCCTCTTGTTCGAGGCGGTACACATAGTCCCAGCGATTGCCATGAAAAGCATCGCTGATCATTGGCGAGCCAAGCACAAAACGCACCTGAGCCCTAGTCATTCCCGGTTTTACTTTTTCCAACATCTCATGGGTAATAACATTGCCCTGCTGGATTTCGATTTTATAGAGCAGCGATGGAATAGACGAGCATCCAGCAATAAGTAGCAACACATGCAACGTGAGTATTTTTGCGCGCATTGCAGCAATATGTGTTTTCAAAACAGGGCCAGCGCTATATGATACAACAATTAGTTTAAACTTCGCGGACTCAGCCATGAGCAAACCAAGCAATCTCAAGACCATGGGCCTGAAGGCCACGCTCCCACGGCTTAGAATACTTAGCCTGTTTGAGAGTAGCACGGTGCGGCATCTGTCGGCGGAAGATGTTTACAGAGCGTTAATCAATGAAGGTGAGGATATTGGTCTGGCTACGGTTTATCGGGTACTAACACAATTTGAGCAGGCCGGGCTGCTGGAGCGTCACCACTTTGAAAGTGGAAAGGCGGTATTTGAACTCAGTAGCGCTGATCACCACGATCATCTAGTATGCTTACAATGTGGCCGTGTAGAAGAGTTTTACGATGCGGAAATTGAGAAGCGCCAAGAAAAGATTGCCAAGGATCGCGGCTTCACCATCCACGAGCACTCGCTGTCACTCTATGCAGACTGTACCAAAACGGCCTGCCAGCACCGTAAAACATAATTAAAAGGGGCGGCTCGCGCTCAATAAGCCAGTCTCATCATGCCCCACCGCCGGCCAGTCAATCAAACAGGGCCTCAACAAATTCACGTGCATCAAACGGTTGCAGATCATCAACACCTTCCCCCATACCGAGAAATCGAATTGGTAGTGGAGGACCCTCCTTACGTTGTCTGGCAATAGCTGCGATCACGCCTCCCTTCGCGGTACCATCAAGCTTGGTAAGCACTAGGCCCGTAACACCGAGCGCAGCATCAAAGGCCTGTACCTGACTGACCGCATTCTGACCGGTGTTAGCGTCCAGCACCAACAGGACCTCATGCGGCGCCCCTGGTTCAGCCTTGGCGATAACGCGCTTTACCTTTTTTATCTCCTCCATAAGATGCAGCTGAGTAGCAAGTCTCCCAGCAGTATCTGCCAGGACGATATCTATGCCACGCGCTTTAGCGGCATTGATCGCATCGAATATCACCGCTGCCGGATCGGCCTTTTGCTGGCTACTTCCATCCTGAGCGATAACGGCAACATTATTGCGCTCACCCCAAGCCATGAGTTGCTCGCGTGCAGCGGCACGGAAAGTGTCGCCGGCAGCTAGCAGCACCGATTTCCCCTGAGACTGAAAATATTTCGCGATCTTCCCGATAGAGGTGGTCTTCCCTGCACCATTTACTCCGGTCAGCATGATGATAAAGGGCTTGTTAGTCCCAGTGTCCAGAGGTCGCTCCAGTGGCGCCAGCAAGCTGACAAGCGTTTCTTGCAACGCGCCTTTCAGTTGCACCGCATCGGTCAGCCCATCCCACTTCACTGTCCGGCGTAGCTCATCCAACAGCCAGGTCGTCGCATCGACACCGGTATCTGCAGCGAGAAGTATGCTCTCCAGTTCATCGTAGAGAGCAGCATCTATCCTCCCTCCGCCAAATAGGCCAGACACTTGTCTGCCTAGGCTGTTCCGCGTCTGTTCGAGGCCCCGCTTGACTCTAGTCGCCCAGCTGCTGGGCGCGAGTTCAGTCGGGGCGGGACTATTTTTGGACTTGATGAAACTTAACATTCTGTTAGGCTGTCACAGTTGATGATTCACTCAAAGCAATTTTATTCTGTTTGCTCTAGATTAGGTTATTAAAAAATGAGTCACAATCACTGCGCATCTATTCTATCTCTCGGCTTAAAGATTGCCCTGGCGGCAATGACATCGCTCGTTATCCCGCTCTCATCCGGGGCCTATGCCAACCCCCACGAATTCAAGCTTGCCAATGGGCTCAGACTGATCGTCAAGGAGGATCATCGCTCACCGGTGGTGATCTCGCAAATTTGGTACAAAGCAGGCAGCATTGATGAACTGAACGGCGCGACCGGGATTGCCCATGCTCTGGAACATATGATGTTCAAGGGGACAGAGAGAGTTCCTGGCGGCGCATTCTCCAAACGCATTGCAGCAGCAGGCGGACGAGAGAATGCCTTCACTGGGCGTGACTACACCGCATACTTCCAGCAATTACATAAATCCCAATTGCCATTAGCGATGGAACTCGAGTCAGACCGGATGCGTAACCTGATACTGACGAAGGAAGAGTTCTCTAAAGAGATACAGGTAGTAATGGAGGAGCGTCGGCTACGTACTGATGACAAGCCTCATGCGCTGGTACACGAAAAGATGATGGCCGCGGCCTACCAAGCACACCCCTATCAACGCCCGATCATCGGCTGGATGAATGACCTGGAAAACATGCGAGTACGTGATGCAAAGGAATGGTACGACCGCTGGTACGCCCCCAATAATGCCATATTGGTGGTGGTCGGCGACGTCAAGCCGAGAGAAGTATTCGCTCTTGCGCAGAAGTATTATGGTGGGATCACGCCTCGCCCCCTGTTACCCCTAGCCCTTCGTAAACCGCAGACTGAACCCGTCCAAGTAGGAATCAAACGGCTAACGGTTAAAGCCCCGGCAAAACTACCCTACCTAACCATGGGCTATCACGCGCCGACATTACGCAATGCCAGCGCAGACTGGGAGCCCTATGCACTGGAAATGCTGGTGGGTGTGCTGGATGGCAATGCATCTGCACGGCTCAACAAGGAACTGGTGCGTGAACGTCGCATCGCCAACTCGGCCGGTGCAGGTTACGATTCCACTGCGCGCGGCCCTGGGATGTTCTACCTTTATGGCACGCCCAGTGAGGGGAAAACCACTTCGGATTTGGAGACTGCGTTACGCGGCGAAATGGAGAAGCTCATGCTAGATGGCGTCACCGAAGAGGAGCTCGCGCGGGTCAAGGCGCAAGTGGTGGCCAGCCACGTTTTTAGACTGGACTCAATGTTTTATCAGGCGATGCAGATCGGCCAACTTGAGAGTGTCGGACTGTCTTACCGTGACCTTGAGATAATAGTGAAAAAATTGCAGTCCGTCACCGCTGAGCAGGTGCGCGAGGTCGCAAAGAAATATGTAAAGGATGATAGCCTGACCGTGGCAGTCCTCGATCCCCAACCACTGGAACAAAAGCTCCCCTTCGCTGGGAGTGGTGGATTAAGGCATTAAAAACAATTAAGTAAGCCCATAAGAATTCATTAGAGAGACTCCCGATGCAATTTACGCGTTTATTGGTCGTCCTGCTGCTATCGATTTATTCCCAATTCGCGCTTGCAACTCTGCCAATCCAGCTTTGGCAGACAACCGCCGGCACCTGGGTATATTTTGTCGAGAGTCGAGGCTTGCCGATACTCGATATCAGCGTGGATTTTGACGCGGGCAGCAGCACCGATACACCGGAAACCTCGGGGCGTGCCAACCTGACCTTGCAACTTCTCAGTCTTGGAGCGGGCGGCCTGTCCGAAGATCAGATCGCCAAGTCGCTAGCCGATGTTGGCGCGGAACTGGGCGGGCGTTTCGATCAGGATCGTGCGGGCGTCTCCATACGAACCCTGAGCAGCACGCGCGAACGCAATCAGGCGCTTGACGTCCTCGGTCGAGTGATACAGCGCCCCGAGTTTCCTGAAGATGTACTCGAGCGTGAACGAACGCGAGTGATCACCGGGCTAAAGGATGCTGACACCAAACCGGACCACATCGCCAGCCACACCTTAAAGAAAATGCTCTACGGTAGTCATCCTTATGGATTACGCAGCTCTGGAGAGATTGCCAGTCTAGAGCTATTGCAACGCAAGGATCTGTTGGACCTCTATCAGTCCCGTTACCTTGCAGCCAATGCGGTGATCTCTATCATGGGTGATGTGAGTCGTGTTGAAGCGGCCGCCATTGCTGAGGCCCTGACTCGGGACTTACCACAAGGGAAATTGAACGTTACATTGCCGGCAGTAGCCGCCCCGGTGGCAGAGACCAGAAGAATCACTCATCCTGCGAGCCAGAGTCATATCATACTCGCCTACCCAGGATTGCGGCGTGACGACCCTGACTTCTTCCCTCTGGTTGTTGGCAATTACATACTTGGTGGTGGTGGGTTCGTGTCCCGTCTGATGCAAGAAATTCGCCAGAATCGTGGCCTGGCCTACAGCGTCTACAGCAGCTTCTCTCCGCTTAGGCAAGAGGGTCCATTTGAGATCGGCCTGCAAACTAAGAAAGAGCAATCAGAAGAATCTCTCAGGATAACGCAACAAGTACTGACCAAGTTCATTGAAAGTGGACCAACACAAAAAGAGCTAATCGCGGCCAAACAAAACATTATCGGCGGATTTCCGCTACGGCTCGATAGCAACAAGAAAATCGTCGATCAACTCGCAATGATTGGTTTCTATAATCTGCCGCTCACCTATCTGGACGACTACGTTAAAGCGATCGGAAAGGTGACGACACTGCAGGTTAAGAAAGCCTTTCAACGTCGAATTAAGCCGGAGGGAATGGTGACGGTGGTAGTGGGGGCGGTTGAAAACAAATAAAAACATTGTTTCAAAGATTTTTTTAGCGTCAGCCAAATACTTTTCCAAAAATTCATTTCTGCGTGCGCCCGACTCAAAATAATGTTCGTATCATTGGCGGCAGGTGGCGTAGCCGGATCATTACTTTTCCTGGCAGCCCTGATCTTCGGCCCACTCCTGATCGGATACGCGAAACGCTCTTTAATTGGATTGGGCAGGACTTAAGCGGCAAGTCCTGCCTCGACCTTTTTTCGGGTAGCGGGGCATTAAGCTTCGAGTCTGTGTCTCGGGGGGCATTACGGGTAGTAGCAGTCGAGTCCGACCCCAAGATACTGCACGCACTAAAAGCAAATTTGCAAAAACTCGGGGCGGAGGGAGTGGAGCTCGTTGCGATCGATGCAATAAAATTCCTCGCTTCTGATCATCGCACATTCGACATAATTTTTATTGATCCACCTTACCGTCTTGAGTTGTTGCCGGAGTTGCTGCGTCTTCTTCCATCGCACCTTGCTGAAGATGGTCTGGTCTATATAGAGGGCCAGACTCTCCCCGCACTAGCAAGTGGCTGGCAGGTCTGGCGTAGCGGAAGAGCGGGCATGGTGAGTTATCAGCTGTTAAAATTGGCGACAAATGAATAAAGCTATCTATCCCGGCACTTTTGATCCCTTTACGCGCGGACACGAAGATATAGTTCGGCGCGCGTCACGGTTGTTTGATCGGGTGGTAGTAGCGGTCGCTGCCAGCAGTGGCAAAAAACCATTGTTCACTTTGGATGAGCGGGTTCAAATGTCGAGACAAGTACTGGCAGACTGCCCCAATGTGGAAGTAATGGCTTTTTCTGGTCTGTTGATGGAGTTCTTGAAAGAACAAGATGCCAGAGTGATTCTGCGTGGACTACGCGCGGTTTCTGATTTTGAATATGAGTTTCAGATGGCAGGGATGAACCGCAGCATGTATCCCGATGTTGAAACCATGTTCATGACTCCATCAGAACAGTACATGTTTGTTTCTGCCACAATTGTGAGGGAAATCGCTCTGTTGGGGGGTGATGCCGATAAGTTTGTACATCCTCTGATTGCTACGCAGCTGCGTAGCAAAGCCGGCAAATAATACTGTGGAGGACTAGTTGGCGCTGATAATTACGGATGAATGTATCAACTGCGATGTATGCGAGCCAGAATGCCCAAATGATGCGATTACGCAGGGCACGGAAATCTACATCATCAATTCTGCCCTATGCACCGAGTGCGTAGGCCACTATGACACACCACAATGCATCGAAGTATGCCCGGTGGACTGCATCATCATCAACTCGAACAGTATCGAAAGCAAACAGCAGTTACAAGAAAAGTATCTTGCGCTCACCGGGCAGCAAGGGCAGCAATCTCCTCAGGGATAAGGTAGCGCCTCGGCCCGAAAATCGCTGTACCCACCCGGACCATGGTCGCGCCCTCCGCAAGAGCGATGTCCATATCCTCTGACATTCCCATAGAGAGGGTGTCAAGCTCGTAACCATCCTGCTTAAGCTGTTCAAACAATTCCCGCAGCAGGTGAAACTGGCTACGCTGCAATGCGGTAGCCGTAGTAAGCTCTGGAACGGCCATCAATCCCCGTAACTTTAGGTGGGGCAGATTAACTACATGAGCTGCTAGAGCTGCTAACTCTTCAGGCTCTACCCCGCTCTTACTATCCTCCCCGCTCACATTTACTTGCAGGCAGATTTGTAACGGTGGCAGTGATTCGGGTCGGTCTTTCGACAGCCGATCGGCAACCTTTGCCCTGTCCACACTGTGAACCCACGCAAAGTTCTCCGCAATGCGTCGTGTTTTATTGCTCTGTATCGGGCCAATGAAGTGCCACTCAATCGGCAAATCAACGAGGGCGGGCATCTTTGCCAGGGCCTCCTGCAGATAGTTTTCCCCGAAAATGGTTTGCCCGGCAACCCAAGCCTCTCGCAGTGCGTCAGCCGGATTGGTCTTGCTCGCTGCCAGCAAAGTGATCTCGTCCGACTGGCGGCCGATGGATTGTGCAACTCTGGCAATACGATCTTTTACGGTCTGCAAGTTTGAAGCGACTGTTGTCATAATCTACGCAGTTATCCTACGTTCCTGAATTGGCTCATCGTATGATGGAGCATCACTGCGAATATACCAGATCTAGTCGCTCCCCCGGGCAAGAATAAAGCCTCGTATCAATACCTTCACTCTGGCACAAAAGAGCTATCACCGACCCCTCATCTAGCCACTTTTAGTTAGATGTTCCGTGCATTCTAGATGCACACCTCCGTCAATCTCATCTCGTACCTAAAGGGGTTTCCCATTGACTGGCGTGCTCAGACAGATTAGAATCCGCGTTTTTTGAAATACAGACAATGTTGGCTCTGACTGCTCCAGCTTGTTTCTGGAGACTAGAGGATAAGTACTTCCTAGTAAATGAGAAAAAATAGTTCATCTGAAAGTACACTTTCAAGACCCTCAGTATCGCATCATACAAATCAGATTTCTGATACGCGCCAAATATGCCTTGGATAAGAAATAAACCAGTGCGCACTATTATGCGCTGGCAACTTATTGTTACCGCAGTGATGGCACTTATCCTCACTCCGTTATGGGGACTTCACGGTGCAGTCTCCGCATTTCTCGGAGGAGTAGTTAGCATTGTCGCTGCTGCTGCTTATGCAACAATTGTTTCACGCTACCATGGGACTACCATCAGCGGCGCACTGAAGACCGCACTAAGAGCGGAAGCCGTAAAAATCGTAGCGATGGTTGCCCTGCTCTGGTTGGTGCTAACGTTTTACAAGGATGTTGTCGCGGTAGGTTTTATTGGAACATTCGCCATCACTGTTCTAGTCTTCGGTATGGCTCTATTTGTTCCAGACGATACGAGAGTAGCCCCACAAATCAAATAGTTTGAACAGGTACTAAATAACAATGGCCTCAGGCGCAGAACTCACCCCAACATCGTACATGAACCACCACCTCACCAACTTGACGAGTTCAGTTGGTGAAGGGGCATTCTGGACATTGCATGTTGATACGCTCGTGATGTCTCTACTGCTCGGCATCCTCAGCTTCGGATTCTTGTGGTCTGTTGTACGCGGCGCAACCTCCGGAGTTCCTGGCAAACGTCAGGCCTTTGTTGAACTAGCCGTTGAATTTATCGACGATCAAGTTAAAAGTACTTTCCACGGCGATCGTCACGCGTTCGTTGCTCCGGCAGCTCTCACAGTATTTGTGTGGGTGCTCATGATGAATGCGATGGATCTTCTCCCTATAGATATCATGGCCCTGATCTACGAACAGCTCGGCCTACACAACTGGCGTAGCGTACCCACCACCGACATCAATGCAACCTTTGCACTCGCTCTATCGGTATGGTTTCTGATGATTTATTTCAACATCAAGGTCAAGGGCCTCGGCGGCTGGATACACGAGTTGGTTTGCACTCCATTCGGCAAGAATCCTCTGCTGTGGCCGGTTAACCTACTTTTCAATCTGGTCGAGTATGTCTCCAAGCCGCTCTCTCACTCCTTGCGTCTCTATGGCAACATCTACGCAGGTGAAATTATTTTTCTGCTGATCGGTATGTGGGCCGCAACGGGTTTAGCAGGAACTATATTCGGCACAGTGTTAGGTGCAGGTTGGGCGATTTTCCACATCCTGATCATCACACTGCAAGCCTTTATCTTCATGATGTTGACAGTGGTCTACCTTTCTATGGCTCATGAGTCACACTAACTTCTTACCTTAATATTTAATTATCACTACTATCCACCACGACGAGAGGAAAACAAAATGGACAATTTGCAACACTTAGCATTGATTCAGGCTTACACAGGCATTGGTATCGGCCTGATGATCGGCCTCGGCGCAGCCGGTGCCTGTATCGGCATCGGCATCATGTGCAGCAGCTTCCTTGAAGGTGCCGCACGCCAGCCAGAAATGATACCGACACTTCAGGGCAAGGTATTCTTACTGCTCGGACTGATCGACGCGTCTTTCATTATCGGTGTTGGTCTGGCGATGCTGTTTGCTTTCGGCAACCCATTGCTTGCCGTCATCAAATAATATGCCGGCTCTCGGTGCCACTATCAGAGGCTAGCCATGAACATTAATTTCACCCTTTTCTCGCAGGCAGCAGCCTTTGCCGTATTCATCTGGTTTACGGTCAAGTTTGTCTGGCCGCCATTGATGCGTGCGATTGAGGACCGTCAGAAAACTATCGCCGACGGCCTAGCAGCGGGTGAACGTGGCAAGCATCAACTGGAATTAGCTAGCCACCGTTCCTCCGATGCATTGAAAGAAGCCAAGCAAAGAGCGGCCGACATTATTGCCCAGGCAGAAAAGCGCGCGTCCCAGATTATCGAGGAAGCGAAAGGAACTGCTAAGGATGAGAGTGATCGCATTATCGTCGGCGCGAAAGCGGAAGTGGATCAAGAGGTATTCCGCGCTAAGGAAACGCTGCGCCAGCAGGTGGCTGATCTTGCTGTGGCAGGCGCCGCAAAAATCCTACGCCGTGAAGTAGACGCAAAGACTCATGCCGAACTGCTCACATCCATCAAGGCGGAGCTGTAGAAAATGGCTGAGGCCCGTACTATTGCACGACCCTACGCAGAAGCTGTATTCAAGCTAGCCAAGGCGAATAATACGCTGCCCGTCTGGTCGGACATGCTTCACCTCACGGCCTCGATCGCCAACGATGATCGGATTCGTGCTCTCATTGGTGACCCAAAAATTACTTCCAAACGAATGAGCGAGCTGCTTCTCAGTATCTGTGGTGACAGGCTCAATAACGAGGGTCGTAATTTTGTTCTGTTGTTGGTGGAGAACAATCGAGTTGCAATGCTGCCACAAGTGAGTGAACTGTTCGAGCAACTAAAGGCTCAGCATGAAGGAGTATTGGAAGCAAATATTACCTCGGCATTTGATATGAATGACGGGCAGTTGAAAGATTTGGTGAAAAACCTCGAGGCTAAGTTTAAACGCAAGATCGAGGCCAAAGTATTTGTAAATCCTGAATTAATTGGTGGTGTAAAAGTTGAAATCGGTGACGAAGTGCTCGACGCATCCGTGCGCGGCAAATTAGAAGCCATGGCCGTTGCCCTTAAAAGCTAGGAGTTATTTGAAATGCAGTTAAATCCATCTGAAATCAGTGAACTGATTAAAAGCAGAATCGAAGGACTTGCCACTACCGCGGAGGTCCGTACCCAGGGCACCATTGTTTCGGTGACCGACGGTATCGTACGTATTCACGGTCTGTCCGACGTAATGCAAGGAGAGATGCTGGAATTCCCCGGAAACACTTTCGGCCTCGCCCTTAATCTTGAGCGCGACTCTGTCGGTGCGGTAATTATGGGTGCATACGAACACATCACCGAGGGTGATACCGTCAAGTGTACTGGCCGTATTCTGGAAGTTCCAGTCGGCGAAGGGCTAATGGGGCGTGTAGTCAATGCGCTGGGACAGCCGATCGATGGCAAGGGTCCGATAACTGCACAGGGTTCAGAGCCGATCGAGAAGATCGCGCCCGGTGTTATTTGGCGACAATCGGTTAACCAACCAGTTCAGACTGGACTGAAGTCCATTGATGCCATGGTTCCTGTCGGCCGCGGACAGCGTGAGTTAATCATCGGTGATCGTCAGACCGGCAAGACTGCGGTGGCGATTGACGCGATTATCAACCAGAAGGGCGAGAACATGGTTTGCATCTACGTTGCGATCGGCCAGAAGGCCTCATCCATCGCAAACGTAGTGCGTAAACTAGAAGAACATGGCGCGATGGAGTACACCATCGTGGTTGCAGCCACTGCATCTGAATCAGCTGCAATGCAGTTTATTGCCCCCTACTCCGGCTGCACTATGGGCGAATACTTCCGCGATAAGGGTGAGGATGCGCTCATCATTTATGATGATTTGACCAAACAGGCCTGGGCCTACCGGCAGATTTCACTCTTGCTGCGACGCCCTCCCGGTCGTGAAGCCTATCCGGGCGACGTGTTTTATTTACACTCTCGCTTGCTAGAACGTGCTGCACGGGTGAGTGCAGCCTATGTCGAGAAGGCCACCAATGGAGCTGTTAAAGGCAAGACCGGCTCACTGACTGCATTACCAGTGATCGAGACACAGGCTGGTGACGTAACTGCCTTCGTTCCTACCAATGTGATTTCAATCACTGACGGCCAGATTTTCCTTGAGACCGATCTGTTCAATGCCGGTATACGCCCTGCGATCAATGCCGGCGTGTCTGTATCGCGCGTGGGCGGGGCAGCACAAACAAAGGTCATTAAGAAATTGGGTGGTGGTGTGCGCCTTGCATTGGCACAGTATCGTGAACTTGCTGCATTTGCACAGTTCGCTTCCGATCTTGACGAGGCCACTCGCAAGCAATTGGAACGCGGCAAAATGGTGACTGAACTGATGAAGCAAGCTCAGTATGCAACACTGAGTGTATCGGAAATGGCGCTCACACTGTATGCCGTTAATAAGGGCTATCTAGACGATGTAGAAGTCAAGCGTGCGCTGGCATTTGAGTCGGCATTGAAGGGCCATATGCGGAGTAAGTATGCCGCCATTATGGACAAGATTGAAGTCAGCAAGGATCTAGACTCAGCTACTGAGAAAGAGCTCGATGCTGCGATCCAAGACTTCAAGTCAAACGGAACGTATTAACCGATGGCCGGTAGCAGAGAAGTCCGCAACAAGATCAAGAGCGTTAAGAATACGCAGAAGATAACTCGCGCCATGGAAATGGTAGCGGCCTCCAAGATGCGTAAGGCACAGGAGCGCATGAAAAAAGCGCGCCCTTACGGCGAAAAGATTAGGAATGTTGCTGCACACATGAGCCGTGCCAATACTGAGTATCGTCATCCCTTTCTAATAGAGAGGGATACGGTCAAGCGTATCGGTATTGTTGTAGTCACTTCTGATAAGGGATTATGCGGGGGCCTTAACACGAATGTGTTGCGCATGGCTCTTGGCAAAATGAAAGCATGGGAAGGCGAGGGCGAGCAGATCGAAGTCTGCTGCATCGGTAACAAGGGCCTAGGCTTCATGAACAGGCTCGGCGCTAATGTGGCTTCACATGTCATCGGCCTGGGTGATTCTCCAGACCTTGAGAAGCTGATTGGCTCAGTAAAAGTCATGCTAGATGGTTATACGCAAGACCGATTCGACCGCGTATATATTTTCTATACCCGGTTCATCAATACCATGAAACAGGAGCCGGTGATGGAGCAGTTGCTGCCACTCTCCGACGAGCGCCTCAGAAGTGGAGAAGGCCCCAAGGGACAGAAGGGTTCTTGGGATTACATTTATGAGCCTGAGGCCAAGCCCGTTATCGATGACATCATGGTCCGCTATGTCGAGGCACTGATTTATCAAGCGCTGACTGAAAATATGGCCTCGGAACAGTCGGCTCGGATGGTGGCAATGAAGGCAGCATCTGATAATGCTGGCAGCGTAATAGATGAGCTAACCCTGATTTACAACAAGTCACGCCAGGCTGCGATCACTAAAGAGCTATCGGAAATTGTTGGTGGCGCAGCGGCAGTTTAAACATTTTGATTTAGCATTTAGGGAACAACCATGAACCAAGGAAAAATTGTTCAGTGTATCGGCGCGGTGGTAGACGTTGAATTTCCGCGTGAGTCAATACCGAAGGTGTACGACGCATTGGTGCTAGAAGGAACAGAACTCACGCTTGAGGTGCAGCAACAACTCGGCGATGGAATTGTCCGCACAATTGCACTCGGATCTTCAGATGGGTTACGCCGTGGCATGATGGTGACCAATACCAGGGAGCAGATCCTGGTCCCAGTCGGCCTTAAGACTCTCGGTCGCATCATGGACGTGCTAGGTCGTCCTATAGATGAGATGGGACCCATCGGCGCAGAAAAAACCATGTCAATTCACCGCAAGGCCCCTGCCTTTGATGAATTGGCAGCATCTACAGAATTGCTTGAGACAGGCATCAAGGTGATTGATCTTGTTTGCCCCTTCGCCAAGGGGGGCAAAGTCGGTTTATTTGGTGGTGCGGGTGTAGGCAAGACCGTCAACATGATGGAGCTGATCCGCAATATCGCCATTGAGCATAGTGGTTTCTCTGTATTTGCGGGTGTGGGTGAACGGACTCGTGAGGGCAATGACTTCTACCATGAAATGAAAGAGTCTGGCGTGCTGGACAAGGTTGCTCTGGTCTACGGACAGATGAATGAACCCCCGGGAAACCGTTTACGTGTGGCACTGACTGGCCTGACCATGGCAGAGTCATTCCGTGATGAAGGTCGCGATGTGCTGCTATTTGTAGATAATATCTATCGATTCACTTTGGCAGGGACTGAGGTATCGGCGCTGCTTGGGCGTATGCCCTCTGCAGTGGGCTACCAGCCAACGCTGGCCGAAGAGATGGGTCGCTTACAGGAGCGCATTACCTCCACCAAGACCGGCTCCATCACATCGATACAGGCTGTATATGTGCCTGCAGATGATCTGACCGATCCTTCACCAGCAACCACTTTCGGCCATCTGGATGCGACCGTGGTGCTGTCACGCGATATCGCCTCTCTGGGTATTTATCCAGCGGTCGACCCGCTTGACTCGACTTCCCGCCAACTTGATCCGCTGGTGGTCGGAGAAGAGCATTACAATACTGCACGCGATGTTCAGCAAACTCTGCAACGTTACAAAGAGTTACGCGACATTATTGCGATTCTTGGGATGGATGAACTCTCCCCTGAAGACAAGCTCGCAGTGGCAAGAGCACGTAAGATTCAGCGTTTCCTATCGCAGCCGTTTAATGTGGCAGAAGTGTTTACCGGCTCACCTGGAAAGTATGTATCTCTGAAAGAGACAATCAAAGGGTTCAAGGGCATCGTCAATGGTGACTACGATCACCTGCCAGAGCAGGCCTTCTACATGGTCGGCGGGATAGATGAAGCAGTTGAAAAGGCTAAAACGCTGCAATAGTTTCATTCAGTTAACGGCCCAACCAAGTCACCGGTTAGATGGCCAGTTTTTGCTCCTGGCTTGTTGAGCAGATCAATACGTTGGCGAATGTAAGATACAGATACTGGGAACCTAAATGAGCACCGTATTTCACGTTGATATTGTAAGTGCCGAGGAGTCGATCTACTCAGGACCTGCTGAGTTTCTTGTTGCGCCGGCGGAGGCGGGTGAGGTTGGCATTTACCCACACCACACGCCCATGCTGACCCGTATCAAACCCGGATCGGTTCGGATAAAAGCCCCCCTACAAGAGGAGGAGCTGATCTATGTTTCCGGTGGCATGTTGGAAATTCAACCTGATGTAGTAACCATCCTCGCAGATACTGCTGTTCGTGGTGCCAACTTAGACGAAGCGAAAGCAACTGAAGCCAAGAAACGTGCTGAGGAGGCCATGCGTGATCGTACCTCATCGATCGATTATGCCCGCGCACAAGCAGAACTGGCTGAGTCGATTGCACAGTTAGCAACCATTCAGAAGTTTAGAAAACGCGGCCATTAAGTTTTTTTCATCTTAGAAAAAGGCGGCATTGCCCGCCTTTTTCTTTTTCAAGAACGAGTACTCCGCTAAACCAAACACCCGGTGGGTTGCCGTTAGTGTGCTAAAGCTCTAAAATCAGCCCATGTCTATTTGAGTACGTGCGGTCCAACTATGCGAACTCTGCAGCCCTCAATACGCCGTGGCTAAAAACTCGATGAAAGAGAGTAGACCCCTGTCTCCATCTATAAAAAATTCCTTCGTTCTTAATAACCATCTACTGTCGTGTCAAGACTGAACGTAGTCATTCTCGCTGCTGGCCTCGGCAAGCGTATGCACTCAACACTGCCCAAGGTGCTGCACCCACTGGCTGGTAAGCCCCTTATCTCACATGTTCTCGCCACAGCACGTACACTTTTGCCAGGAAAGATCTGTGTTGTATACGGTTACGGTGGCGAGCTAGTCCCACAAGTGATAAATGATGATGAGCTCATTTGGGTAAAACAAGATCCTCAGATGGGAACTGGGCATGCTCTGTTACAGACTCTACCTCACCTAGACAGTAACGGAGTGACACTAGTGCTCTATGGCGACGTGCCCCTGACTAGCGTTGAAACCTTAAAGAAGCTAATCGCAACATCAGCGGAGAGTATTCTTGCGTTACTCACCCTGGAACTAGACGACCCCTCCGGTTACGGCAGAATTGTTCGTAGCAGTGAAGGTCATGGGGTTATTGCCATTGTTGAAGAGAAGGATGCTAGCGAATCAGAACACCAAATTTGTGAAATTAATACTGGGATCATGGTGGTGCCCAATCAGTTCCTCCATAATTGGCTCCCAAAACTTGAAAACAAGAACTCGCAGAAGGAGTATTACCTCACCGATATCGTAAAGATGGCGGTCACGGATGGAGTGAAGGTTGACGCTACTCATCCTGAACATGCCTGGGAAACCCTAGGTATCAACAGCAAAGTTCAGCTGGCAGCTCTCGAACGTATCTATCAAGATGAAACTGCCGGCAGATTGCTTGATCAGGGCGTGACCCTGTCTGACCCATCTCGTATCGATATTCGTGGCCAACTCTTTTGTGGCAGTGACGTATCGATAGACATCAACTGCATTTTTGAAGGTGCAGTCCAGTTGGGTGATGGTGTCAGAGTGGGCGCTAACTGCATCCTGAAGAATACTAAGATTCAGGCAGGAACGCAGATCGCTCCATTCAGCCTGATCGAGGATGCTGAAATTGGCAAAGACTGCCGTATTGGCCCCTATGCTCGCATTCGTCCAGGGACTCATCTTTCAGACGAAGTTCATATCGGCAACTTTGTTGAGATCAAAAATAGCAGCATATCAACCGGCAGCAAGGCAAATCACTTAAGTTACATCGGGGACTCTATCGTCGGTAAGAATGTCAATATTGGAGCGGGGACCATTACCTGTAACTACGATGGCGCTAATAAACACCAAACCATCATCGAGGATAACGTATTTATTGGCTCCGATACACAGCTTATAGCTCCGGTGACTGTGGCCAAGGGCGCCACCATCGGTGCAGGTTCGACCATCACAAAAACTGCTCCGCCAGAGAGTCTCACCCTATCGCGCGCCAAGCAAATGAGTATCTCTAACTGGAAACGACCTGTAAAAAAATGAACATTTATCCTGTAGGAGCTCCTCCTCTATGGAATAACAATACTGAGAAAGTCTACTCATGTGCGGCATAGTAGGTGCGATAGCCCGGGATGATGTTGTCCCGATCCTGCTTGAAGGATTGCGCCGTCTTGAGTACCGTGGCTACGATTCTGCTGGAATTGCTCTGGCAGATGGCGGATTAAGAAGGTTACGCACTACCGGACGGGTCTCTGAACTGAGTAAACTTGTCGGGGAGCAGCAGTTTCAAGGCATGGTCGGTATTGCCCATACACGCTGGGCGACGCATGGGGCACCTTCTGAACGTAATGCCCACCCTCACTTTTCTGCAGGCGTTGGAAATGTTGCTGTCGTCCATAACGGCATCATCGAAAATCATGAAAAGTTGCGTCAACGCTTGCAGAGCGCAGGCTTCGAATTCCTTTCTGACACCGATACCGAGGTCATTGCCCACCTCATCACACTCAAACTCCAACAGACTTCTGACTTGTTTGAGGCAGTACGCCTCTCTATTGACGATCTACAGGGCGCCTATGCTATTGCCGTTATAGAAGAGGCGCAACCTGAACGCATTATTGTTGCCCGTAATGGTGCGCCACTGATGTTGGGACTTGGCGAACACTGTAACTATGCTGCGTCTGATGCGTCTGCTCTGCTGCAGGTGACTAAGCGCATGATCTATCTAGAAGATGGCGATGTCGCTGAACTAAGGCGTGACGGTTACCGCATTGTTAATTGCCTTGCTGGCGTGACCAGCAAGGAGGTTGTTCGAGCTGTTTATGAAAGCGAGCTCACTGACACCGATGTTGAACTGGGACCCTATTCCCATTTCATGCAGAAGGAAATATTTGAGCAGCCCGGCGTGGTGGCAAATACGCTAGAAATTGTTCTGAATGCTCACTCCATCTCTCCACAGCTTTTTGGCAGCGATGCTGAACATATTTTCAAGCAGATTGACAGCGTCCTCATACTCGCCTGCGGTACTAGCTATCATGCCGGACTGGTCGCCCGCTACTGGCTGGAATCAATGGCAGGATTGGCCTGTAATGTCGAGATCGCGAGCGAGTATCGTTACCGTGATCCAGTAGCCAATCCAAAGACACTTGTGGTTGCAGTCTCCCAGTCAGGAGAAACGGCTGATACGCTGGCTGCACTAGCCTATGCTAAATCGCTGGGACACCAACATACCCTAGCCATCTGCAATGTTCCAGAAAGTGCGTTGATACGGTCTACCGATCTTCGTTTCCTTACTCGTGCAGGTCCTGAAATTGGCGTTGCATCAACCAAGGCATTCACTACCCAACTAGCAGCACTCATGCTGCTCTCTGTAACACTTGCGAAATTACGTGGAAAGCTGTCAAGCGAACGAGAGCGCGAAGTGATTGCGGAGTTGCGCCACCTTCCTGTCGCCTTAAAACATACGCTCCAAGTGGAAGATCAGGTAATGGTTTGGGCTGAGAGATTTGCGCATAAAAATCACGCACTGTTCCTCGGTCGAGGCATGCACTACCCCATCGCTATGGAGGGTGCACTCAAACTTAAGGAGATTTCATATATTCATGCTGAAGCTTACGCTGCTGGTGAGTTAAAGCATGGCCCGTTGGCATTGGTAGATGAGGACATGCCCGTAGTCGCTATTGCTCCCAACAATGCTTTACTTGAAAAACTTAAGTCCAACTTGCAGGAGGTTCGTGCGCGCGGCGGCGAACTCTATGTCTTCGTAGATTCTGATTCAACCATCCAGCAGAGCGAAGGGATGCACGTCATCATCCTTCCGGAACATACCAGATTGTTGAGCCCCATCCTCCACACCATTCCGTTGCAATTACTGGCCTACCATGTTGCCTTGAAAAAAAATACCGATGTAGACAAACCCCGCAATCTTGCAAAATCCGTCACGGTGGAGTGACCTCTAAAGGACCTCTTCTCCAAAGGTCCAGCAAAAAGCCCCCAAAGACTCTTACCATTAGCAGCAAACCCTTAGTTCTCGACATTCGTCCGCTATCTGTTTACCAGCACACACTAATCGACACTACCCGGAGACAGATGCAGTCAGATACTCAGTTCCTGCCAAATTTCATCCACGCGCGCTTTCACCGCAGGATCCATCACAATCGGCGTACCCCATTCCCGAGTGGTTTCTCCTGGCCACTTGTTGGTGGCATCAAGCCCCATTTTTCCACCCAAGCCCGACACTGGGCTGGCGAAATCAAGATAATCTATCGGCGTATTTTCCACGATCAGTGTATCGCGCGCAGGATCTAAACGTGTAGTTACCGCCCAGATGACTTCCTTCCAGTCTCGGATATTCACATCGTCATCGGTGACGATTATAAATTTAGTGTACATAAACTGGCGTAGGAAACTCCATATACCAAACATCACTCGCTTAGCATGGCCTGCATATTGTTTTTTCATGCTCACTACTGCCATACGGTATGAACAACCTTCCGGCGGCAAATAAAAATCAGTGATTTCAGGAAACTGCTTTCGTAGCAACGGCACGAAAACTTCATTCAACGCCACGCCGAGTATAGCCGGCTCATCTGGAGGCTTGCCAGTATAAGTCGAATGAAAAATTGGATTACGACGCATGGTGATGCGCTCAATCGTAAATACCGGAAAAGTTTCTTGCTCATTATAGTAACCAGTGTGATCACCGAATGGGCCCTCGAGTGCTGTTTCTCCGGCATGGATAAATCCTTCCAGTACGATTTCTGCACTTGCCGGAACCTGCAAGTCATGGCTTAGGCAACTAATGATTTCGGTTTTTGCGCCACGCAACAGACCAGAAAATTGATACTCACTGAGACTATCAGGGACCGGAGTAACAGCCCCGAGTATGGTTGCAGGGTCTGCTCCCAGCGCTACCGCTACCGGGTAAGGCTGCCCCGGATGGGTAAGGCAGAAGTCACGGAAATCTAGTGCGCCCCCTCGATGAGCCAGCCAGCGCATAATGATCTTATTAGGCGCGATCACCTGCTGACGGTATATACCCAGATTCTGTCGTGCCTTGTGTGGCCCACGGGTCACGGTCAATCCCCAAGTGATTAGAGGGCCTGCATCACCCGGCCAGCATGTCTGGATCGGGAGCCTACCGAGATCTACATCCTTGCCCTCCCACACAACCTCCTGACACGGCGCGCTCGAAACGATTTTTGGCGCCATATTGAGCACCTGCTTCAATATTGGGAATTTATCCCAAGCGTCTTTCAATCCCTTCGGTGGCTCTGGCTCCTTCAAAGCAGCGAGCAGCTCACCCACTTCGCGTAACGCTGAAACAGACTCCTGTCCCATACCCATAGCCACCCGCCGTGGCGTGCCAAATAGATTTCCAAGCACGGGGATACTATGCCCCCTGGGATTCTCGAACAGGATGGCTGGGCCACCCGCCTTCAGTACCCGATCGCAAATTTCAGTCATCTCGAGATGCGGGTCAATCTCTTTCGTGATGCGCCTTAGCTCACCCTGGCTTTCCAGTTTTGCGAGAAAATCGCGCAGATCTTTATATTTCATCGTAGCGGGACACTTATTAAGTTGCCTCTGTCAGATAACCGAGCACAATGCCAGCAAACACCACCGCACCTACCCAGTTATTGTGTAAAAATGCTCTGAAACATAAGACTGGATCACGCTTGCGAATCAAACGATACTGATAAATAATCAGACCCGATGCGGCGATCAGACCCACATAATATGCAAGCCCCAGTTTCTGCATTAATCCTATTCCGATCATAATACTCAAAAACCCCGCATGACATAGCATAATTCCCATCACGTCAAAATGTCCAAAAGTGATCGCGGAGGTCTTGATCCCTATCTTGAGGTCGTCGTCTCTATCGACCATTGCATACTCAGTATCATAAGCAATCACCCACAATAGATTTGCCGCCATCAGCAGCCAGACTATCAATGGTAGCTCACCGGTCTGAGCAGCAAACGCCATCGGGATACCGAAACTAAAGGCAATACCTAAATAAGCTTGCGGCATCGCAAAGAAGCGTTTCGTAAACGGATAGCTGGCGGCAAGAAATAGTGCAAATACCGCCAGCTCGAGCGTAAGCCGATTCAGTGGCAGTATCAGCAAGAACGCGCATAGACTTAAGCCTGCCGACAGAAGTAATGCCTCTTTAGTACTCACCGCCTTGGTTGCTAGTGGGCGGTTTTTAGTCCGCACAACATGCGGGTCAATATTTCGATCAGCGTAATCATTAATCACACAACCGGCAGATCGCATCAGCACTGTACCCAATACAAATACTGTCAGAATAAACATATCAGGAGGGCCATCAGCAGCGAGCCATAGACCCCACAGTGTGGGCCATAGTAACAACAGAATCCCGATCGGCTTGTCCAGCCGCATCAGTTTCCCGTAATGACCTAACCGTTGCGTGAATGTCACTACTTTAAATCCAAAATAGCAGGAAGAAACACCTCGGTAACCAGTAAGGACTGCCCATCCAGAGTAAATAAGGAACGTCGCGACCATAGACTAATCGGCAGGCCCGCTGGCGTGATCGGCAGCTCCCTACATGCTCGATGAAAAAGTGGGTGGCCTGAATTTAATTTTTTGAATTGCAGCGGGGCGCGTCTGACCGCGGGATTAGTGAACAGGACCGTGCCCAACGACTTGCTCCCAAGGCCACCCAACCCTCGCCAAGCGCCACGCAGATTTTTCCTAGCGACAACTGAATGTGCGAAAACTAGAGGCGTTTTGCCGCAGTATAGATATACCTCCCGCACCAATGCCATTTCTTTGCGGCGCAGATCCATTACGACGAGTTCGTCCTCGCATACCGTTGACAGCGATTGAAATATTGGCTTAACGCGAAAATTACTACAATGCTGCTGAATCAGGCGTGTCAATGAGCCACGATTTTGCAGCCAGTAGCGGCTGCGCGGCGAGATGGAAGGTGGTGCGGAATTCCAGGCTGAATCTATTTTCATAATGAATCTGGCCTTCATCAGCGTTTTCTCGACAACAATAACAATAACAATGGCACACCCAATAATGCAGTTAATACCCCTACCGGCAGTTGCTGCGGCGCCCACAAAGTTCGCGCTAAAGTATCTGCCAATGTGAGAAAGCTACCCCCCAGTAACATTGCCAAAGGTAGCAACCAGCGATGATCATTAATCCCTAACAAGCGAATGACATGGGGAATAATCAGACCAACAAAACCGATGGCACCGGCCATCATCAATGATGCTACAGTCGCCAAAGCGGCGCAAAAGTAAATGCTCACTTGCAACGGCAGCACTGCGACACCGAGGGCTTTCGCCTTCATCTGACCAAGACTCAGGACATTGAGACTGCCGGAAAAGAGAATGCTCGTGGCTGTCACGATGATCAACGCCAGCCATGCCGATAATAATCCCTCTGCTCCGACCGCACGTGATACATCACCCATCATCCAAAACAGCATGCCCTTGACATCACTAGCTGGTGCTAGGGTCAAGATCAAGGTCGTCAATGCAGCGCAACCAGCGGACAGCACTACCCCGGTCAACAGGAGCCGGTATACATTCCAGTCTCCATTTCGAAAGGTCAAGCCAAACACGATGGAAATCGCAGCCAGTGCGCCGATCATTGACGTTAGGTTGACTAGGGCCAAGCCCCACCCAAACAGCATCGCTGTAAGCGCGCCGACCGCTGCACCCCCAGACACCCCGAGAATATAAGGGTCTGCTAGCGGATTACGCAATAACACCTGCAACAATGCGCCCGCCAAGGCCAACAGGCCGCCGCTGGCGAATGCGGCTAATACTCGAGGCAGTCTAAGCTGCCAGACAATCTGACTGATGGCATCATCGCCCGGTGACAATAGCGCCGTAGCAACTTGATAGGGCGGAATGTTCACGCTACCGAACAGCAACCCTGCAAATAGGCTGCTAACCGCGACCAGCAAAAAGAGAAAGAAACTCGGCAAGAGATGCTTGGAAGAGATCATGAAGCTTCGCAATGGGTCAATCTGCCCGGCTGCAGAGTAACAGAGCCCCGCATCTTCATATATCTTGAGTACATTTCTGCATGACTATGCGTTGAAGTGAATACATCACTGGCGGTCGTTCATCCAGAATTTTCCAGCGCCGGTGGTTTCGGATGCCTTTATTTTTCTTTGGCACCTATGCTACCGCAGACTAATGATCGGCCAGTTATTTTTCTCGGCATGGCTCTGTAGCGTCGAGTCGGGGTCCACCGCTACCGGGTGTGTAACCTTGATGAGCAGCGGCAGATCATTCAATGAGTCACTGTAGAACCAGCTCTCAAGGAACGACAGCCAGGTTAGGTTGCGATCATCCAGCCAGCTTTCCAGTCGCGTGATCTTTCCTTCTCTGAAACAGGGTATACCTGCAACCTGGCCCGTGAATTCACCATTTCTCTGTTCGGGATCGGTGGCAATCAAGTGGCTCACGCCGAGTATCCGAGCAATTGGGGCAGTAACAAAACTATTGGTCGCTGTAATAATGACGCATAAATCTCCGTTGAGCGTATGCTGCTCAATCAATTTGTGCGCACCTGGTGCAACTAGCCGTTTAATCTTTTGCGTCATGAACTCGTTGTGCCAGGCATCGAGCTGACTGCGTGGATGACGCGATAACGGTTTCAACTGGAAATCCAAGAACTCGTGAATATCGAGCGTGCCGTCTTTATATTGCTCATAGAACTCTAGATTACGCGCTTCATATACTTCGCGGTCCACCACGCGCTTCTCGATCAAGAATTGAGCCCATTCAAAATCACTATCACCCGCCAGGAGCGTGTTATCGAGATCAAACAATGCCAAGTTCATCGCCCCTCCAACAGTTCACATAATAATGGCACGGTAATCTGCCGCTGATCTACAAGAGAGCGGCGGTCTAGTGCATTGATAGTCTCGATCAGTGTCGGCATATCGCGCTGCCCATGTCGTAGCAAATAATCACTCACCTCCTTCGGCAGATCAAAGCCGAGGCTGACAGCGTGTTTTTGCATAGCCCGCACCTTTTCATCGTCGGTTAATTCATGCACCTGGTAGACCAATCCCCACCCCAAACGAGTAACCAAGTCCTCACGTAGCCCCAGTTGTGCAGGTGCGACAGGTCCACTCACCAACAACCGTGCATGACCCTCATCCCGTATATGGTTATATAAATTGAACAGGCTGATTTGCCCGCTGGCATTGAGGAATTTTACGTCATCGACCGCTACGCAGTCGGCAGCAACATGAGTGCCGAATGTAGCATTCATATCATCGGCACTACTGCACTTTATATAGACCGCATTCAATTTGTTGCGTGCGGCCACCGCGACCACTGCCTGTAGCAAATGGCTTCTGCCGCAACCTGTTGCCCCCCAGAGGTAAACAAACCGCTCTTTCCCCGCAATTATCTCATCTAGGGTCTGCAGCAACTCACGGTTATGTCCCGGTACGAAGTTATCTAGAGCGGGCGATGGCGAGGGGGTGATATCCAGCAGCAGTTGCTTCATTTGACTACTTATATAGGTTGCTTTGCATATACTGTGCTCGGGCATGGCGTAGCCATACCAGCAACGCAGCGCTCACTGGCAACGCCAGCAAGAGACCAAAGAATCCAAACAATTGACCGAATGCGAGCAACGCGAAAATCACCAGTACCGGATGCAGACCGATGCGATCTCCGACCAACCAGGGCGTTACCACCGTCCCTTCCAGTAACTGTCCGACAGCAAATACCGCCCATATCGGAAGCAATCCACTCCATCCCTGAAACTGCATCAATGCCACCAGAGTTGCAAGGATCAGGCCAACAGCTGCTCCCAGATACGGTACAAACACCAGTATTCCAGCCAACAGTCCGATCGGCAGCGCGAATTCAAGGCCTACTAACCACAGCCCAGTCACGTAGCAAAGGCTCATTAGTAGCATAACCGCCAACTGTCCACGCAAGAATTCTGCCAGCACGCGATCAGTCTCAAGTGCGAGCGTATGAGCCTGCTCAAGCCAGCGGCGCGGAATCATTTCATCGACACGTCTAATCAACCCATTCCAGTCCCGTAACAAGTAGAACAGTACCACCGGCATTAGCAGCAGATTCATGAAAAACTCTACCGCCGCCATCCCACCGCTGGTGAGTGATGGCAGCAGCTTCGCTGCCGCCCCACCCGCACTTTGCCAGTGCTGCACCAACAATTGCTTGAGCGTGGCAACATCTAGATCCAGGCTAATGCCTAGATACGCTTCCATCCAGGGGATTAATTTGATCTTGATTGTTTCAAGGTAGTCCGGTGCCCGCTCAATCAATCTCGAGATTTCTTTCTCGAACAAGGGCAACATGATCAGAATCAACGCCAAAAAAATACTCAGCAACAACAGAATCACCAGCAAGGCGCCAAGGGTCCGCGAAATTTTACCCGTCGCTATTCGCGCCATCAGCGGATTACAAATATAGGCAATGATCCCCGCCAGCATGAATGGGGCGAGTATTGGGCTTAGTAAATAAACCAGCGCTCCAGCGGCGGCGGCGAGCGCCAGCCGCCATAGATAATGCAGATCGTCGGGGTGTTTAAGGTCCATTTACGGTAAAATCATATTACTTAATCTTGCACTCTATCTGCAATGAAACGAGAACTCAACTTACGAACACCCATAATAATTTAAACCCCATTCGATACTGATCCGCTGACAAGAAATCTACCTCTATTTATAAACATATGTTGCGTCGAAATTTTTTATTTCTGCTCTCGATTAGTAACCGTATTTCATTAACATCTTGAACTCTTAGAGGTAGCCTTGACTGCGTCCAATTCGGGAAACCCACTTCCAACCCATCTATCATATCGAGATGCTGGTGTAGACATCGATGCCGGGGATCGCCTGGTGGAAAATATCAAGCCCTACGCTAAGCGCACCATGCGCCCAGAGGTGCTTGCCGGGATCGGCGGTTTTGGGGCGCTGTTCGAAATCTCCAAAAAATACCGTAACCCAGTACTGGTGACAGGCACCGATGGTGTCGGCACTAAATTGAAGCTCGCATTCGAACTCGGCAAGCATGATAGTGTGGGCATAGACTTGGTCGCGATGAGCGTCAACGATATCCTAGTGCAGGGAGCGGAACCATTATTTTTTCTGGATTACTTCGCCTGTGGCCGGCTGGATGTCGACATCGCTACCCGAGTCGTCAAGGGCATCGCTGCAGGGTGTGAACAAGCGGGCTGCGCCCTGATCGGCGGAGAGACCGCAGAAATGCCTGGCATGTACCCAGAGGGTGAGTATGACCTTGCAGGCTTTTCCGTGGGTGTGGTTGAGAAGGACTTGATCATCACCGGACTCACTATCCAGCCGGGTGATGCCCTGTTGGGATTAGCTTCCAGCGGCGCACACTCTAACGGGTACTCGCTGATCCGTAAGATTATTGAAAAGAACCACACAGACCTGTCTACTGATTTTAACGGTATGGCGTTAGGCGACATGATCATGACCCCAACACGTATTTATGTGAAGCCACTGCTTGAACTGATGCGGCATCTTCCGGTTAAAGGTATGGCCCATATCACCGGCGGCGGGTTAGTAGAAAATATCCCTCGTGTCTTACCTGAAAACGTCGCCGCAGTACTGCAGAAATCTGCATGGGAGATGCCCCCACTTTTCCGCTGGCTCCAACAAGAAGGCAATGTGACTGATAGCGAGATGCACCGAGTCTTCAATTGTGGTATCGGAATGGCTCTAATCATTGCCCCAGAAAATATTGAATCGGCAAAGCGAATATTGCACTCCGCAGGCGAGACCGTGTGGCACATTGGTACCATCCGCGAGAGTGATCCCGGCACGCCTAAAACAATAATTGAGTAAGCAACGAATCGAGTCTCCCCCACCGCTCCCATGAAGTCCCTTGTCATCTTGATCTCCGGCCGCGGCAGCAATATGCAAGCACTGATCGAGGCCCGTCTGCCGGTTAAGATTGCTGCGGTCATCAGCAGCAATCCTGAGGCAGGTGGTCTTGAGATCGCAAGAATGCACTCAATCGAGACACGGGTGGTAGATCAAATGGCCTATCCAGACCGTGTAACATTCGATACGGCGTTGGCAGAAAGAATTGATTCCTTTCAACCTGACTTGGTGGCACTTGCCGGCTTCATGCGCATTCTCGGTGACAAGTTTGTTGAGCATTATCATGGCAGGCTGATGAACATTCACCCCTCGTTACTACCCGCCTTTCCCGGTCTCGATACCCATACTCGCGCTTTAAAGGCGGGCGTTAAAATCCATGGTTGCACCGTGCATTTTGTTACGTCTCAGGTTGATCATGGCCCCATCATTACTCAGGCAGCAGTCCCAGTACTGCCAGATGACACTTCGAAAACGCTTTCTGCAAGAGTGCTTCAACAAGAGCACCAGATATACCCTGAGGCCATACGCTGGTTCTTAGAAGATCGGTTGAAACTCTCTCATAACCATGTCTCGGTGAGTGGTGACGTTATGGATGATTCAGTCCTGAATTCACCAAAACTACCTGTATGAGAGCCCTAGTTTTTGCCTTGCTTTGGGGACTGAGTCTCTCTGCCTTAGCGGATGCAATACCCACCCGGATCGCTATCAATTACTCAATCAGGTCAGGCGCCTTCGAAGGGGAAGCGAATGACACTCTGGAAATAAAGCTGGAGGATGGCACCCACAGCTATGCAATCAGCAGCGCAACTCGGGCCCTCGGTCTGCTGGCTCTGGCGCAGTCAGGTGATATCTTACGCGATAGCGTAGGCACTATCACCGAACAAGGACTACAGCCAAGCCGCTTCTTCGATCAGCGCCCCGACAAGTTACCAAGGGTATCCACCTTCGACTGGGAGAAGGGTTTACTGACCATCAATAACCGAGGAAGCGAGCAACAAAAGCCTCTTCCGATTGGCACCCAAGACAGACTAAGCTTTTTATATTGTTTTGCGTTCTCTCCCCCTCCGGGGGATGGACCTCTAGAGGTCTATGAGACAGATGGCAGAACCCTCAAGCTCGTTCACTATGTGGTTGATAAGGAGACACTTAAAACACCTATAGGCGAACTTGAGACCATCGTTCTGACAAAACAGCTACAAGGAGATGACAAGCTCGTGCGTAAGATTTGGCTTGCCTCTGCTTATTACATGTTGCCGGTGCGTATCATGTCGACCGAAAGCGATCTCCTGTTAGATTATATGGTCACAAGAATAAGCTCTGGTGCCGCAAGCGGACTCCGTCTGGAGATTGAGCTTTTACCGTAACTCGGGGCGGCATAATCCATTCCCTATTTTGACATTTACAGCTCCCGGGGGCCCTCACCCTCTTCACTTTTTTGTAGGATTTCTGATAGATGCGTCTCACCCCTGATCACCTCGATATGACTACCGCCGCGCTACGCGCTGTACTCCCACTTGAGCATCCTGCCGATGCTATTTTGCGGCACTTTTTTCGTGATAGCCCTGAGCTCGGTTCAAATGATCGCGCTTTCATTACGGGAATAGTGTTCGGTATTCTTCGTCACAGATTCTTCCTTGAGCACGCCGCCAACACGACCACACCCCGCCCGCTTCTGCTTGCTTATCTAGTTAAATTTCAAGGCATGAACATGCGCGAACTGACGCCGCTCGTCAGCGAGTCAGAGGCTAAATGGCTTACAGGGATCAAGGCAGAGACACCTGAATCGCAGCCGCTTGCTATTCAAGCCGAGTTTCCTGAATGGCTGGTAGACAAACTGCGTGGAGGTATGACAGATCCTGATATTCTCAGCCTGGGTCGGTCGCTGCAGCAACCAGCATCACTGGATCTACGCGTCAATACTCTGCTCACTAACCGTGATGAAGTGCTAGCAGCCTTAAAAAAAGATGGCATTGAGTGCGAGGCTACTCCCCTCTCTCCGAGCGGCATCCGTCTGCCTGGCAAACCCACAATCAATCGTCATGAACTCTTTCTAACTGGCAGGGTGGAAGTACAAGACGAAGGTAGCCAGTTACTGGGTTACTTGCTTGCACCAAAACGCAACGACATGATTGTGGATTTCTGCGCCGGCGCTGGCGGCAAGACTCTGATGCTGGGTGCGTTGATGCACTCACAGGGCCGTGTTTATGCCTTTGATATCTCTGAGAATCGTCTCAATAATTTAAAGCCGCGCCTCAAACGCTCCGGCCTATCCAATATACATCCGCAACGTATCTCTAATGAGAATGACATCAAGGTCAAACGCCTGACCGGGAAAATCGATCGGGTTCTCGTGGACGCACCATGCAGCGGGCTTGGTACGCTGCGCAGGAATCCGGATTTGAAGTGGCGGCAATCTCCTCAGAGCATCGAAGATCTAAAACGTAAACAAGCATCGATCTTGTCATCCGCGTCTAACTTGCTCAAGCCTAGCGGAAGGCTAGTCTACGCAACATGCAGTTTTTTGCCCGAGGAGAACCAAGAAATCATTGAGCGCTTTCTGATCGACCATCCTCGTTATTCTCTGCTGAGTTGCGCCGATCTTTTGTCACAACAGAAGATTCCATTAGACACCGGGAGATATCTACAGCTATCGCCCGCCCTTCATGGTACCGATTGTTTTTTTGCTGCCGCACTCGAACTTGCGGTGAAGTAATCATGGCTCAGGGATATATCCTCAGACTCAAGGAGCCTCTCACCAAACACTGAGACTCGTAACCATAGCGCCGACCCGAGTCCGCTTCCTAACTCATGCTAAAATAAATCTTCGTTCTGACTCACTCCTATGTCGCCCAAAAACGAAATCCACAGCCCGCTACTCAGCCTGGTCACTCACATCCAAGAGGTGATCATGCTGTGGCAACTTGGTGTCTTGCTCTCAAGTCTTGGGCTTGCCTGGTTGGCACAGAGATTGCTCGCTGAGCGCATCAGCTCGAAAGTAAGCGTGGACAATACACCCGTCATTAGTGCAGGCAACTTTAACCGGCTGATGGCCGCCATCTCAGCCCTCGTCCTAGTAGCTCTCGGCCGATGGGTGCTCAATCACTGGTACCCGACACATCTGCTCAATATTGCCATTCCATTACTCTTCGCGCTGGCACTGGTTCG
Source organism: Nitrosospira sp. (assembly GCA_013450215.1). Classification (GTDB taxonomy): domain Bacteria; phylum Pseudomonadota; class Gammaproteobacteria; order Burkholderiales; family Nitrosomonadaceae; genus VFJL01. The sequence continues at coordinate 57,141 of JACDSH010000015.1, forward strand.
CGTCACCATCTACATACTCCGCCGAGTTTTCCACGGCCAGCAGTGGCTCCATCCGTGGGAGCGTACCATCGGCTGGATCGTATGGTCCATCGTGGCACTACATATCATTGGCATACTGCCAGGGATACTGGACATGCTCGATGCTGTGGCCTTTTACGCTGGTCAGCACCGACTCTCAGTAATGCTAATCCTTCAAGGGATACTGACATTGACGGCCAGCATGCTGCTGGCCCTCTGGCTCTCGAACTCACTCGAGTCGCGAGTTATGCGTATCGAAGCAATGGACAAGAGCCAGCGAGTGGTAGTGACAAAAGTCGCTCGCACCCTGCTTATTTTGCTGAGCGTGTTGATTACGCTACCAATCGTTGGGGTTGATATTACTGTGCTGTCAGTGTTCGGCGGCGCCCTCGGCGTAGGTTTAGGGCTGGGTTTGCAAAAAATTGCGAGCAACTACGTCAGTGGTTTCATTATCCTGCTGGACCACTCGCTCCGACTTGGCGATATTGTGACCGTTGATAATCATACCGGCCGCGTCGTTGACCTTACCAACCGATACGTAGTGCTGCATGGCCTCGATGGGGTCGAGTCCATCGTTCCCAACGACACCTTCATCACTTCTACCTTTGTCAAGCTGGCACATACCAATAACCGAGTACGTCTGGCACTTACCGTGCAGATAAGTTATGGAAGTCCGCTAGAAGCGGCTATGCGAATCATGCAGGAGGCAGCGCTCAAGCAACCGCGTGTAATCTCCGAACCAGAGCCAGCGGTATTTCTAAAGGAGTTTGTCGACAACGGATTTAATCTAGAACTGCACTTCTGGATCAACGACCCAGAAGAGGGACAGATTGGATTGCGTTCCGATATCAATATGGAAATCTGGCAAGAGTTCCAGAATAACGGTATCGAGATCCCTTTCCCGCAGCAGGAGGTTCGCCTGATTGATAAGGCCTAGCAGGATATGGCCACTAACAGCGATCCCGCGCGAGTCTTACTTCAGCAGGTTTGTGTTGTTTTTTTCTGAATGAACTCGATCTTGTAGCCATCCGGATCTTCTACAAAAGCGATCACTGTGACACCATGCTTCATCGGTCCCGCTTCACGCGTGACTTTGCCACCACGCCTTTTTACTTCCTCACATGCGCGATAGGCGTCATCCACTTCGATTGCGACATGACCGTAACCCTCACCCAGATCATACCTCTCCACTCCCCAGTTATGGGTCAGTTCCAATACCGAACCATCCACCTCATCCTGATAACCGACAAAGGCTAAAGTAAATTTTCCGTCCGAGTAGTCCCTACGGCGTAGCACTTTCATCCCCAGTACTTCAGTGTAAAAAACAATAGATTTTTCTAGATTACCCACCCTCAGCATGGTGTGCAAAATACGCATTCAAATCTCAACCATTTCGAAATCATCTTTGCGCGCGGCACATTCTGGGCAGGTCCAGTTCATCGGCACGTCTTCCCAGCGTGTGCCGGGGGGAATTCCCTCTCCCGGCAACCCTTCAGCCTCATCGTAGATGAATCCACAGATAAGGCACATATAGCAACGGTACGGAGTTCCAGTAGCGAGCATGATTAGAATGATTTAGGTTAAAATAATATTTTACGATATTAGCCCATGTCTCAGCCACCCCCAATCGTACTTTCTTTTGCTGCAAGTGATCCCAGCGGGGGGGCGGGTATTCAGGCTGACATCCTGACTCTTGCAAGCATGGGTTGCCATCCACTGTCTGTGATCACGGCCATTACCGTGCAGGATACTGCTGGGGTAGATGGGGTTATGTCTTTGGATCCAGAGTGGGTCGCAGATCAAGCTCGTGCAGTACTGGAAGACATGCCAGTGAATGTTTTTAAGATTGGGATGCTGGGAAGTGCTGAGATTATTATGGCTATTGCGGAGGTAATCTCTGATTATCCCGATATCCCTCTGGTTCTTGATCCAATACTCGCCTCCGGACGTGGTGACGAACTTGCCAACGAAGACATGTTGGCAACAATGCGTGAACTTTTACTCCCCCAAGCTACCATTATCACTCCCAATAGCATAGAAGCGCGACGACTAGCACAGGACGATGATGATCAAGACTCACCAGACCTGCATCAATGTGCCCAGAGGCTCTTGGGTATGGGCTGTGAATACGTACTCATCACCGGCACTCATGAGAATACATCACAGGTTATAAATACCTTGTACCAATCGGATGTAGTCATCCGATCAGATGCCTGGCCGCGACTTGCCGGTTCCTATCACGGCTCTGGATGCACGCTGGCCTCAGCCATTGCAGCTGCTATCGCCAATGGATTACCCATCGCCGAGTGCGTGTATGAAGCACAAGAATACACATGGCGAACCCTGAAAGCAGGCTTCCGGCCAGGAATGGGACAATATGTACCGGACCGGTTATTCTGGGCTTACGATGCGACTGATGCTGAAAATGGTGACAAAACACCTACTGCCGCAAAAAATTGAAGGTCTTTATGCGATCACGCCAGACGTGGCTGATACGGCACTCTTGGTTAGAATGACTCGTCAGGTACTAGCAGGCGGAGCACGTCTGGTCCAGTATCGCAACAAGACAGCCGAGGCTGAACTACGCCTTGACCAAGCACAGACGTTACTTAATCTTTGTCGGGAACACAATGTCCCCCTCATCATTAATGATCATCTCGACCTTGCTATTGCTGTTGGTGCAGATGGAATACATCTAGGACAGGATGACATCCCCGTAGCTACCGCGCGGTACAGGCTCGGACCTGAGAAAATTATTGGCGTCTCCTGTTACAATCACATGGAGCTTGCTACTGAGGCTGAGAAGCAAGGCGTTGACTATGTTGCTTTCGGTGCGTTTTTTGTTTCCCCCACCAAGCCTAATACAGTGACTGCACCCATGAGCCTGCTACGCCAGTCAAGACAGATGCTGCATGTTCCAGTGGTGGCTATTGGCGGAATTACACTGCCACATGTCGCGGACCTGATCCGCCACGGTGCTGATGTAATCGCCGCGAGCAGCTCACTTTTTGGTGTTCTTGACACCCAGTCTGCGGCAGAAAATTTTTCTCGACTAATCACGCAAAGCCGACACTCTATCCACCACCCTTATGAGCGACCCCATGACTTCACGTAACCAGCAATTATTCGAACTCTCTCAGAAGTGCATTCCCGGCGGCGTCAACTCCCCGGTTCGTGCATTTAAATCGGTAGGCGGGGTGCCGATATTCTTTCAGCGGGGTCAAGGTGCCTACGTATGGGATGCAGACAACAAACCCTACCTGGATTATGTGGGGTCCTGGGGGCCACTAATCTTGGGTCATGCCCACCCTGATGTGATCAAAGCGGTGATGGAAAAAGCTCAGAACGGATTGACTTTTGGTGCGCCCACCGAAGCAGAACTAGAAATAGCACAGGTGCTATGTGCACGAGTCCCTTCAATAGAGCAGGTGCGCCTTGTAAGTTCCGGAACTGAAGCCACCATGAGCGCTATCCGCTTAGCACGGGGCTATACCGGCAGAAGCCGCATCATTAAGTTTGAGGGCTGCTATCACGGTCATGAGGATGCCCTTCTCGTGAAGGCGGGTTCTGGTGCGCTCACCTTCGGCTATCCAAGCTCTGCTGGAGTCCCTGCAGAGACCGCAGCTCATACAATGGTGCTGGATTACAACGACCTAGCCGGACTAGAACAAGCATTCTCTGAGTCTGGTAACGAAATTGCCGCGGTCATCGTTGAACCGGTTGTGGGCAATATGAACTTAGTATTGCCGAAGCCCGGTTTCCTCGCGGCTTTGCGCTCTCTGTGCACGAAACACGGCAGTGTACTGATTTTTGATGAGGTGATGACGGGCTTTCGAGTTAGTGCTACCTGCGCTCAAGGCCTCTATGGCATCAGGCCCGACCTTACAACGCTCGGGAAGGTGATCGGGGGGGGGATGCCGATGGCTGCCTTTGGCGGGAAACGTGAAATCATGCAATGCCTAGCTCCACTGGGTCCGGTTTACCAAGCCGGCACACTTTCCGGGAACCCTGTTGCAGTTGCCGCAGGGCTGGCCACCTTACGGCTTGTCCAGGCAGCGGGATTCTATGAAAAGCTTTCTGCCAGCACTCGGCAACTTACAGAGGGACTTACTGCAGCTGCAAAGAAGCATGGTATTGTTTTTTGTGCACAGTCAGTGGGGGGGATGTTCGGTCTCTACTTCAGAGCAAGCCCGCCGACCAGTTATGCAGAAGTGATGGAATGTAATAAAGAAGCCTTCAACCACTTCTTCCATGCCATGCTGAGCAAGGGCATCTATTTCGCCCCATCCGCATTCGAGGCCGGGTTTGTTTCTGCTGCTCATACCGCTGAGGATATCAACAAAACTTTGGCCGCGGCCGATCAAATATTCGGCGAGTGGAAATAACAAAGGCGGCCGAGGCCGCCTTTGTAGAAACATTGCCCCTCAGGTCTAGCGTAGGCCGGAAATAAACTCCGATACCGCTTGCATTTCTTTCTCTGTCATATGATTGACGATCATATGCATCATCTCATTCTCACGGGTCTCTGTCCTAAAAGCCCTTAATTGTGCCAGGGTATACTCCGCATGCTGACCGGCAATCCGTGGGTAGGCCGGAGGGATGCCCCCTCCATTGGGAGAGTGACAGCTGGCACAGGCCGGTACGTTGCTTTCAATATTGCCACCACGATAGACCTTCCGACCCAGCTCCGCCAACGTTTTATCCTTGGCCCCTGTGACCTTAGGAATTTGCTGAGCATAATAAGCGCCGATATCCTTCATGTCATCAGGTGACAGCCCCGCCACCATTGCACCCATGATCGGGTTATTGCGTGTAGCAGGCTTGCCTTCCTGAACTTTGAAATTCATCAGTTGCTTGGCGGTATACTCGGCATGTTGTCCGGCCAGAATTGGATTGGTCGGGATGACGCTATTGCCATCAGCACTGTGACATCCCGCACAAACCTGAGTTGCAATCTGCTGACCCTTGGCTGCATCAGCTTTGGTAGCAGATTCGGCAAATGTTTGCATGGACACTGCCAGCATAGCCAGCATTGCCAATGGTGATGCTACTTTCATGCCTTGCATTCCCGAGACCCCCGAAAAAGTGATATTCATGCCCTTGATTTCGAATTCTAACAAGATAAGGCCTTGTTAACAACAACAAACCATTAACAAATGAAAGCACTATTTTTTCTATTATTAATTACCAATGTGGTTTTTGCGCTCTATATTAAATCGCGACTGAAGCTCAGTCGTAATGCGCCACTGCCAGCGGAGATTCGCCCGGAAAAGATTAGATTGCTACCCATTACTGAGACCGCACCTACCCTTGCGGTCCCCGCCTGTCTGGAGTGGGGGCTTTATCGGAACCGACCTGCAACGTGCTGAAGCGGCTATTGCCAAGCTGCAATTGGCTGACAATCTCGGCCGGCATAAGGTCGGCGAAGTTACCGCCTACTGGGTAAATGCTTGCTGTCGTTCTTGCAAAGCGCTGCTGTAACCCCCATCATACATTTTGCTCATCTGACTAATTGGATACGACTATGACGGTACACCCCAAATCTCCACAAGAGATCGAGAAAATGCGAGTGGCAGGTAAGCTTGCTTCAGAAGTTCTTGATTATATTTCTCCTTTTGTAAAGCCGGGGATCACCACGGCTGAGATTGATAAGCTATGCCATGATTACATGGTTAATGTGCAGGAGACCATCCCTGCGCCACTCAATTATGCCCCACCTGGATACTCACCCTATCCGAAATCTATTTGCACCTCGGTAAACCATCAGGTCTGCCATGGCATCCCGGGGGAGAAGAAATTAAAGACTGGCGATATCGTTAACATTGATGTGACTGTCATCAAGAATGGCTATCACGGCGACACCAGTCGCATGTACTACGTAGGGGAACCTCCGATCCAGGCCAAGCGTCTATGTGAGATTACGTATGAATCGATGTGGCGTGGCATTGATGAAATCAAACCCGGCAAGTATCTGGGCGATGTCGGTCATGCTATCCAGAGCTTTGCCGAAGGCAAAGGGTGCAGCATAGTCAAAGAATTCTGCGGTCATGGTATCGGCGCAAAGTTTCATGAGGAACCGCAAGTGCTTCACTATGGACGCATTGGGACTGGACTCCAACTCAAGGCCGGCATGATTTTTACGGTTGAGCCGATGGTTAATGCAGGCAAAGCACCCATACGTCAACTGGCAGATGGCTGGACCATCGTCACCAAGGACCATAGTCTATCGGCTCAGTGGGAGCATACCGTCCTAGTCACCGAAATGGGGCACGAAGTATTAACACTATCCGCCGGTGCGCCACCGAAACCTAAGTTCGGTTCCTGATTTACATGTCTCGGCGACACTTGGTACTTGCAGATTTTGGTCTCAGTGTTGACGATAAAAGCGTCAATGCCTGACCGCAGAACATAACGAGAATATTTTTGAGAAGGATTAATAGACGCTGAAGGGAACAACCATTCAGATCTATTTGAAGCGGGTTATTGAAGGTTCTGCCAGCTATGAACGGGTGCGTAGCCTCTCAGCCTCCGCACCTCCCGTCGACTTACAGATTTAGTGCAGCGTTACAGCTTCCATGCGTTCGCAGTCAAGATCTGCACAGTAGTTCTCGTAGACTCCATCCAGGAATCCCCACAATGCTTCACAAGCCTGAGTGGTTGCCGCCAATACCTCGGCCCGCTTCTCTGGAGTATCAGCAAAGCGCTTAATGAGCTCCCATTCTGCTTGTGAGTGGTGCACGTCAGCCTCTTGGTGTACTGTAAAAAATTCATAGCTGTCAGGATCTTTCATCCCATAAAATTTAGACAAGCCATCTATCTTCACCGCAGCAATTTCAGGCACTTGCGACTCAAACGCATGTAACGCAGCCAAGCCCGCATAGAATGGTTGATTCAGACAGATATCACGAAACGTCTCGACCAGTTTCGCTGTACCCGGTAGCACAGCGGCGGCTGCCAAACTCTTGTCACTCGAACCCAGCGCTAATGCAAAGCGCTTCCACAATGCAGGGTGATTCTTATCACCGTGCTCTTCGCTGATCAGATTCTTCAATACTTCCTGCCGGACGCTGATATCACCGCTGTTATTTTCTGTATGCATATGCGGGGTATTGAAATGTACTGCGCTCAAATAAGTTGGTTCAGCAAGAACATTATGGAAGTACTGTTCCGCGTACTGGCGCAATTGTTCTTTGGACAGCTTACCCTCCGTCCAGGCCACGTAGAAAGGGTGCTTGAGAAGACTCTTCGCAGCAATAATGGAATCAATCTCTTCCTTGAGCATCGCGTTGGTCGTCATGGTTTTTCCTATTGAATAGAGTTGATTAATTGATAATGCGTATCATCGCCAAATAATATCCCTAAGTCAAATTTTGGTGCGCATAATTCTGGCCGATTAAACGACTACGCTCTTAAAAATAAGGCGGCCTCATGAGATATCTGTACCCATCTTAATGGCGCTACTTAATTCCTTGCCCCATCACCTGCCCATTAGCAGATAAACTGTAACCTAATCTACTACTGGATAACCTTATGGATGAGCAATCAAGCCTATTGGCACTGTTCACCAGCAGCTTTCTTGGTGCCACGCTCCTCCCGGGCGGCTCAGAAGTGGTTCTTTTTGGTGTTTTAACCGCTCACCCCCAGCTTTACTGGTCTGCCTTGGGAGTCGCTACTCTAGGCAATACGTTGGGCGGTTTGAGTTCGTATGCGATTGGACGTCTGTTGCCCGATGAAAAAGCACTTCTGAAAAAATCGGGTGGTAATGTGCGCGGGTTAGAGTGGGTGCGTAAACATGGCAGCCCGGCTCTATTGCTGGCATGGGCGCCATTGATTGGGGACTTGCTATGTGTTGCGGCGGGGTGGCTTCGAATAAACTGGGTATGGGCAATGCTATTCATGGCTATCGGCAAGTTTGCTCGTTACTGGTTGATTGCAGCAGCAATTGCCTGAACACTTCCGATCAGTTAATAAAAAACCGACTTACGTCGGCTTTTTATTAATCCCTGACTCAGTTTCTTTATTTCTGCAGCAGCTTAAGTAGCTCACCACTCTGGTTCATCTCCGTTATGATGTCCGAGCCTCCGATGAACTCACCATTGATATAAAGCTGAGGGATCGTTGGCCAATTCGAGTACTCCTTGATACCTTGCCGAATCTCCGGGTTGGTGAGCACATCTACGGTGAAGAGGTTATCCACTCCACACAGACTCAGTATCTTAACTGCGTTGGCAGAGAAGCCGCATTGCGGAAATTCAGGCGTGCCTTTCATATACAGCACCACCTGATTAGTGGTCACTTGCTGCTTAATTGTTTCTTGCGTATCCATATCTAATTCCTCATCAAATTTGATCAACTTGAAAATCCAACTCTAGGGAGGTATTCCCCTATTAGGGATTCTTTACACTCTGACTAGAGATTTACCAGTTTATATTTTAACAGCTTTGCGCTAGAAAACTCCCACGTTTCCCACCACTAACTCGCATCACACCAGCCAGATCGGAACAAGAAAAAACCTCGCCAAAACCCGCCCCCCTCAGTAACTGACAACACGCCTCTGCCTGATCATAGCCATGTTCCAGTAACAGCCATCCCCCCCGGATGAGGTGGTCTTCAGCGGAGTCGATAATACGGCGAACACAGTCAAGCCCGTCGGTACCTGCCACTAATGCGGTGCGCGGCTCAAAGCGTAGATCGCCCTGCCCAAGATGGGGGTCGCCGTCGGCAACATATGGTGGGTTGGACACAATGAGATCGAACTCCTCTCCGGCAACCCCCGTATACCAGTCACCAGCGACGATACAAACGTTTGTCGCATCATGATATTTAGCATTCATCCTGGCAATAATCAGGGCGCCATCTGAAAAGTCAACCGCTGTAATACTAGCAAACGGGCGATGTTTGGCGATGGCTATTGCAACTGCTCCACTACCCGTTCCTAAGTCCAAAACCTTGGACGGTCCCCGCGCGGGAATCCGCTCCAAAGCCTGATCCACCAGCAACTCTGTCTCAAGACGAGGGATCAGTACGGCGGGGGTTACTTCAAATCTCAAGCTATAAAACTCGCGCTCACCAACAAGGTAAGCAATTGGCTCACCATTGATGCGACGTGATATGAATGAATTAAATTTTTGTTCTTGATCAGGCGTTAATACTTGGTCAGGATGAGTAATAAGATGTGCATGACCTACATCGAGAACACCCTGTAACAACATGCGAGTATCGGTCGCTGAGACTCCCGAATACGACTGGTGCAGTACTTGCGCAATGGTGGGTCGATGTATCGAAAGACTCATGCTGGGGTTGCTGCACAAAGTGGGGTAGTCAGTGTTTTTATAGGCTGGCGAGGCCGCTTCTACTCCGCCATCGCCGTCAGTTGCTCCGTCTGATGCTCGGACATCAATGCTGTGCAGATCTCATTCAAATCCCCATCCATAATCTGATCTATTTTATAAAGGGCTAGGTTAATCCGGTGGTCTGTAATACGCCCCTGCGGAAAATTATAAGTGCGAATACGCTCAGAGCGGTCTCCGCTGCCAATAAGAGACTTGCGAGTGGCGGCCTGCTTCGCCTGTTGTTCGCGCGTTTGTTTGTCGCGAATCCGTGCAACCAAAACGCTCATAGCCTGCGCCTTATTCTTGTGCTGTGAACGTCCGTCCTGACACTCGACCACGATGCCCGTCGGCAGATGGGTAATGCGAACTGCAGAATCTGTTTTGTTGATATGCTGACCACCTGCACCAGAAGCACGGAATGTATCAATCCGCAATTCAGCCGGATTCAAAGTCACGTCATCGATCTCGTCGGCTTCCGGCATCACCGCGACTGTACAGGCAGAGGTATGGATACGCCCCTGAGTTTCGGTGGCCGGCACGCGCTGAACTCGATGACCGCCCGACTCAAATTTTAATTTTGAATATGCCCCTTGACCGATGATCTTTGCGATAATTTCTTTGTATCCCCCCGCCTCTGATGGGTTTTGTGAAATGACTTCCACCTGCCAGCGCTGACGCTCGGCGAAGCGTGCATACATACGGAATAGATCGCCCGCGAACAGCGCAGACTCGTCCCCCCCTGTGCCAGCACGAATTTCCAAAAAAATATTGCGCTCGTCGTTAGCGTCCTTGGGCAATAACTGTTTCTGTAATTCTGCCTCGATCCGTACAAGACTCTCTCTCCCTGTTCGTATCTCAGCCTCTGCAAATTCACGCATCGCCAAATCACCACTCATTTCTTGTGCGGTCAGGATGTCACGTTCACTCTGTTGATAGGCTTGATAAAGTTCGACCACCGGGGCAATCTCAGCGCGTTCACGTGTGAGCTTGCGGTAATTGTCGAGATTAGCTGTGGCGGTCTCACTGCTCAGAAGATGGGTTAACTCCTCCAACCGCACGCAAATCTGCGTGAGCTTGGCAGCGATGCTATTGTTCATTCCGGTCGGCGGAGTTGATATAGCCGATTAACCAACCCGACCAGATCATCACGCTCATCGGCGGTCGCATGATTCAATGCCTCGGAGGGGATATGTAGAAATTTATTGGTGAGCCCACTGCTCAGCTGCTCCAATATCTTCTGAGGGTCTTCCCCTTTAGCTAGGAGTTTCATGGCCCGCTCGAGCTCATGCCGGCGATACCGTTCCGCTTGGTCACGCAATGCCCGGATAGTCGGCACCAGCTCTCGTGATTCCAGCCAGTACATGAAATTGATCACGTTGGAATCGATGATGGCCTCAGCCTGTGCTACCGCGCCTTGACGCAAATCTAATCCCTCTCTGACAATTTCAGAAAGATCATCCACTGAGTAAAGAAATACATCATCCAGCTCTGTCACTTCCGGCTCCACATCTCGCGGCACGGCGAGGTCTACCATAAAAATGGGGCGGTGTTTACGTACCTTGATTGCACGCTCCACCATTCCCTTGCCAAGTATCGGTAGGGGGCTGGCGGTGCAACTAATCACAATATCGTGCTGCGCTAGCTGTTCTGGAAGCTCATTCAGGGTGATGGCCTGAGCATTAAATCGCTGCGCCAACAGTTGTGCACGCTCTATAGTGCGATTGGCAACGGTGATTTGCTTTGGATGACGTGCGGCAAAATGACTTGCGCATAGCTCTATCATTTCACCTGCACCGATAAATAGTACGCGCTGCTCACCGATATCGCCGAAAATTCGCTCAGCCAACCGAGCTGCTGCAGCCGCCATAGAGACCGAGTTTGTGCCAATTTCAGTGGAAGTACGAACCTCCTTCGCAACAAAAAAGGTCCTCTGAAATAGCTTGTGTAGCATCATTCCCAATGTGCCGGCATGTTCAGCAGATTTCACCGCGTCCTTCAGTTGACCGAGTATCTGCGGCTCACCCAGAACCATTGAATCTAATCCACTCGCGACACGGAATGCATGTTTCACTGCCTGTTCTCGCGGCAGCTTATACAGATAAGGCTCCAATTCTCCGGCCTGAAGATGATGGTAGTCAGCTAACCAGTGTGTTGCCTCTTCAGGTCTATCGGTACTGCAGTAAACTTCGGTACGGTTGCAGGTAGAAACGATCGCAGCCTCTCCCACCGGGTGGTGCTGAACCAGATCATGTAACGCGCTCTCCATCGCATCTTCCGGAAACGTAACCTGCTCACGTACGTCCAGAGGCGCAGTCTGATAGTTGATGCCAAAGGCAAATAACTGCATGGAGGGTTATATGAATAACTGGTTAGTAATCAGGGGTTTGCGGATTACAGTATTTTCATACTATCAAGGTGTGACATTGCCAATACTCAGAAAATCCAGAAGACCTTCCATTCTTGTCGAAAACCAAAAATTTGGAAGTCCCGGAAGTCCAAATGGATAGTGGTGGCCAAGGGCGGAATCGAACCACCGACACAAGGATTTTCAATCCTCTGCTCTACCGACTGAGCTACTTGGCCTTTTAGTGAAGCTGTCGCATCCTTGCATACACAACAGGGCTGCCTATAAGCCGGCTAATTGGGAGCTGATAATTCTAACACAGCACCAAATTCATTGGAACATCTGGCAAGACCGGCTAATCCCCTCAAAGAAAGTTAAGCGGATGATCTTGTTGTGAATATTATAATGGTAAAATTTCATTCGCTAATAGCTGACTAGCCCGCTGATTGAAAAGGCTATGACTTGTTGCTCACATGAGAACCCATGCAAACATTGATCCCCATCGTCCTTTCTGGTGGTTCTGGCACTCGGCTATGGCCGCTCTCGCGCGAACAGTATCCCAAGCAACTGCTGCCGTTGGTTGGTGAGGACTCTCTGCTTCAGGCGACGATCCGTCGTACCGAAGGGTTTACGGGTATCCAGCTCGAAGCGCCGATGGTGGTTTGCAATGAAGAGTACCGCTTTGTAATTGCAGAGCAGCTTCGTTTAATCGATAAAGCCGGTACGATTCTGCTCGAACCGACCGGCCGTAATACAGCACCCGCTCTGACACTTGCGGCACTGGCAGCAATGCGAGATGGGGCAGACCCAATCCTGCTGGTGATGCCTTCGGATCATATAATTCTAGATACCGCTGCCTTTCAAGAGGCAGTACGTAAGGGAGTAACCCTCGCGACAGAGGGTAAGGTCGTCACTTTCGGCATCACACCTGACTCACCAGAAACGGGATTTGGCTACATCCAGTTCGGTGATGCTCTCACCGGAGGCGGTGCTTACCATATTTCACGCTTTGTAGAAAAGCCAGATCTCGCAACAGCTCAAACCTATCTTGATGATGGTAGCTACCTATGGAATAGCGGCCTATTTATGCTTCGGGCCTCCATCTGGATCGATGCTATCTCCCTCTGCCATAAAGATATTCTGGTTGCATGCCGTGCGGCCTGGGATGAGGGCTCAATCGATGGTGAGTTCTTGCGCGTTGGCAAGGAATCGTTCGCGCAATGCCCGAGCGACTCAATCGATTATGCTGTGATGGAACGTATCGCCGCCGGTGAAAGTTCGTTGCCTCTTGGGGCAGTGATCCCGCTTGTAGCGGGCTGGTCTGATGTGGGCGCGTGGGACTCCTTGTGGGAGGTCTTACCTAAAGATAGCAATGGGAATGCCTCACAGGGCGATGTCCTACTGCACGACTGCCGTAACACTCTTGTCATGTCGGGCGGTCGATTGGTAGCCTGTGTAGGCGTTGAGGATGTGGTGGTCGTTGAAACACCTGATGCCATCCTCGTCGTACACAAGAATAAAACTCAGGATGTAAAGAAGATCGTCGACAGTCTCAAACTCGAGGGCAGGTCAGAAGGAAGGCTACACCGCAAGGTATTCCGCCCGTGGGGTTGGTACGATGGTATAGACGCCGGCGAACGCTTCCAAGTGAAGCGCATTGTGGTTAAGCCGGGCGCCTCACTATCACTTCAGATGCACCGCCACCGTGCCGAACACTGGATTGTCGTGTGCGGTACGGCGAAGGTGACACGCGGTGACTCGAGTTACCTATTGTCTGAAAATGAATCTACCTTCATCCCTCTCGGCACTCGTCACCGATTGGAGAACCCCGGCTGCGTGCCACTTGAAATGATCGAAGTTCAGTCTGGCTCTTACTTGGGGGAGGATGATATCGTGCGTTTTGAGGATATATATGGGCGCTGAAAGAGCGCGCCGAATACGTATTTAATCAGATACAATAACTATCCTCATCGCCGCCGGTCTCAGTAGCGCTTTTCTGTTTCTTTGTCTCTACATCTGACTCGCCCCCAAACTCCTCAGAGAGTAGCTCACCGATCGAGAAGCCCAGCATGAGATCGTTCACATGACCAAACTTGTGTAACCGTACATGGCCAACCTTATCGATCAGGATCAAAGTTGGAGTCCCCTGCATCTGATAAGCCTCCATGGTTAGTGGCATCCCTTGGCTCTTTTCACCCGCGTACTTATCGACCCCAATCGGAAAGCGTAACCGGTATTCGTAAGCAAACACCTCCAGCGCATCAGGCCCCATCACCTCATGGTGCTCAAATACGGTATGCAGTCCGATCACCGCGACCTTCTTAGAATCGAACTCCTCGTAAATTCGTTGGGCCTGAGGAATCCCGATTTGCACGCATCCCGGGCAGAGCATTTGAAATGCGTGTAATACAACCACTCTCCCGCGGAGAGATTCAAGCGTAGGTGACCTTGTTGTATTCAACCACTTCGATACCTGCAACTCTGGAGCTAAAATCGTGTCATGGTGCGTCATTTTTTTGTCCTCCAAGATCCATTCTGAGTGAAGCGACAGAAAGGGGTAGCAGGTAGACGCTACCCCTTTCTGTCCTGTTTAACTGATTTACTTCTTAGGGCTGACCGCACGTAATGGCGCCCAATACTGGGTAAAGACCATATCCTGTGCAGCATTAGCCTGGTGGCAGGCCACACAGCTCTCATCAGCAGGTGCGCTCTGTGCCTTGTCGTCGCCAAAAACAAAGTAGCCCCAATTGCTTGATTTGGCAAAACGTTTGCTATCTTTTACTGAAACTGCCACCGGACCGACATAATCACCGGCAAAGTATCCGCTCCCGCTTGCTGATGACTTGGAACCCACGCTGACTAACTCTTTAGCAATCATAGCTCCCTCGCGGAACTCGCCTGTTTTTTTCCAGTGGGCCCAGCTTGTATGATCAAGGTAGACATAATGGAACTCTGGAAATGCTGGCTTGCCATTATTCATGTCCTTTGGAGTCACTGATGCGCCGATGGAGATCCACTCCTTGATGTTTGCTGGTCGGGCCAACTCTCCCGCTTGGTTAAATTTAGCTTGTGCTTTCTGGTGCCCATGATCTGATGCTGCAACTGGAGCAACCTGCGCGACCAAAATAGCGGACAGGAATAAGGGGGCAAGACTGGATAGCCGTGTTTTCTGAAGAATTCGATGGTTCAGCATAGTTCGACCCCTTTTAATAATTTAAAAACAAAGGGAAGCCAAAGGGAAGCTTCCAACTCCCAAGAGTTAATGTTAGTTACGCTTGACACGTTCGTCAAGCGTAAGCTCCCACGTGTTATAGCCGGATAAATTCACCCGAAACCCTAAACAAGATATCACCCCTTCGCTCTGTAATATCTGCCAATGATACCCTACCCTTCCAAACTTTTAGCGCGTAGACTCTGGTCATAATTACAGCTTTAAGAATGTTCTTTTTCTATCCTCCATGTGGGAGTTGATCACGAATCCGAAAGCTATCCCGCCTGATTTTTCTCCTGCTTCGCTGCTTGCCGAGGCAAACCGTTGTGTTGCCTGCGGGCTATGTTTGCCACACTGTCCTACCTACCGCATAACCCAATCTGAGGCTGACTCACCACGAGGACGTATTGCTTTGATGAGCGCTGCTGTCAGCGGCCGCATTCCGATGAATGATCGCTTTTCTCTTCATATTGATCGGTGTCTTACCTGCCGCGCCTGTGAGGCCATTTGTCCCAATCATGTTTCTTACGGCCACCTTATTGATGGGACTCGCGCAATCATGGCGCGGCCATCATCCTCACCAACCGGACATGATCTCAGAAAAGAAAAATCTTCATTTCGAGCTTTGGTAGAAAATGAATTTATCGCCAAGCCCAGACGTTTTGATTCACTACGCCCATTTCTACGCCTATACCAAAAGAGCGGGCTACAGTCTTTAGTGCGCAAATTTGCTCTGCTTGGTAAAACAAAATTTGCTGAGATGGATGCACAGTTACCACTGATCAATATGCCCTGCCAATCCCCCAACATCAAGACTACCTCTTGGCACACGATTTATCCTCCACGTGGCAAGTCACGTGGTGAGATTGGTCTTTTCCTCGGCTGTGTTGCACGACTGACAGACGCGACCACACTGAACGCCACTATATTTGTGCTCAACCATCTTGGATATACGGTACATGTACCACCCTCTCAGACTTGCTGTGGCGCGCTGCATCGCCATAGCGGCGACATTCAAACCTCGAATCAACTGGCGCAAGAGAACGTGGTCGCATTTCAAGGGCTGAAACTGGATGCGATCATTAGTACGGCTTCTGGTTGTGGAGCGCATCTTGAAGAATCTCCCCTTAACTCTTCCCCTAGCATCATTGATGTCAGCACTTTCCTGGAGGAGGCGGAGGGATGGAGTGACGTAGAGATTTCGCCGTTTCCACACAATATTCTGGTACATGATCCATGCAGTCTGCGTAATGTATCGCGCAGTGCCGAGCACCCCTATTCACTTCTATCTCGCATTCCCGGTGCGACTCCTGTGCCGTTAGCTGGTAATGATCAATGCTGCGGGGCGGCTGGAACATATTTTCTTGATCAGCCAGATATGGCAAAAACACTGCTGAATGATAAAATTAAGGCTATTACCCAGAGCGGGGAATGCTTTCTCGTGACTTCTAACGTTGGTTGTTCAATGCATCTTGCCAGTTCATTACGGCAATTAGGTTCAAAAGTTGTGGTTCTCCACCCAGTCACATTACTAGCAATACAGATGGGGATGTCGTCTTAATCTCACTATTCACTCGAGGTGATTGCATGCCGAATATTGACAAATTTATTATTGGATTCGATAACGCACTTCGCACGCTTTTAACGCCTGCGCAGACTCTGCGCCCTGTCCCAGGAACTGAATTATCTGAGGTCGATCTGACCGATTCTGAAAAAAATGAGACCGCCGCACTGATGCGTGTGAATCATGTCGGTGAAATTTGTGCGCAGGCACTCTACCAGGGACAAGCCCTCACCGCACGCAGCAGAGAGATACAACAGACCTTAATTCATGCAGCCCGCGAAGAGACCGAACACCTCGCTTGGACTGAAAGACGAATTGCTGAATTGGGTGGCCGCAAGAGTCTATTGAATCCAATGTGGTACGGTTGCTCCTTCGCCATTGGGGCCTTTGCCGGCATGCTCGGTGACAAGTGGAACCTTGGTTTCCTTGCAGAAACAGAGCGCCAGGTTGAGGCTCATCTTGCCGGTCATTTACAACAACTGCCAGAGCATGATGAGAAGAGTCGCGCCATTGTTGCACAGATGCAAGTTGATGAGGCTGGACATGCCGCTATGGCAATGTCTCACGGCGGCGCAGAGTTACCGACACCGGTAAAGTTGGCGATGGGATTGGGATCTAAAGTGATGACACGAACAGCTTACTGGGTTTAATTTAACTCCTTGTGCTGAAGTTTCTGCCCCTCCACGATCTCGAAGTCGTGTGTCATCTCTGCTGTTTTTCCAAGCATAATTGAAGCTGAACAGTACTTTTCTGCGGACAGGCTGATTGCCCGCTCTATCTGTTGTGGTTGCAAGTTCTTACCGGTTAGTATGAAGTGGAAGTGAATATGGGTAAATACTTTGGGTTCATTTGTTGCCCGCTGCGCCTCAATCTCAACCACGCAATCGCTGATTTCCTGACGGCCCTTTTTCAGAATCAACATTACATCAAAAGCTGCACAGCCGCCGGTTCCCATCAGCAGCATTTCCATCGGGCGCGGTCCTAGATTTCTGCCGCCTGTTTCTGGTGGTCCGTCCATCAGCACCTGATGACCGCTACCTGATTCACCCAGGAAACTCATTCCATCCTTCCATTCGATACGCGCTTTCATACCACTCCTTTAAAATATTTTCTGCTGGTATTCTAACAATTTCAAATCTTGTTCGGTGCCGGTAACAATCGGTACCACAGCATCCCAATAACCTCATGAATGAAAATCCGGCTTTGTTGTAGTGCACTCGCTGTCGGAAGGTAAGCTAGTCCATCCGTTCGGTAGCGGGTTGTAAATGCAGTTGGTGCTGGGGTAACTTGGAATCCTGCCCGTTCAAACTCTTTCACCGCCCTTGGCATATGCCAAGCATGTGTTACCAGCATGATGTGTGTGATCCCATCTTTTTTTAGGATTTCATAACTCTTGTAGGCATTCTCGTGTGTATTGTTGGAGGTCCCCTCGACCCACTTGACCGGAGTCATGAATTCATTTTCTAGCACAGATTTCATCTGCTCCGCCTCGGAAGTGGCGTTACCCAGTGGCGCGCCACCGGTCACTAATATTAATTTACCCGTTAACTGGTATAGGTGAGCGGCATAACGAATACGTTCTAGACTATACCGATTTACCGTATCACCGCCATACTCCACCGCATTGAAATAAGTTCCGCCGCCCAGAACCACGATGACCTGTCCCTCGCTGTCAACTGAGTCAGCTACGTAGGGCGTTTCAAACTTTTGCAACATCGTCTCTACGATAAATGGCGTCGAAATTAAGTAAAGCAAGGCCAGTGTACTTGCCAATAGAAATCTACCCAATCTTGGGTGGTGCTTGAGTAGTAACACTCCCAGAGCGCCTAGTAAGATTAGGTTCAGTGGTGGCAGCAGAAAAGCACTGACTAGATTAGTCGCAGTCCAACTCATAATTTAGATAAATCACCCCCCCCCTTCTTAATCCGTATGCATTAATACCGGACTTAAAATAAAAAGCCGACGCACTAATGCGTCGGCTTTTTATACGGTCAACCCAGGTTACTTGAGTGACAGAATGAACTGCGCCAAAATCTTTGCATTGGCTTCAGTCACACCCGCATTGGCTGGCATTGGGATCGGTCCCCATACACCAACGCCTCCTTTGAGGATCTTCTCTGTTAGCATGGCTGGTGCAGTGGCATCACCCTTATACTTAGCAGCAATATCCTTGAGGCTAGGCCCGACCATTTTCTTGTCAACCATATGACAGTTCAGACACCCACTGCTTGTGGCCAATTCTGCACTCGCTTGAGCAGTTCCCACCATCACTAGGGCTGATGCTCCAATCAATCCCATCCAGACAGTCTTCATTTTTACTCCTTTTATTCATTAAGGTTGTAGAGGAAACTTTATTCTACCTCGAACTTCGCAGATACGCAGCAAATCCTGCAAGTCAGAAATCTTCGGTAAGCATCTAACGCCCTGACATACCCAAGCATTGACAGCTCCATCTACCTCTACTGGTTTATTCAGGCTTATAGGAAGGTCGGGAACTCCCGATGGCACTGCAAGGACCATGGTATGAGCCGAGATCGGGAGCAATGCCTCCTGCCACCCTATTAGATTTTCAGCTGACCCCCGTAATATAACGACTTGGGGCGGGGTAAGAGCTTCTTCTAGGGCTGTCAGGAGGCTGCAACAGGAGCTGGAATGCCGCTGTATTACAGGATAGAACAGACTGATTGTGCGTTCCGCCGTCTTTAAGTAACGTGCTTCACCAATCAAGTGGCCAAGGCGCTGTAGGCTATAGGCCGCCACTCCATTACCCGAGGGGACTGAGTTGTCATGGCCAGATTTCGGCCGGTGGATAAGTTTTTCATGCTGGTGGCCAGTGAAGAAAAAACCTCCTGACTGTTCGTCTTCAAACTGTTCTAGCAATACTTCGGCCAGCGCCACGGCAAAGTCCAGATCAACCTGCCGAAACTCCGCCTGCATCAGTTCCAACAGCCCATCCAACAAAAATGCATAATCATCAAGATAGGCGTTGAGATGCGCTTTACCATCCTTACAAGTTGCGAGCAGAACTCCATCTCTCCATAGCGTCGAACGAATAAAGTCTGCCGCTTCAGCAGCTGAGCGCACCCAATCACTGCGCCCGAAAACGCGGCCTGCGTGAGCCATGCCTTTGATCATTAGCCCATTCCAGCTGGTTAAAATCTTTTCATCCCGTCCTGGGTGCACGCGCGACTCACGCTCAACAAATAACTTGCTCCGTGCTATCGTCAGTCTTTGCTGGGCCTCCGCCTGACAAATGCCAGCATCCTCTGCTGTCTTCAGCATCGGCTGCACGATCTCCAGGTTCCAGTATTGACGCTCGAAGTTCGGCGGTCTCAATAAACCATAATAGGGGGCAACCACTGCGTACTCTTCAGGCAAGAGGGTCCGCTCTACTTGAGCGCGCTCCCAGACGTAGAACCTGCCTTCTTCATTCTCAGAGTCAGCGTCAATCGTCGAATAATAGCCCCCCAGCAATGATTGCATTTCGCGCGTGACCCACTCAGCCGATTCTTCTACAACCCTCTTAAATAGAGGATCGCTCGTAATCAGCCAGGCATCAGAATAGAGCCGCAGTAACGGCGCATTGTCATAAAGCATTTTTTCAAAGTGTGGAATGCTCCATTGTTGGTCCGTACTGTACCGATAGAAACCACCCCCAATTTGATCGTAGATACCGCCTTTTGCCATCTTTTCTAGGGAGAAGACGGCAATATTAAGAATTACTTGGTCTTTGGTCGCCCAATAATGTCGCAAACAGAATTCAAGCTCGGTCGGATGAAGGAACTTTGGCACCCCACCAAAACCTCCATGTTCAGTATCAAACCTGTTTTTTAAGTCCGCCGTAGCATCAACCAACAGCTGTTTCGAAAATACAAAGGGGTCTGTGGGTTTTGATGGCAGTCTAGCTGCCAAAGACTCTAGCACCGCGGCACTCTGCTGCTCAATTTCGGCACCACGCGTGTAATACGCCTCAGCAATACGCGGCAACAGATCGAGAAGGCCCGTCACACCGTATCGCGGTAACTTCGGGAAATAGGTGCCACCAAAGAATGGTTTCTGCTTAGGCGTCAGGAACATGGTCAATGGCCAACCCCCGTTACGACCGGTCAGTATATAAAGGGCTGCCTGATAAATCTGGTCGAGATCGGGGCGCTCTTCCCGGTCGACCTTGATGTTGACAAAGTGTAGGTTCATCGCTGCGGCGACTTCCACATCTTCAAATGACTCATGCGCCATTACGTGGCACCAGTGACAGGCGGAATAACCTATAGACAGCAATATGGGTTTATTTTGCGCTCGCGCTAGGGCCAACGCCTCTTCGCCCCATGGATGCCAGTCCACTGGATTGTGAATGTGCTGAAGAAGATAGGGGCTAGTTTCGCCCCCCAAGTGATTGGTCATGCCATCCAATCTTACTGGCTATGACCCATCTGTTATTGCGCCACGACTGGCGGTAGAGACCAGCCTTGCGTATTTTGCCAATACCCCGCGTGTATAGCGCGGCGGCGGCGGGCGCCAGGCGGCACGGCGCCGGACAAGCTCCCCCTCCGAAACATTGAGTTGCAACAACCTTTCCTCTGCGTCTATGGTGATGGAATCCCCCTCATGCACCAGCGCTATAGTCCCGCCGACGAATGCTTCAGGCGCAACATGACCAACCACCATGCCGTAAGTGCCGCCGGAGAAACGCCCGTCAGTGATTAGCCCTACCGAATCTCCCAACCCTTCGCCAATAAGGGCAGAGGTGGGTGAGAGCATCTCTCGCATGCCCGGCCCTCCTTTAGGACCTTCATAGCGAATCACCACCACATCGCCAGATTGAATCTTGCATGCGAGTATCGCTTCCATACAAGCCTCCTCGGACTCAAATACTCTCGCTGGGCCCGTAATTTTGGGGTTTTTGACTCCACTAATTTTGGCTACGCACCCTTCAGTCGAGAGGTTGCCCTTGAGGATGGCGAGGTGGCCTTGCGCATACATCGGATTGTCCCATTGCCGGATTACGTCTTGATCTTTACGCGGGGCGGGCAGAACATCCCGCAATATCTCTGCAACGGTCTGGCCGCTGATGGTCATGCAATCCCCGTGAAGCAAACCATGGTCGAGCAGCATTTTCATTACCTGCGGAACGCCACCTGCCTGATGTAGATCGGTCGCAACATACCGTCCAGATGGCTTCAGATTGCACAGTACTGGCACTCTCCCCCGCATGCGCTCGAAGTCGTCGATACTGAGCTCCACCTCCGCCGCATGAGCAATCGCCAAAAAATGAAGCACTGCATTGGTTGACCCGCCCACCGCCATGATTACAGCTATCGCATTCTCAATAGATTTTTTGGTGATAATGTCTCGCGGGCGGATCTGTTGCTTGATCGCATTGACCAGCACCTCCGCTGACCGGGCGGCGCTCACCAATTTCTCCTCATCTTCAGCCGCCATTGTCGATGAATAAGGCAGGCTCATCCCCATCGCTTCAAATGCTGATGACATGGTATTGGCAGTAAACATGCCTCCGCAGGAGCCTGCGCCGGGGCAGGCATGGCGCTCCACTTCCAATAGTTCCTTTTCATCTATTTTATGGGCGGCATACTGTCCAACAGCTTCGAACGAACTGACTATGGTCAGATCCTGTCCTTTGTAGTGTCCGGGCTTGATAGTGCCGCCGTAAACAAAAATAGCCGGAACATTCATTCTGGCCATTGCGATCATTGCGCCCGGCATATTCTTGTCACAACCGCCAATCGCGATCACCCCGTCCATGCTCTCCGCCTGAACCGCTGTTTCAATCGAGTCTGCAATCACTTCGCGTGACACCAACGAGTACTTCATGCCCTCAGTTCCCATAGAGATGCCATCCGACACCGTAATCGTGCCAAACATCTGCGGCATTGCCCCGGCCTGCTTCAATGCATTCTCAGCATTTATGGCAAGCTCATTCAATCCCATGTTGCAGGGTGTGATGGTAGAGTAACCATTAGCAACGCCGACAATGGGCTTATCAAAATCACTGTCGGTGAAGCCCACCGCTCGTAGCATTGCGCGGCTAGGAGAGCGCTGAGCGCCTTGAGTAATGGCTTGACTGCGCTTGTTGTATGGCATGACTGCTCCTGAGAAACGTTAGAAATCTACGGCAATGGAGCCCCCCGCTAGTGCTCGTGATATTACGGTGAAGGCGCTTGCCGTATAATTCTGATTTTACCGCAAATGAAACTGAATCTCATGTTCGTGCATCCGCAGTTTGATCCTATCGCCATCTACCTCGGGCCCCTCTCAATTCGTTGGTACGGACTCATGTACTTGCTTGGGTTCGCCCTATTCATCTTGCTGGGGCGATACTGCATTAAGCACCGTCCACAAGCGGCATTCACCAGCACCATGCTAGACGACATGCTATTTTATGGCGTTCTTGGGGTGATAGTGGGAGGCCGCCTAGGTTACGTGCTGTTTTACCATTTTGGTTATTTTTTGCAGCACCCATTGGAAATTTTTGCAGTTTGGCAGGGAGGCATGGCTTTTCACGGGGGATTTCTCGGTGTAATTACAGCGATGGCGCTTCTGGCACGCAAATATAAATTACGCTGGCTAGTTGTGACGGACTTTATTGCGCCACTAGTGCCTCTCGGACTGGGAGCCGGCCGGATTGGTAATTTCATCAATGCCGAGCTTTGGGGTCGCCCCACTGACGTGGCCTGGGGCATGATCTTCCCCCACGTCGATGCATTGCCCCGTCACCCCTCTCAACTCTATGAGTTTGCGCTTGAAGGTCTCGCTTTTTTTGCACTGTTATGGATTTACTCCTCCAAGCCAAGACCGGTGGGGGCGGTCTCGGGCATGTTCTTACTGGGCTACGGCATATTCCGCTCACTTGCTGAGTTCTTTCGTGAACCTGGGGAAGGTTTCATCGGCGTCCTAACACTGGGCATTAGTATGGGCCAGTGGTTATCACTGCCGATGATTTTTGTAGGCATTGGAATGCTGGTCTGGGCAAATCGTGAACCAAGCCAACTCGCCAACTCAGACAAAGGGAATCGTAAGTAATTTCACTCACATGCCCCCTCGACATACCGCCGCTCTCATCCTTCTCGCCCCCCTGAAACTTATCGTGACAACATCCTCTTGCTGAAAGAATAAAGAAATTCAGAGGCACGCTCCGTGTAACGTACCTCATCAAAGTTAAAATTCAAATCTGCTGGGGACCCCTCAACAGATCGAATATTTGATAGTATTTATGCTAGCAAAACTCAACGATCAGGACTACCATGAATTTTGCTCCGATCCGATAGATCTGTAGTGAGGTTGTTATGTCTACTAAAATTCCACAAGCGTCTCGTGACTACGAAAATACCCGCATTATTGAGCGGCCCGATGGCTTCTACTGGTACTATGAAAATACCAGTGAAAAAAAATTTGGCCCCTTCATCACCCTGCTTGATGCAGTTCATGATATGGAATACACGGCCGAGTCAGATTATGAGCTGGGCGAGGCCTTGGAACAGGCCGAAGATAAAATCGGCATGTCTGGCCGGATTGATCCTGCAACAGGGGAGCCCGGCGAAGAGTCATTTCGTCTTGAAAACTAAACGACTTAACAACCGCTTGTCCGGTGTAGCTTCTTCGATGTTTAGCCCACCCTTCTCGCAGACGTTAAAAAATCACCAATCCAAACATACTATAACCACCCACAATTCATTTATTCTTTCCTGCCCTGCAAGAACTCAGAGCATGAACTATTCCATCTTTTACTTTAGCTGGGGGCTGTGTGAATTACCGTGAAGAGAAAGATGCCATGGGCACAATTCGAGTGCCCGCCACCGCGCTCTGGGGTGCGCAGACACAGCGCTCTTTGCAAAACTTCAAGATTTCTAACGAGCGAATGCCATCCACGTTTATCCGTGCACTTGCTCTAGTTAAGCGCGCCGCTTCCAGTGTGAATCATGACTTAGGCTTACTCGATTCAACAACTGCCGCTGCCATCGCTCAAGCTGCTGATGAAGTGATCGAGGGTCGCCACGAAAGTGAGTTCCCCCTGTCAATATGGCAGACTGGCTCTGGTACCCAGACCAACATGAACATGAACGAGGTGCTCGCACACCGCGCTTCCGAATTACTCAATGGAGATCGTGGCAGCGAGCACAAGATTCATCCGAATGATGACGTGAATATGGGACAGTCATCTAATGATGTATTCCCATCTGCAATGCATGTGGCGGCGGTTGACACCATCCACCGCCAATTAAAACCCGCGCTTCGTGGATTGCGTCAAACTCTTGCCGCCAAAGCTGAGCAATTTTCCAGCATCATCAAGATCGGCCGCACCCACTTGCAGGATGCAACGCCAATGACCTTGGGGCAGGAGTTTTCAGGTTATGTCTCACAACTAGATCACGGTCTAGAGCATATTGATGCATCACTCCCCCATCTCTGCGAGCTCGCCTTGGGGGGAACAGCTGTGGGTACGGGCCTAAATACCCACCCAGAATTTGCTACGCGCATAGCTGCAGAGCTGGCGAGACTGACGGGGCTACCCTTCGTTACCGCACCCAATAAATTTGAAGCGTTAGCTGCAAATGATGCCCTAGTTCATGCGCATGGCGCACTAAAAACGCTAGCAGCATCTTTAATGAAAATTGCTAATGACATCCGATGGCTATCCTCTGGCCCCCGCTGCGGTATCAGTGAGCTAAAAATTCCGGAAAACGAGCCCGGCAGTTCCATTATGCCTGGCAAGGTTAATCCAACTCAGTCTGAGGCCATGGTGATGCTCTGCTGCCAGGTGATGGGCAACGATGTAGCGGTCAATATGGGCGGGGCAATGGGAAATTTTGAACTTAATGTGATGAAACCACTCATCATCCATAACTTCCTACAAAGCTTGCGCCTGCTCTCAGATGGTGCAAATAGTTTTAATACAAACTGCGCGGCAGGGATTACGGCTGATGCCGGGCACATTGATAGCCTGATGCGCAATTCTCTGATGTTGGCGACCGCGCTCAATCCCCATATCGGTTATGACCGGGCAACAGAAATTGCTAAGAAGGCCTACCGTGAAGGAAGCCCCCTGAGGGAGGCAGCACTCGCAACAGGCTACGTCACAGAAGAACAATTCGACCTGTGGGTAAGGCCCGAAAATATGGTAGGAAACGGGTAGGACAAGGTCACAGCTTCCCCGTTTTAAATCTCTCCGTTGCCTTCACCAACTCTGCTTGTATCCCTGGCTCCCACACTGAATGACCCGCATCATTGACGACCACATACCTCGCTTGCGGCCATTCATGATGCAAATCATCGGCACTGATGATGGGGCAAACCGCATCGTAGCGCCCCTGCACAATGATAGCTGGGATTGACCGGATCTTATCCACATTATCCAGTAGTGAGTTCTTGGGTAGAAATATGTCGTGACTGAAGTAATGCGCTTCCATCCGGGCGAGCCCCAGAGCAACAGTATCTCCAGAAAAATACCCAACAGTTTTCGGGTTGGGCAACAGTGTCGAACACGATCCCTCGTAAACACTCCAGGCCCGGGCGGCGGGCATATGAACTTCAGGATCTGGATCCATCAGGCGATGACGATACGCGGCCAAAATGTCACCGCGCTCTGATGGCAGTAGCGGCGCCACAAAGGTATGCCACTCTTCTGGGAACAGATTTTTCAGACCGTAGAGAAACCAATCAATCTCACTTTCTCGGCAAAGAAAAATTCCACGCAGGATAAACCCTAGACAGCGCTCTGGGTGAGTTTCTCCATAGGCTAGTGCTAATGTACTACCCCACGAACCACCAAATACCAACCACCCTTCAATGCCGAGATGCCGCCGCAAGGTCTCAATATCCCTAATGAGATGTGACGTAGTATTATCCTGCGTCTCTCCCAGTGGGGTCGAACGGCCCGCCCCGCGCTGATCAAATATCACGATCCGGTAATAAGTTGGATCATAAAACTGACGGTGCGCAGGTGAAGACCCGGCGCCAGGGCCTCCATGAAGAAATAATACCGGCACGCCAGCAGCATTTCCAGATTGCTCCCAATACATCGTGTGCAGATCATCCAGTACTAATAGTCCACTGACATACGGCTCAATCTTCGGGAATAGGTCAGTGCGAATGTCGCTGGTCGTGGCCATCTAGCTCCTTGAGCAGTCGTAGCTCCGTTGCAGGCTAGTCAATGGAGGGTCAGCAGGCTACGTTCTTAATCTGCATTTGCTTTGATTCTGTTATATTGCGTACTATACATTAGCATAGTGAGGATCAGCTTATGTTCCACCAGCTACAAGAGCAAGAAGTATCAATGCTACGAGCCGAAATTGAGATACTAATGAAAGAGCGTCAGAGCCTTCTCAAGGCTACTGGGGCGGCCGCAGCGTTTATCGCTAATCTCGATAGCGGCGCTCTTCCAGAGGGCGCGTATGAGGCTGCGGAGATGCTATCAAACTGTCTGAATGACCTACCTGAAGAAACCTTGCGCGATGCGCTGGATAAGGTAAGGGCAGAGTTGGCCGATAGTGAATGAGTCTAGCCTCATCGTCAGTGCACCCTAGGGTTGGCCTAATCCTCACTGGAGGAGGTGCTCGCGCTGCTTATCAGGTTGGGGTTTTACAAGCAATTGCCGCAATGCTGCCTAAGGGTTCACGCAATCCGTTTCCTGTCATCTGTGGCACCTCTGCTGGCGCCATTAATGCTGCCAGTCTGGCCGGGTCAGCTAGAAACTTTCACGAGGGGGTGGGCGGACTGGCACTGGTGTGGGGTAATGCCCATGTTAGCCAAGTGTACCGCTCCGACCCCATCGGTGTACTTGGCAACAGCGCACGCTGGTTCGCTTCATTACTCTTTGGAGGGTTAGGCAAGTACAGCGCGGTCTCACTGCTCGACAATTCGCCATTCGCTCAGCTGCTAAAGCATAACGTACCGCTGCACGCGGTCCAGAAGAATATTCGGAACGGCTCCTTGCATGCCTTGGGTATTACTGCATGGGGCTACACCTCCAGTCAGTCAGTTACTTTTTATCAGGGTGCAGAAGGTATCTCCCCCTGGAAACGGTCAAGCCGTCTTGGTCTTGCGTCACATATTGGCATTGAACACCTTGTGGCATCTTCCGCCATCCCATTTATTTTCCCAGCAATTAAACTTAATCGTGAGTACTTCGGTGATGGCTCTATGCGTCAATATGCGCCCATCAGCCCGGCACTACATCTAGGTGCAGAACGGGTAATGGTGATAGGGGTTCGCAAGTCGGGAGACACTCTACCCGATCGCGTAAAAGTAGAAGGCTATCCACCACCAGCACAAATTGCAGGGCACGTTATGGGGAGTATTTTTCTTGATAACCTTGACGTTGATCTGGAACGACTTCAACGTATGAATAACACCATTCAGCTCGTTCCAAAAGATCGACTTCATTGTACTGACAGTCCTCTACGTCGAGTTGAGTCGTTACTGATCTCCCCCAGCAGAGAACTCAATGAGATGGCAGAACAACATGCCCATTCTTTACCACGGACTATTCGCCTATTTTACCGTGCTGTCGGCGCAATGAATCGCGATGGCTCCGCTCTGCTCAGCTACTTACTATTTGAAAAGTCCTTCTGCCGAGCGCTCATTGAACTAGGTTATCAAGATACAATGCCGCGCTCTAAAGAAATATTACAGTTCCTTGGGTTTGATACAACAGACTGAACTAGCGCTGATATAATCCTGCGTCGGAATTGTCGTTCTGGAAAAGTCTAGGCGGCATGACTCCGGCCCGTACCCGGCTACCTCATCTCTCTTCAGAGATTTTTATATGGATATTGCCAGCCCAGAATTCTGGGTAGCAGTAATGCAAATTATTGCGATTGACATTGTTCTTGGGGGCGACAACGCTGTCATAATTGCGCTCGCTAGCCGACGCTTACCCGAAAAACAACGTAACCAAGCAATCTTCTGGGGCGTGTTTGGCGCCATTGGGCTGCGCGTAGTGTTGATTTTCTTCGCCCTTACGTTACTAGCGATTCCTTTTCTGAAAATTGTTGGTGCGGGACTACTATTATGGATAGGAGTAAAACTACTTCAACCTGAACCTGATGGTGGCGGGCACGAGATTGATGCCAGTACGACCCTGTATGGAGCAATCAAGACTATTATTATTGCCGACGCGGTAATGAGCCTGGACAATGTTATCGCTATTGCGGGCGCTGCCAAAGATAGCATCGGTCTGGTCATTTTCGGTTTGGTCGTGAGCGTACCCATCATTGTGTGGGGTAGCAAGCTGGTGATGAAGCTCATGGATCGTTTCCCCATGGCTATCGTTATCGGCGCCGGACTTCTTGGCTGGATAGCGGGCGACATGACAGTCACCGACGCCGCTACCAGAGAGTGGGGAGAGAGTATACCGTTGTTGCAATGGATCGCTCCGACAGTCGGTGCGCTCATGGTTGTCATTCTCGGCAAGTGGCTGGCCGCCCGAGCATCGGCCAGAATGTCTGCACGGGCTATGCAGCTTGCTGATCTGACTGATAGTGACCGCCGTCCGCCACAATCGTAGCCTTAAACCACGGAAAATCATGCTAAGAATTCTTGTGCCAGTAGACGGTTCCGACAACTCCAATAAATCCGTATCAGATTTCATCAGACTACTTGGTTGATACAAAGAAACGCCTAAAATTCATTTGCTCAATGTCCGGCCCCTTTTACATGGTGGCGTCTCCAGCTTTATCGATAGAGAAAATATTAAGCAATGCCATCAGGAGGAGGGGGTTAAAGGTCTACAGTCGGCCCGCGATTTGTTAGAGCAGGCGGGGATTGTCTGCCAGCCCCACATCCTCGTCGGCGACCTGGTCGGAATGATCGTACACTGCGCCACCGAAAAAATTGTGACCAGATCGTCATTGGTCCGCGCGGATTGGGAGGCACCAAAGAGTTACTGATGGGCTCTGTTGCTAACAAACTGATGCAACTTTCAACATTGCCCGTACTGCTGATAAAATAAAAATAGACAGCTCTGCAAACAGAGCCCTTACTCTAAGCTTACCTTAAGTGGGCCTATTAGCAGCCGCGCTAGAGCTAATCTCTACCCCCACTAAGAGCACAGGCCATCGCCGGGTCTGATGCCGCGCGAATTGTCGCAGATAGTGCCGGTCATTCCCCACGTCAGGCTTGGTGTCTCGACCGCCGGACTTGGTGCATAAGTAAAATCCATAGCAACTCCAGAACTGGTAGTCGCAGAGCTTGTTCCCGCCAGAATTCCATTACCCAGAGTAAGAGTTTTAACATTGGTTGAGGTGAGGAGTGCTGGGACACCAAACGCACCCACATTACAGTTGGCTAGAGCTCCGCTATTCTGATAACACGCCCCGATTGCCAGTTTGTACGGCGCCAACTCAGCCACTGTGTCGACTGCCCGGGTACGCGAAATATAATTCCCATACTGCATGACCGCAATCGTCACCAGAATGCCGATAACCCCCACAACACTCATTGTTTCGATCAAAGTAAGCCCCTTTTTTGCTTGTTGCATGCTTCATCTCCCTTAGGATTTATTAAGGCACCCAAACGAACTCAATTTGGCGTGAACAGAAATCGTGTTAACTCATGCTATCGATTAAAAGTAATACAGATAGCGCTGCAAATAACTCATTGTGACAACGAAAATTACTCGTAGCGTAACGCCTCAACCGGCCGCAAGGCCGCTGCCTTCTTGGCCGGGTAGAAGCCGAAAAATATCCCCACCGCTGAGGCAAAAAAGAATGCCAACCCAACCATCCCAAACGTAATGACAACCACCATATCAGCCGCACGGCTTACCGCCCAAGCGCCGCCAATGCCAAGCGCAACCCCTGCCAGGCCGCCTAAAATACAGATTACCAAAGCCTCCAGCAGAAATTGTGTGAGTATGGCACGTCGATTAGCACCGATCGCCATACGGATACCGATCTCACGAGTGCGTTCAGTCACCGAGACCAGCATGATATTCATGATACCAATACCACCGACCAACAAGGATACCGAAGCAATCGCTCCAAGCATCAGCGACATCACCTTAGCCGCACCGGTGGCAACAGCAGCGAGGGCTGCCATATTACGCACAGTAAAGTCACTATCCATGCCCTCTGCCAGACGGTGCCGTTGACGCAGCAGCTGATTGATCTCGCTCTCAGCCCCTTCCATTACCTCGGGTGACTTTCCCTGCACCATCATGAAACGGATCGTTCCGGGGAACTGACTTCCAAAAACTTGACGTTGGCCGGTAGTGAGTGGAATAAACACATTGTCATCCTGATCACGTCCATCCAGACTCTGCCCCTTAGCAGCAAGTACCCCTGTAACTATAAAGGGACTCTTCTTAATGCGTATCGTCTTCCCTGTTGGATCCTCATCACCAAATAGATTTTTTGCGGTTACCTGCCCCAAGACTACAACACGTGCAGCCGAACGAAAATCCGTATCAGTAAATACTTCTCCATCTTCCGTGTCCCAGTTGCGCACTCTGAAATAGTCCGGCGTCACGCCGGTGACGACCGTACTCCAGTTATTAGCCCCGAAGTTTAATTGCGCCGTCCCAGTGATGATCGGCGCAACCGCTTTGATTGAGGGTAGGCTTGCTACGGCCTGCGCATCCCCGAGGGTTAAGGTCTGAACACTGCCGCTCGTTTGGCGCATTGCCCCGGAGGAGGTAGCCCCAGGCAGCACTATAAACAGATTGCTGCCCATTGAGGCAATTGCTTGATTGACTGTTGTCTGAGCACCCTGGCCAATGGATAGCATCAGTACCACTGCTGCCACACCAATGATCATCCCGAGCATCGTCAAACCGGTGCGCAATCGGTTAAGACGCAGCGCCCGCAGCGCCTCGCCAATAATGGCTAATAAGTTCAGGAATCCACCTTACTGTCATGTATCACCCGTCCGTCTTTCAGTCGCACTAACCGGCTCGCATACGCTGCAATATCGTCCTCATGAGTTACTAACACAATGGTGATTCCCTTTTCTCGATTGAGGCGCTTGAAAACCCCCATGATTTCACCGCTGGTTTGGGTATCGAGGTTACCGGTAGGCTCATCTGCCAGAATAAGTTGTGGGTTGTTGACCAAAGCGCGACTGATAGCGACACGCTGCTGCTGGCCACCCGAGAGTTGATTGGGTTGATATTCAGAAAATTTGCCGAGACCCGTCTGCTGTAACAACTCCTGTGCTCTCTGACGGCTCTCAGCTCGGCTCACCCCCGCATAGAGTAGCGGCGTCGCTACGTTATCCAGAGCTGTCATGCGTTTCAACAGGTTAAACCCCTGGAATACGAATCCGAGATTGTGGTTTCGTACGCTCGCAAGCTCCTTCTCCGAGAGCGACGCCACATCGCGGCCAGCGAGCCAATAGTGGCCGCTTGTGGGAGTATCAAGACAACCCAACAGATTCATCAGAGTGGACTTACCGGAACCAGAGTGCCCCATGATGGCGACAAACTCTCCGCGATTGATACTCAGACTCACATCGTACAGAACCTGACTATTGACCGTTCCATTGACGCCGCTCTCTAAGCTGTAGATCTTGCAAAGTCGCTCTACCCTGATCAACGGCTCAGCAGACGATTCGGACTGAACTGACATCATCAGAACATTCTTAGCTTAAAGTTGCTACCCGATTTATCCTTGTTTGCAGCCTCTCTCACTACTAGCTTGTCACCCTCTTTAATTCCACCCTCAGTGATCTCCGTGAAGGCTCCATCAGCGATGCCGGTCTTGACATTGACTGGAACAGGCTTACCACCCTCCAACCGGTAGAGTACCGACTTGCTTGGTTGCCTAGTCGGCGCGCCATCAGTGTCAGCATCGCTCGGCTTATACCGTAACGCGGCATTGGGCGCTCTCAACACCGAATCTTTCTGATTAACTGCGAACCGCACATTGGCGGTCATGCCTGGCAGCAGGGCACCGTCCTCATTGGCTACCGTCACAACTACGTTATATGTGACTACATTCTGTTGAATACTGGGATTGAGTCTAACTTGCTTCACTGTCCCAGAAAATTCGCGCTCATGAAAAGCATCTACTGTGAAATTTGCCTGCTGGCCAAGGCGTAACTGGCCGATATCTGCCTCCGCCACACTGGTATCAATCTGCATCTGACGCAAGTCTTTGGCAATCTGGAATAAAACGGGTGTCTGGAAAACCGCTGCTACAGTCTGCCCAATCTCTACATTGCGGGCCACCACTACCCCGGAAATTGGTGACTTAATTACACTGTAGTAAAAGTTAGCTCGGTCACGCGCCAGCTGGGCCTTACTTAAAGCAAGCTGGGCCCGCGCAGCATCCAGTTGTTGCTCGAACATATTCAGGCCATCGCTAGAAATAAAACCTTGTTCCTTGAGTGCGAGGTTACGAGCCATCTTGTTTTCAGCGAGTTTTAGCGAGGCCTGGGCATTCATTACGTTGGCTTCGGCTTGCTGCAGCTGCGCGCGGAACAGCGCCGGATCGAGCTCTGCTAATACTTGGCCTTCCTCAATCTGGTCATTAAAATCAACATATATTTTGGACACAGTACCCGATACCTGAGTTCCCACATTGACCAGCTCAACTGGATTTAGCGTTCCGTTGGCGGAGATACTCTGCACGATATCCCCACGGTCTACTACTTGAATCTTATATCGATCCTGCTTGGACTCCGACTTGCCGCTCCAGTACCAGATGCCAGTTACACTGAGCAGCAGTATTGCGACAATCAAGGGTAACCTGTTGCGAGAAATAGTGATCATAGGCGGCTAGGTTATATTCCGTGTCAGACTAGGCAGAGCGAAAGTAGAATGTTACCTGAGTGTGGAGACTTTAAGGAGGTGTCGCATGCGTTCTGCTTAGAGCGCTTGTCTGTGGCCCGCTAATTTTTATTGTCTGCCGCCAGTTCACGTAACTCCTTGAGGCGTGCTTCAACACCGGACACCTGATAGAAATCACCGTCATTTCTTCTCAGTGCGGTCTGCAGCTGATCAATGGCGGCGGCAAGGTAACCTTGCCGGACATAGGCCTCGGCCTGGGCCCGGTGCTGCATCAGATTGCTTCCCAGTGCCGCATAACCCTGTGCCTGAAGGTTGTAGAGACGCACGTCATTGGGAGTGAACAATAGCTGCTGATTGATGAATTTGAGAGCAGCCTCAGCACTATGGCTGCGTAGTAACGCATCGGCATAGTCGTAGGTCAATGCTCGGTGCTGGGGATAAATCCTCAATGAGGCGCGATAAATGTCGAGAGCCTCTGCAGACTGCCCCATAGATAGCTTAACTCGAGCTGCTAAAGTTTCAATCATAGGGCTAGAATGCGAGACCTTATTCTCAATCTGAATCGCTGAGCCCAGCCGATGATTCTCCAGTATCTCTATCAAGCGGTCAGCTCGCGACGACTCGTAGAGTAGCGCCAACTCCTTATCTGCGCGCACGTAACTCCTATCGCGCAACAAAGCATTAATCAATCCATACCGCTCTGCCACCTCGTTATTGTAGCGCTTGTCCCGAATGCTGGACTCAAAGTACCTTACCGCGTCTTTCGGCTTTCCCTGAAGGGCCCGTAGCTTGGCACGCACCAGCTGGAAGTCAGGGCTGTCGAGTACCTGCCGGTAAGGCATGTTTTGAGTACGGTTCTGGATATCCGCAATGCGCTCATAAGTAATTGGATGAGTGCGTAGATAAGATGGGGCACCATTCTCCTGAAAACGCCCGGCTTTTTGCAACCGTTCGAAGAATTCCGTCATCCCATTCGGATCCAACCCTGCATTAACCAGTATTTTCAGCCCAATACGGTCAGCCTCTTTCTCATGATCACGGGTAAAATCGAGCCGCGACTGAATTGCGAGTGCTTGTGAAGCCGTTGCTGCGGCCTGCCCGGCTTGGGGGTTTGAGCGCGAAACCAGGATCGCCAGTGCCAGCGATGCAAGGGTGGTCAGCATGCCATATTTTTGGCCTGAGATCATGCGTGCAAGATGCTTCTGGGTGACATGCGCAATCTCATGCGACATCACGCCGGCCAGCTCTGACTCGCTCTGTGCGGCGAGAATGAGGCCGCTGTTGAAACCCATAAAACCACCAGGTAACGCAAATGCGTTGATGGAAGGGTCCTGAAGCGCAAAAAACTCAAACTCCTGGTCAGGGTGGTCTTCATTTGACCCACCGAGTAATCTGTTACCCAGACCGGTGAGATAAGCCGCTATCTCTGGGTCGTCAAGATAACTACGGTCAGCACGGATTTCCGCCATGATCTGCAGACCAAGCTGCCGTTCTTGTCGCGGCGAAATGGTTGCTTGGGATATATCGCCCAGTTCTGGCAATTCATCGGCAGAAACGTTAAGAGCAAAAAGGAATGGTAGTAGTATTGCCGTTAGATATCGCAATTTCATGATGATATGATAAGAACCGGCAGGCTAAGTTCCATAATAGCCAAGGGATTCTGATTGCGCTGCCCCAAAATCAGATCGCAGCCTCATTTACTTCCCCAGTACGTATCCTGACGATCTGGTCAACGCTAGTTACAAATATCTTGCCATCACCTATCTTGCCGGTGCGCGCGGCCTTGACTATAGCATCGATGGCGCCGCCTACCTGATCATCGGTCAGTATTATTTCTATTTTCACTTTAGGCAGAAAGTCCACGACATATTCTGCACCACGATAGAGCTCAGTATGCCCTTTCTGTCTGCCGAAACCTTTCACATCGGTGACAGTCAGTCCGTTTACACCAATCTCGTTGAGAGCCTCCCACACCTCGTCTAGTTTGAAAGGTTTAATGATGGCCTCTATTTTTTTCATAATGCAATCCTTGGATTGAATATTCCTGAAGAAGTTTTTAGGAGATGCGGTAGCATCTTGATCAGTTCAAAATTCATCTTGATATTTCGACGTAATCGGATAACGCCAGTCCTTGCCAAACCCACGTTGTGTGATACGGATACCTACCGGAGATTGTCGTCTCTTGTACTCGTTCATTTGGATAAGATGGACCACCCGACGCACATCAGTCTCGGTGAAGTTCATCCGCATGATTTCATGTAACGACAGATCCCGCTCCATATAAGCTTCGATAATTACATCGAGCACGTCATATGGCGGCAGGTTATCTTGGTCGGTCTGATTGTGTCGCAATTCGGCGGATGGAGCACGCTGGATAATACGATCTGGGATCACCTTTCCCAGGCTATTGCGATAGTGACATAGTTGGTACACCATAGTCTTACTGATGTCCTTCAATACCGCAAAACCACCAGCCATATCTCCATACAGCGTGCAATAACCCACCGCCATTTCAGACTTGTTACCAGTTGTGAGGATGATAGAGCCGTATTTATTCGATAATGCCATAAGCAACATCCCGCGAATCCTCGCCTGCAGATTCTCTTCCATGTTATCTGCCCTACCAGTTAGTGCGAGCCCCTTGCACTCTTCAGCCAGTGTGCTCAAAAACCCCTCGAAAAGCGACTTGATAGCGATCTCACTGTAGCTAACACATAATGCTTCTGCCATTGACCGCGCATCCTCTCGACTCATGTCGGCGGTATAATGAGACGGCATCATCACCGCCCGTACTTTGTTGGCACCCAACGCATCCACCGCAATCGCGAGCGTCAATGCGGAGTCAACCCCTCCAGACAGTCCTAGCAATACGCCTGGGAACCCATTCTTGCCAACATAGTCTTTTACACCAAGGCATAGCGCATGGTAGATGCTTGCATGCAAAACCTGCCGTGGTTCGATCTCTCCCGGTAAGGGTATGCCATTCTGAAGCTCAATCAATCCAAGCTCTTCGGTGAATTCACCAAACTGATGTGTCAGCTCACCCTGGCGATTCATGGCAAATGAAAGACCATCAAATACTAGTTCATCCTGTCCGCCCACTAAGTTGATGTAAACGATGGCCATGCCTGTTTCGCTGATGCGTTGCCGTATCAACTGATAACGCGTCGCTTGTTTGTCCATGTGATAGGGCGAGGCATTCATCACCAGCAGAATATCTGCCCCAGCTTCCTTTGCACGAGTGACCGCGCCCTTCTCCCAAACATCGGCACAAATATTGATCCCAAACTTCGTGCCCGCCACATCGAAAACACAGGGATTGATGCCGGCTTCAAAATAACGCTGCTCATCAAATACGGTGTAATTAGGCAGTCTATTCTTGTGGTATGTGTCAACTACCTTACCGTCACGTACCACTGAAGCGGCATTGTAGATTGCACCATCAATGAGGTGTGGATGCCCCACCAGCAGCGTGATGCCGGTTATTTTAGATGCGAGGCTAGCGAGCATATTTTTGCACGCCAGATGAAAGCCCTCCCGCAGTAACAAGTCTTCGGGTGGATAGCCGGATAGTGCTAGCTCCGGCGTAACTACCAATACAGCCCCTATTTTTTTCGCTTTATTAGCAAATTCAAGGATTTTTTCGGCATTGCCGGTGAGATCGCCAACTATACAATTGATTTGGGCAACAGCGATCTTCATGTCGACTTATGATAAGAGGAATGGGCTTCCATTGTTCGGCTTTGGCTAAAAGCCTGTTGGATCATAGCAGAATACGCAACTACCGGTAGGCGGCCTGTTGCGATGGGGGGTCCGATTCGCAATTAGCGTACCCGACCCCATGTTAAAATTCTCATGATTTTACAGTTCCCTTAGTAATACATAAATTACTTCAAAAGTCCCCTTATGAAATATTGCAGTGATTGTGGCAATCCGATCGATCTACGTATTCCCGCAGGCGATACTTTCCCGCGGCACGTTTGCCCAAAATGCAACACTATTCATTATCAGAACCCTAAGATGGTGGTTGGTTGCATTCCAGAATGGGAAGGCAAGATACTGCTCTGTCGCCGCGCCATCGAACCACGACACGGCTTCTGGACTCTGCCGGCAGGATTTATGGAAAATGCGGAGACCTTGGTCGAGGCCGCGTCACGTGAGACGCTTGAAGAGGCCAATGCCCGAGTCAAGGTGGGCGAACTTTATGCTATTTATAATTTACCCCATATTAATCAGGTACATATTCTGTTTCGAGCACAATTGCTGGACCTCGATTTCAAGCCTGGAATCGAGAGTCTAGAGGTTCAGCTTTTTAGCGAGCTCGAAGTCCCGTGGGACACGCTTGCTTTCCGTGTTATTCGCGAACCGTTAAAGCGCTACTTCGAAGAACGCTACCACGGTCGCCTGGGTTTTCATATGGGAACAATAGAACCAGCACGCTATTAATTTTTACCACCCCGGCAAGTAAAAGAAAACAAGAGCGTGCTACTCCATCCAAACCATTTTAGAACGTGCTAACGGTGGATTATTAGCAAAATACCGCTTGATGCCAGCGAGCATTGCTTCTGCCATTTTATCTTGGTAGGCAGTATCTCTCAGCTTTCTCTCTTCATCAGGATTACTTATGAACGCGGTCTCTACCAAAATCGAGGGGATATCCGGGGATTTTAGTACTGCAAACCCAGCCTGCTCTACTTCATTCTTGTGCAGATGATTAATATCGCCGATCTCTGCCAGCACCTCCCGACCGAGCTTGAGACTGTCATTGATGGTTGCAGTCTGTGACAGATCTAATAAGGTTTGCTTGAGGTAGTGATCTTTACCGTCAAGATTAACCCCCCCAATCAGATCCGCGTCATTCTCTTTCTTTGCTAGCCAGCGGGCGGCGGCAGAGGTCGCACCCCGTTCGGATAGTGCAAATACTGATGACCCCCGTGCATGTGGCTTGATGAAAGCATCTGCATGAACCGATATGAATAAATCTGCATTAAGCTGACGCGCCTTAGTGAGACGCATTGGCAGCGATATGAAGTAATCCCCGTCACGCGTCAATGCCGCACGCATGTTGGGCTCCTTGTCTATCTTGCCTTTAAGCTTCTGGGCGATGGCAAGCGTGATGTCTTTCTCCTGGGTGCCGCTCTGGCTTATTGCTCCAGGATCCTCGCCTCCGTGTCCCGGATCAATTGCGATGATGATGAGTCTTCTTATTTCTTGCTTGGGCCTCCCAGAAGTCTCGCCGCCCCCGCTAGATTTATCTTGAGATCTTGTCTCTGACTTGGTATCTGCATCGCCAGTCTGTGGCATCGTCATTGCACCCCCGCCCAGAAGTGCCATTAGCGGGTCGGGCGGGATGGCCGGATAAATATCCAGCACCAATCGATACCCGTAATTGGCCACGGGTTTCAATTCGAATGCTTGTGGCACAACTTCGATCCTGAGGTCTAATACTAGCCTAAGGACGTCCGGTTTGAATCGGCCAATTCGTAACGCTCGAATATATGGATCGTTAAAACCAACTTTGCCGGGTAGATTCTCTAGCTCTGGTGTAAATCTGATATTTTCCAAATCGACCACCACCCGATCTGGGTTTTTTAATATGCTTAAAGAATACTTAATTGGTGTGGCTGACTCTAGTGTGATGCGAGTGTACTCTGCTGCCGGCCAGACACGGCTCGCACTGATTGTTGTTTCAGCAATGGCCGTACTGCCAAATACTAATAACAGAGCTCCCATCCCCAATGTTGAGAGGAGGGCGTTTAATGTTGAAATA
Organism: Nitrosospira sp.; assembly: GCA_013450215.1. Lineage (GTDB taxonomy): Bacteria > Pseudomonadota > Gammaproteobacteria > Burkholderiales > Nitrosomonadaceae > VFJL01. Next base: position 96,121 of record JACDSH010000015.1, read on the forward strand.
AATAAGGGATTGCGGCAAGTAAAGACTGCCGCTATCTGAGGTATGCTGGAGCTCGCCAATGTTTCAGACACTGTCTGCCCGCCTCCGTGCCCGCTTGAATTCTAATGTTTCGGCCTGTCTCACTGATACCAAGAAAAATTTGTAAGTCCGGCGGTGGCAACAAACCGTGAGCTTTTTCTGGCCATTCAATAAGACAAACTGAGTCGGCATTGAAGTATTCTCGGAAGCCCGTATCCTCCCACTCCATCGGCTCATTGAAACGATAGAAATCAAAGTGATACAAGTATAACCTAGAGTTTTTGTAATGTTCAACAAGATTATATGTAGGACTCTTCACCCTCCCGCCATAACCCTGCCCACGCAAGATGCCGCGTGCCAATGTCGTCTTCCCTGCGCCGAGATTACCCTGCAGGAAGATGATTAATCCGGGGTTCAATATTTCCCCGATCTCTTTTCCCAACGCCAACGTCGCGGCCTCATCGGCAAGATGATGTATCTCAGCAGAATCGGTATGATGAGAGCTATGCAAGAGAATGCCTCCAAGAGTCCATCACAAGATTTCGTAGCGTTAGCGGTTGCGATCAAGGCCTGGGCCAGGGAACTTGGTTTTCAGGACATCCGTATTGCCGATGCTACTGCCGATATGTCACAGGTTGAAGCAAATTTACATGAGTGGCTCAGCCAAGGTCACCACGGTGAAATGGATTATATGGCAAAACACGGTATCCGCCGAACCCGCCCAGCGGAACTCGTACCCAATACGCTGCGCGTAATTTCGATTCGTATGAATAATACACCGCCTACAGCAAAAAACAGTTGGGAGGTTCTACGTAGCGGGGTAGGGGCTTTTATCTCTCGATACGCACTAGGTCGCGATTATCACAAGGTTCTGCGGGCACGCTTACAAAAACTTGCAGACAAGATCACCGTGGAGGTAGGTCCTTTTAATTACCGCGTATTCACCGACAGCGCGCCGGTTATGGAAGTTGAGTGGGCACAGCGATCAGGTCTTGGCTGGCGTGGTAAGCATACCCTTCTTCTCACACGCGAGTCAGGTTCAATGTTTTTCCTGGGCGAAGTGTATACGGACTTACCTCTGCCTGTTGATGGCGCTTCTGAGAATCATTGTGGTAGTTGTAGCAAATGCATCTCGATCTGCCCTACTCAGGCCATCATCGCCCCCTACCGATTGGACGCAAGGCGCTGTATTTCTTATCTCACTATTGAGCATAAAGGTAGAATTCCGATCGAACTGCGCCCTCTGATCGGTAATCGGGTATACGGTTGCGATGATTGCCAACTAATCTGTCCCTGGAATAAATTTGCCGCAATTACCGATGAGGGTGATTTCGCAGTCCGCAACGGATTAGATGATGTCTCCTTGGTAGAGCTCTTCGGTTGGAGCAAGGAGCGTTTCGATACTCTGCTCGCTGGCAGTCCAATACGACGGATTGGCCATGAACAGTGGCTACGTAATCTGGCTGTCGGACTGGGCAACGCCCCATCATCTTTCCCAGTGATTAATGCTTTGCAGGCACGTCGTGACGACCCCTCAGACTTAGTGCGTGAACATGTGGAATGGGCATTACAGCAGCATAAAGGCTCACCCCCTCTTATGAAGTCCAAAGACGGTCCTTGAGTCTAGAGATGGTTTAAAAATCCTAAATATGGTCATTATCCTTAATTCATCAAGCGAGGGTCGGAGCCAATAAAAAGTCCCTCACAATCTTAATCTGGTCCTCGCTTATCAGCATTGGTGCATGGCCGATGCCGGGTAGTTCGATTATTTGCGTTCTATTGCCACGAGTTTTCATTTCGATTGCTGTCTTAGATGTCAATAAATCAGACTCTATTCCTCTCAGCACTAGCGTGGGAACATGGAGCTTATCCCATTCCACCCACAAATCGATATCCTTGGACAGATGCCTCTTGAAACTTTCAGCAATCCTTGGGTCGTATCGAAAACCATATGTCCCATCATCGAATTCGCGCACACTATGAATCGCGAGATGATGCCACTGGGTTTCGGTCAAGAGACCAAAGGGATTCGAGATTTTTTTCAAGTAGACCTCAAATTCTTTGAAGCTGCTAAAGCGCGGGTCTCTCCCAAGATATTGCCCAATCCGGACGAGCGCTGAAACTGGGATTAGCGGACCAATGTCGCTCATGACAAGTCTTCGGATGGGCACTGCCGAGGTCAATGGGAATACTGGCTGAGTTGCCAAGATCATGCCGATGAGTCCGCCCATTGAGACGCCGACCCAGTCCAATTGAATATTCGTGCTGCCTAAGGCACTGATGTGCTTAAGCAGTTCGATTGCGTCAGTCAGGTATAGCAGATAATTATCATAGCCTGCCTCACTCACAAGCCAATCGCTTTGTCCACGCCCCACTACATCTACGCAGATCACACGACAATCGGCCTCTAAGGCCTCTGCTAGAAAATCAAAATCCCGACAATTGCGCGTCAATCCATGAACACAGACGACAATGTGTGGATTATCTGGTCTCCCCCACTCGGTATAAGCAATTTGGCGAGAACTTTTAACGTTTTCATCAAGCCCAAAGTGGACAGTAAGGCGCTTAAGTAACATTATTATTTTGCATAATCAGGTTTTTCATTTTAATTTAGCTTGGCCTGCTCTTAAAATGGGTTCCGAATATCCGCACTAATCACCCCAATGTACTCAACTTGAGTGCGCTATACTAATTCAAATGGCTATTAAGGTCTTTCTAGTTATCAATCTTTCAAGGAGGTCAAATGGAAACCGAATTGTCCGAGACACATAATATCGCAACAGATAAGCTTGTTGCGGATTTGAAGGCTGTAGTAGCGGATGCGGAGGAATTACTTAGGTCCACAGCCGGACAGGCTGGTGAGAGGGCCGCTGCCGCTCGCGAAAAGATTAATGATGGTCTTGATGACGCCAAACGTCAGCTTTATAAAGTTGAAGGTTTAGTTGTCGACAAATCCCACGAGGCGGCGAAAATTACTTGTGAGTATGTCCAAGCCAACCCCTGGCATGCGGTGGGTGTTGCGGCTGGGGCCGGACTCATTCTTGGCCTACTAATCGGACGGCGCTAAACCCCCCGCGTCATGGCTGAAAAAGATCCCGCGAGCGAAGGTGGACTGATTGAATCCATCAGGAAACTGGCAATAACATTAGTTGGTGTTTTACAAACTCGCCTGGAAATTTTTTCTACTGAGCTTGAAGAAGCGAAGCTGCAGCTAGGTCAGCTATTGCTGTTGGGTTTAGTTACGGTCTTCTGCCTTGGTCTCGGAGTCGTGTTACTCACAGTTTTTTTTGTGGTTTTATTTTGGGACAGCTACCGCCTACCTGTACTTGGTGTTATGTCCGGCCTTTTTCTTGTCCTTGGAATATTTGCAGCGCTTGCGCTGCGGGCCAAGTCTGCAGAGAATACAAGGATGTTTTCCAGCACACTGGCTGAGCTCTCTAAAGACCGTGAACAGCTTAAAAATAACCTGTGACCCCATCTCTGAGTAACATTCATCTGCGCCGGGCACAGCTAGTAGCTCTATCAGCTACTCAGCGAGTAAACGTGGCCATATCCTTGCAACACTTAGCCCCTCCGATACAAGTGGCAAACACAATCCTAGTATGCTTGCGTCTCCTCAAAATGTACCCGCTTGTTCCAGTCGCGATAGTTGCTGGCGCGGTGGCAATGATGCTATCACGTGCCCATGCCAGATCTTGGTCGCTTAAACGTGTGGCGTTTCGTGCTTTTGCCTTGTGGCGGACTTATCGCTCATTAGGCGTCTGGGCTGCTCGTGGCCGAATGGCCTGGCTGCGTATTGGTATGGCTTGGCATGCCAGAAAAAGCCACAGTCCGCACAATACCCTCAGATCTAAAGCTGCCCATAAACCCCTTCTTAATAAAGCATCGGAGTAAGCGGAGAGCTGAATATAGAAACTCTCGTCGCCGTTTGAATAGAGCCCACGGGGTTCACTCATACAGCCCTATTCGAATACCCGTAACCTCCTAGTGTTAGCCACAGCAAAAGCAGTAGAAATAAACTGTTAATGTGGGGCCGGATTATCCAAAGTAATTCTATCGCTAAACACCGCTTCAATTCCTTCGGCCCACTTCTATGGTGACGATGGCCAGTAGCGTGTTGGATCAGACACCCCCGCTGCTTCAAAGCCCATCCTGCGTAACCGACATGAATCACACACTCCGCAAGCCAATCCGTCGGCACCTGCTTGGTAGCAGGATACCGTCAAGCTATAGTCAACTCCCCGCAATGCTCCTTGGCGTATGATCTCTGCCTTGGTCAAGCTGATAAGTGGTGTGTAAATATTCAGTCTATTACCTTCGGTTGCAGCCCTAGTCGCCAGATTTGCCATCTGTTCAAAGGCGGCGATGTATTCAGCCCGACAATCTGGATATCCTGAGTAGTCCACCGCATTGACCCCGATAAACACATTGTAACTTCCAAGTACCTCAGCCCACGCTATCGCCAGTGATAGCATGATTGTATTACGAGCTGGCACATACGTAACCGGAATACCAGCGTTAATTCCCTCGATGGGCACATCAATTGATCTATCTGTCAGTGCTGAACCACCGAAACCTGCTAGGTCAACCTTGACGGTCCGGTGCTCACCTACCCCGATGGATCGAGCCACCTTCTCCGCTGCCACTAACTCAACTCCGTGTCGTTGACCATAGTCAACACTCAGCGCATAACACTCGTATCCCTGGTCGCGTGCTATGGCAAGTGTAGTAGCCGAATCCAGCCCTCCGGATAGAAGAACCACTGCCTTAGTCATAGGACACACAAAGTAAATACGTAACAATCTCTCCCTGACTTCTCATCGGCCCGGTCCCTCACCCCACAAAAACTTATGCAACTGGATCTGTAGCCGCACTGACAAATGATCGCGCAGTATCCACTCAGCAAGAATTGTTGGATCAAGCCGCCCATAAACCGGTGAAAATAAAATGGAGCAGATCTTATCTAGATCGTTCTCATCTATCATCTTTACTGCCCACAGGTAGTCCGCTTCATCGCATAGAACAAACTTCAACTCATCCCGAGGTGAAAGATGCTCTAAGTTAGACCAGCGGTTCTTCTTCACCTCACCTGAGCCGGGAGTTTTTATGTCCAGCACTCTGGTCACCCGATCATCCACATTTGATATATCCATCGCTCCGCTGGTCTCGAGCGACACTGAATAACCTGCATCGCACAATAAACTGAGTAATGTTAGGCACTCCTTCTGAGCTAGAGGCTCTCCACCAGTAACCGTTACATAGCGGGGCATGTGCCCAGAAACATCGTCCAGAATGGAAGAGATGGTTACACTCTCCCCGCCATAAAATGCATACCCAGTGTCACAATAACCACATCGTAGTGGACATCCGGTTAAGCGCACGAACACAGTCGGCAGACCTATGCGACTGGTCTCTCCTTGCAGCGAAAAAAATATTTCACTGACTCGCAAAGTCTGAGCCTCAGGAGTTGTCATAGCTTTGCGCTGCAATGGTGAAGGGGTATGCGGCATCTATCAGAACAGGGCCCGCCGTTAGCAACGGGGTGTAACCTACTTTCTAGGGACCAGTCGTTGCCTGGCTTTATCTGCGGCATCGCTGCTGGGGTATCTTGCGATTAAGTCTTCCAGTGTCTTTTTGGAAGCGGTGGTCTTATTCATCTCGCGCTGACTACTGGCTATATTGAGTAGCGCGTCCGGAGCCTTGGCACTATTCGGGTAAGTTTTGATCAGATTTTGCTGGGCAATAACAGCGTTGCTAAAATCACGCATCGCATAGTAAGAGTTGCCGATCCAATAAAACGCGCTGGGGGCGAGTCGGGAAGAGGGGTAGTTTGCAAGAAAAGCCTGGAGTTTAGTGATTGCACTCTGGTAGCTGCCAGATTTGAATACTTCATATGCTGCCTCATAGGCATCGGCCTCTGAGACCTCTGCCTTTGAGTGCGAACTCACTTCCGCTATAGGGGGAGATGCTTCCGTTTCTGATCCGGAAATCCCCGATGGGGCGGAGGAGGCTGAGACTGTAGACGGATCTGGCTGCTCAATCCGCCTCAGCCTACCATCTAAATCGATGTAGAAATCTCGCTGTCGCTTCTGCGTCAACTCATTCTCATTCGTCAGCACCTCTAACTGACCGCGCAGCTTGTTGGTGTCTTGCCTAAGCGACTCGATCTGGGTCTGAAGATTAAGCAGCGACTGGTTCTCAAGCAACTCTTCTAATCTTGTGATGCGCGTAAGCAGATCACCGATCATCGACTGTTGGTCAGCAATCTGCTTGCGCGCTTCTTTGTCGTCGAACAGTCCGGCATAACCCGGACCGCTAACTACTAGCAATAACGACAATAACAGAGCGCGTACGCGCATATTTACTCGCCTTGGTAGCGGATATCCGTACGACGGTTCTCGGCCCATGAGGCTTCATCATGTCCGGTAGCTCGTGGCTTCTCTTCGCCCAAGCTGACGGCCTCGATCTGGCTATCCTTCGCACCTGACAGCGTCATTGCACTTCTCACGCTATCGGCACGCTTCTGGCCCAAAGCAAGATTGTACTCGCGGCTACCGCGCTCATCGGCATTGCCTTGCAGCAATACCTTAGCAGCCGCATTGTCGCGCAAATACTGTGCATGAGCCTGTACTGTTGATCTGTATTCATTCTTAACCATGAAACTATCGTAATCGAAGTAAACACTGCGCTTGGACAGAATATTATTTGGGTCCTTCAGAATCGGGTTTAGATTCGGATCAAGGCTGGTATTTGCTATCCCAGCAGACCCAGCAGACCCAGATTCTGCAGTAGGTTGGATGGTCTGACTCGCGCATGCAGACAATAAGCCCACAAGTAATATGCCTATAATTCTTTTCATATCTACCCCCCCTTAAGGTTAAATTAAATTGCCCTTATTATTAACGTCTGATTTGTTTTGGCAAAGGCCCCCATGCAGGCTCTCTTATATCCCCCGCCTGTATAGAGATTTCTTGCCTTGTTTTGCCATCACTTGATACAACTGCCAATATACCACGTCCCTTTATTTCAGTTGCGTACAAAATCATCCTATCGTTAGGGGCTGGGCTGGGAGATTCATCAAAACGCGAGTCTGTTAGCAACTGAACCTGACGGGTCGCTAGGTCCTGTACCGCTACATTGAAATTAGCCCCGTTGCGGTGAATAAAGGTAAACCCCCTTCCATCCCGGCTGTGATGCGGACTTACATTGTAACTCCCTTCAAAGGTAAGCCGCTCGGCCGCCCCGGACGCAGATCCTGTGACTGCCATACGATAGATTTGAGGACTGCCGCCACGATCTGAAGTAAATATAATTGTCTGTCCATCTGGCGAAAAATTAGGCTCCGTATCTATCCCAGAGCTCTGACTAAGCCTCTGCAGACCGCTCCCATCTGCGTTCACTAGAAATATCTGCGACCCGCCTTGTAGGGACAGCACGACCGCTAACCTCTTGCCATCGGGGGACCATGCTGGGGCGCTATTGCTTCCTTTAAAATTAGCAACCGCCTTCCGGGCTCGAGTTGCAAGTGTCTGCACATAAACTATTGGCTTCTTATTCTCAAAGGACACATAAGCGATCTGGGTGCCATCCGGCGACCATGCGGGTGAGATGATCGGCTCGCTGTATTCAATGATAGACTGGGCATTGAAACCATCTGCATCAGCGACCTGCAGAGCGTATTTATTACTCTGCTTCACCACGTAGGCAATGCGGGTGCTGAACACCCCCACATCCCCCGTCAGTTTTTCATAAATGATGTCTGCTATCTGATGAGCTGCCGCACGCAGCCTGTCTGCTGGGACGATCATAGTGTACTCGGTCAGTTGTACCTGCTTTGCTACATCCATCAGGTAAAAACCCACCTCTACTTGACCATCAGGCAACATCACCGCGCTACCAATCACTAGCGCATTGGCCCCACGACTTTTCCAATCTGGGTACGCAATCTGTCGAGGATCACGTATTGACGGGCCGGATGAGTCTACCAGCCTAAAGAGGCCGCTCCGCTGGAGATCAGCCGCCACCACCGCTGTGATGCCGTGCTTAAGTTTTTCTTCCCCTACGAAGGGGATGATGGCGATAGGGATCCGTGATGCGCCTCCCCCAAATATTTCTATGTCGAGTGCCGCCTGAATTGGTGCGCTAATCGACCAAAGTACAAGAGCTAGGAAAAGGGAGCAGCGAGTGGGCTGACGGTGCCTTACTAACATAAAACCAGGTTTCATTGTGTTAACCGGGGGTCCCGATAAATAGTCATGTGATTTATTCATCATTCGCGATAATGCACCTTGAGACTCAAATCACGGAACTTGGGAAATAGTGACGGGTCGGGTGGCAACGGAAGTGGCTTAGCTAAGATAATGGCGCGCTCAACCGCGCTGTCAAATGCAGCGTAACCACTACTTTTCCGCAATCTCACATTGAGAATATCACCCCCTGGCAACAAAGTAACGTCCAGTTCTGCCACGGAATCATCTGGAATATTAGGCGGCAGGACAATACGGCTCCTGATCTTAGCCATTATTTTTGCCTTGTATTCAGCGATCACGTCCAGCGCCCTAGACTGCGCCGCCTGCTGTGCCCGCTGACTCTCAAGTGCCTCCTGATCTCGCACTAGTTGTTCTAAATCGTCAGCAACCCTCGGCTTTTGCTCTTCAGGCACTGGCTGCTTCTTCTCGACAGGCTTTGGGGGGTCGATTTTCTCTTTAATCGCGATATCGGGCTTAGTTGGTGGTGGCGCCTCTTGCTTAGGGGGTAATGGCTTTACCTCAGCCGGGGCCTGCTTAGGCGGTAACGGCTTTGCTCCAGCGGCCGACTGGCTTGGTGGGGGCAGACTATCCCATAAATCGACAGTCATTCCCTGTGGCGGATAGCTCTTCCAGTTCAGACCGAAAACCATAAATACAAAAAAAATCACGTGCACCAGAAGAGCCATAGCTCCTGCTGGCAATAGTCCCGGTTCGGCGTGTGATGAGTCTCGCATTACCAGCGCGCTCATTTTGACCTGGCTAGCAGTCCGACTTTTTTCACTTGCTGCTGCTGCAAAATATCCATTACGTTCATCACTTCTTCATACCGCACGCTCTTGTCGGCAGCAATCACAACCGGTTGATCCGCGTTTTCAGACTGTTTTTGCTTGATTGTTTCAACCAATTGGGCGCGGCTGACGATCTGTTCAGTGCCCGCTTTGTCGCGGTCACGCAGAGTCAGTGTGCCGTCCGCCCTGATGACCACCTCCAGTGGAGCTGCTGGAGGTGTTAGAGATTTACCGATCTGCGGCAGCTCAATCTGTCCGGGGCTGATGAGTGGCGCAGTAATCATGAAAATAACCAGCAGCACCAACATCACGTCGATATATGGAACGACGTTGATCTCGTTCATCTGACGGCGCTTGTTACGTCGCTCAGCCATCATGTAATCCCCATAAAACCATTCCCATCAAGCTGTTTGCCGCTGAAGCACATTGGACAGCTCTTCCATAAAACTCTCAAAACGGGTTGCCAACCTGTCGACATCATGCGCGTATCGGTTGTAAGCAATGACCGCTGGAATTGCAGCAAATAGTCCCATCGCAGTCGCAATCAGCGCCTCTGCAATGCCGGGAGCGACATGTGCAATCGTAGCCTGAGTGACGTTAGATAATCCACGAAAAGAGTTCATGATTCCCCAAACCGTGCCAAACAGACCAACGTAGGGGCTCACCGACCCCACTGTTGCCAGAAAAGATAGGTGCGATTCAAGCCCATCCATCTCCCGCTGGTACGTCGCTCGCATTGCTCTTCGCGTACCATCCATCACCGTACTAATATCTATTCCTGCTTGGCGCTTATTCTTAATAAACTCGCGAAACCCGGCCTCAAAGATCCGCTCCATGCTGCCCTTCGAATTGCGTGTGTTGCCGGCATTTTGGTAGAGCTTGTTAAGGTCAGGGCCCTTCCAGAACATATCTTCAAACTCATCGCTCTGCTTCGTCGCCTGCCGTATGGCGAACATCTTACGAAAAATAAACCACCACGACATAAATGAGGTCAGCAGTAACAACACCATCACTAATTGTACTGGCAAGCTCGCACTGCTAATTAGGTAGAAGATAGACATATCTTGTGTAACTGATGCATTCATAATATTTTCCCAAGTTTGTGCCGTAGTGGCACTGGCACGCTCACCGGCTTCAGAGTATCAACACCCACACATACTGCATTAACAACAGCACCCGCTAGCAAAGTCTGGCCACGCAACACTTCTTGGCAGAGAGTTAGTCTGCTTCTGCCCAACTCCTTCACCTTCACGCTCACTTGCAACGAATCGTCCAGCAGCGCTGGCTTGAAGTACTCAATACTGAGTGAACGTATCATGAATATCACCTTGTTTACTTGAACTAGGGAGTGAATATCAAACCCCATTTCACGTAACCATTCGTAGCGCGCGCGCTCCATAAAATTAAGATAATTCGAATGATAGACCACCCCTCCCGCGTCTGTATCCTGATAATAAACACGTACAGGAAGAGAAAAGGCAGCCGTTGTAATCACCTCTCCACCACCAGTCTGAGTGCAAATATCAGCATCCATCAATTGGAAAGACCCTCAATTCCCATCCCATAACTCTCCGCTCAAACCATTCTTCGGCAATGCCATGCAGAAATGCTGGTAAGCGATCACTGTGGCCATCCGCCCACGCGGAGTCCGCTTTAGGTAACCTTGCTGGATCAGATAAGGCTCTAGTACGTCTTCAATAGTGCCGCGCTCTTCACTAATGGCCGCTGCGAGATTATCCACCCCCACCGGGCCTCCTCCAAACTTTTCCATTACCGCCAATAATAATTTCCTATCCATTACATCTAATCCGGCAATGTCGACATCCAGCATGATCAGGGCCGCATCCGCCACCGGGCGAGTGATCCGCCCCTCCGCCTTGACCTCAGCAAAGTCTCGCACCCGCCTCAAAAGACGGTTAACAATTCGGGGGGTGCCTCGAGAACGTTGGGCGATCTCTATCGCCCCGTCGGACGAAATTTCTACATTAAGTAATCCTGCTGAACGCGTGACGATGCGGGTTAGTTCCTCTACAGAATAAAACTCCAGACGAGAGATAATCCCGAATCGATCCCGCAACGGGTTGGTCAACATGCCTGCACGGGTAGTTGCCCCTACCAGTGTGAACGGCGGCAGATCTAACTTGACGGATCGCGCAGCGGGACCTTCACCAATCATGATGTCGAGCTGATAGTCTTCCAGGGCCGGATAAAGAATCTCTTCTACTACCGGAGATAAGCGATGGATCTCGTCGATGAAAAGAACGTCGTTGGTCTCAAGATTGGTCAGGAGTGCCGCCAGATCACCAGGACGCTCCAATACCGGTCCCGAAGTGTGACGCAAGTTCACGCCCATCTCCCTCGCAATGATATGGGCTAGTGTCGTCTTGCCTAATCCAGGCGGGCCAAATAGCAAGACATGATCGAGCGCTTCCTTCCGCCGCCGAGCCGCCTCGATGAAAATCTGCAATTGCCCGCGAACTTTTTCCTGACCAACATACTCATCCAGAAACTTAGGACGCAGGGCCCTCTCCAGATCCTCTTCCTGGGTAGAGGTCGGCTCAGCAGCAATCAGTCGATCAGTTTCTATCATTAATCTGGCAAGGACGGCACGATGAACCGTAGACCGTGCAATCTTTCATTGGGTGCGGAGCAAGTTACCTTCATTATTTTTCTTTTGACAGTAGCTTTAATGCCTGACGGATCCCGTCCGACACAGCAACCCCAGTAGGCAGCTGCTTGATAGCCCAACTTGCTTCGCGGTCATTATAACCTAGCGATAGCAGGGCATTGAGTATGTCATTGCCGCCTCTCGAGGCAAGTGCTGCGACAGCGCCGCTGGCAGCCTCACCCAAGCTCAAATCGAGCTTGTCACGCAACTCTAGTAACAGCCGCTCCGCAGTCTTCTTTCCGATACCGGGCGTCTTGATGAGACGGTCGCTGTCTTGAGTTGCAACCGCCTGCTGCAAATCAACCACGCTCAAGCCGGATAGGACGGCTAATGCAGTTCTTGCCCCCACCCCGGAAATTTTTACAAGCTGGCGAAAGGCCTGCCTCTCAGATTCCGTGCCAAATCCAAATAGAAGATGTATATCCTCACGCACCACCAAATGAGTGTGAAGTATGACCTCCTCACCGATGGCGGGCATCTGATAAAACGTGCTCATAGGCACGTCAATTTCATACCCGACTCCTTGCACGTCCACAAGTACGAGCGGCGGGCGTTTCTCTAGCAATAGCCCCGTTATACGGCCAATCATACCAACCGCCCCCGCTTCATCCGATAGCCCGCTGTCGAAATCCCTCCCAAGCCTTGCCCGCCGTGCGCATGACAAATTGCGCAAGCAAGCGCATCTGCCGCGTCTTCGCTAGGGCTGCCATCAAGCTTCAACAGCCGCTTCACCATTTCTTGTACTTGTTCTTTTCTTGCATGGCCGTTACCAACTACCGCCTGCTTGACTTGGAGTGCGGTATATTCTGCAACGGTAAGACCCTTCAACACCGCGGCACAGATTGCAGCTCCTCGTGCCTGTCCCAGCATCAGCGTCGATTTAGGATTAATATTGACGAATACCTGCTCGATCGCGACTTGGTCGGGGTGATGCTCTGCGATAACCTCATTAAGGCCCTCCAGGATAGATTTCAGGCGCAGCGGCAGCTCTCCGTCCGGAGTCTTGATGCAGCCACTGCTGATGTAAGTCAAGCTGCTGCCCATTTTGTCTACGACCCCGAAACCGGTAATACGCAAGCCGGGGTCTATTCCAAGGATGCGGATCTTTTCACTCGCTGGAAATTATTACTGCTGTAGTATAGACTTCTTGCACATCATCAATACTCTCCAGTGCATCCAGTAGCTTTTGCATTTTCACCGCATCGTCACCGGTTAATGTTGCCTCATTCTCAGGTTTCATCGTTACCTCAGCGTGCTCTGCTTTGAAGCCTGCCTTTTCTAGGATTATTTTGACAGCTGTTAACTCATATGGTGCTGTGATTACTTCGATGCTGCCGTCATCGTTGCTAATTACATCTTCCGCACCCCCTTCCAAGGCCCCTTCCATGAGCTTATCCTCGTTGGTCCCTGGGGCAAAAATCATCTGACCACAGTGCTTGAATAGGAACCCAACTGAGCCATCCGTACCAAGGTTCCCCCCGTACTTAGTGAAGGCATGTCGCACATCAGCTACGGTTCGTACTCGGTTATCGGTCAGACAGTCAACCAGTACGGCAGCACCCGCAATACCGTATCCTTCATAGCGGACCTCCTCGTAATTTACCCCGTCCAGTTCGCCGCTTCCTCGCTTAACTGCTCTCTCAACGTTATCCTTAGGCATGTTATGCTCATACGCCTTATCGATGGCGAGTCGCATTCGCGGATTGCTGGCTGGATCCCCACCTCCGAGACGCGAAGCGACAGTGATTTCCTTGATGAGTCGCGTGAAAATCTTTCCGCGCTTAGCATCTGTCGCGGCCTTCTTGTGCTTGATATTAGCCCACTTACTATGACCAGCCATGATGCCTGCACCTAATATTAAATTAGTGCAATATTACCACCACGTACGGTGTGGATAAAGCAGGATAAATATTACGAGCAGGGCAATTAATTGTCGCCTCAACAGGTCAACAGCAAGCTAAATATAATGAATAACAGAGAGATGGATCAAGATTTTATTGTAATTGGCGCTGGTATCATTGGCCTCGCTACAGCCGAACAGCTGCTCTTACAAGGCGCAACCGTAACCTTACTGGAACGAGGCGAAGTGGGGCTTGAATCTTCTTGGGCGGGTGGCGGCATTCTCTCGCCATTGTGCCCGTGGGATTACCCAAATGAGGTGACCCGGCTGACTAATTATAGTGCCTCTCTATTCGCCAACTGGATGGATGAGTTGCATACCGTAAGCGGGATCGACCCGGAGTATGAGAGGAGCGGAATGCTGGTGCTTCCCCCCTTTAGCATGTGCGATGCGCAACAGTGGTGCACATCGCACGGGGTTAAGGTGGAGAGGGCTTCCCAGTATGATGCTCTTTCTATTCCTAGAACGGGAGGGGGGACCGACAGAGAATGTGATGCGCTCCTTCTATCAGATGTTGCACAAGTGAGAAACCCGCGCCTCTTGCGGGCGCTGCGCAAAAGAGTGGAGTTGCTAGGCGGCCGAATTGTCGAGCAGTGCGCTGTGAGTCACATCGTAGCCGGGAACGGCCAAGTAAATTCAATTGCTACTGCGTGCGGAACTTTCAGTGCAGGGCAATACGTCGTCGCCGCTGGCGCTTGGAGCAAGCAAGTGCTCGGACAACACGCCCTTGACCTCGATATCAAACCTGCGCGCGGACAGATGTTACTGTTCAGGTTTTCTGTGGCACCTCTACGTTTCATCCTATTAAAAGACGATTTGTATTTGATACCTCGTCGCGATGGTTGCCTGCTGATTGGCAGCACGCTAGAAGATGTTGGTTTTGATAAGGGGGTCACTGCCGCTGCACGCGACAATCTGCTCAAGGGTGCACAAGAATTATTACCGGCATTGTCAGGCATGGCGCCAGTACAACAGTGGTCTGGTCTGCGCCCAGCTTCACCACATAATATTCCAACTATCGGGCGTCACCCTCAGCTCGACAATCTCTACATCAACAGTGGTCACTTCCGTTATGGCGTAACCATGGCCCCAGCTAGCGCCAAGATCCTGTTAAATGAAATGACTGGTGTAGCGCAACCATTCGACGTTTCCCCTTACCAGTCTGGCTGGGGAGCCTAGAAAAGACTTACTCGCTTATCGCCCCAATTAACTCTTTGGTAGCGGAAAGACTACCGCCTCAATCACCCCGCTCAACTCCTCCACTACCACGCCGCCTTCCTGCTCCGACCCAATTTGTTTCAATCGTGATATCACCTCTTGCACCAACACTTCCGGTGCGGAAGCTCCGGCGGTGATACCAATTCGGACTTTGCCTGCGAGCCACTCGTCCTGTAATTGTTCGGCACGGTCTATCATATAAGAGTCCACGCCGGCATTTCGTGCAACCTCACACAAGCGGTTAGAGTTAGAGCTGTTGGGAGAACCGACCACAATCACAAGATCACATTGATTTACCATCAACTTGACCGCATCCTGACGATTTTGTGTGGCATAACAAATATCGTCTTTTTTCGGTCCAACGATCTTTGGAAAGCGTTTTCTTAAGGCCGTGATTACCCGAGTGGCATCATCAACTGAGAGTGTGGTCTGGGTGACATAAGCCAAGTTGTCAGGATTCTTAACTTGTAAGTCGGCGACATCGCTTTCTGTCTCGACCAGGTACATCGCCGGGCCATGCCCCTCTGCTTGCCCCATAGTGCCCTCTACTTCCGGATGCCCCTGGTGGCCGATCATGATGACCTCCCTCCCCTGATCGCGCATCTTTCCGACTTCCATATGAACCTTAGTGACCAGAGGGCAGGTGGCATCGAACACCTTGAATTTTCGTGCATCAGCCTCGCGACGCACCTCATGCGAGACACCATGGGCGCTGAAAATTAGAATGCTCCCGCTGGGCACTTCGTCGAGATTCTCGACGAATACCGCCCCCTTTTTTTCAAGATTCTCTACCACGAAACGGTTATGAACCACCTCGTGGCGTACGTAAATTGGTGCGCCGTGCATGGTCAGGGCCCGCTCGACAATCTCGATCGCCCGATCTACCCCGGCACAGAAGCCTCTAGGGTTTGCAAGTAATACTTTGATCATTGCTCATTCTCCATAATAATCTGACCTCATTCGGCGAATATTCTAAAGCATTCGGGCCCCTCTCCAATTAAATTTTCCTATCTGAGCCCACAGTGTCTAGCACTCATTTTGAGAAATACGGCACTCAACTCCCTTAGAATGCCTGCAGTCTAGTGGTCACGCCTCCATGGATCAACTTCTGAACAAGCATTTGCACCGCCCCCCCCGAGTGAAAATGTGCATTCCTATTGATGCTCTTACTCCAAGCGGGCTTGATCTAGGTACATACACACCTCTTTGACTGCCTGCAACATCCGTGGCGTCTGACGGTGAAGCAAGTCAGGGTGAACAAAAAATAAATGCTTATTCCTCACTGCTCTCATCTGTGGAAACCGCTGCCAGAGCGCTCCCGCTCCGCTTTCAGGTAATACTCCGCCAATAATGACCTGAGGGTCGGCCTGTAACAAATTTTCAGCCGAAATCACTGGCGCTAGGGTCGACGCTGTGGCAAATATATTGATCCCTCCACATAGATTAATAATGTCACTGATAATATGGTCGCCATTTACTGTCATTAGTGGTTGACTCCAAATCAGCAGAAACACACTGATGCGCTGCCGACCAGCATTGCTCTGCTTGATCATTCGAAGTTCTGTTTCAAAGGAAAGTGCTGAGGACTCCGCCTCGACTGGGGTTGCAGCCACCTGCCCGATTAATCGTAACAGCCTCGGGATGTCCTCCAGTCTAGCCGCTTCCGTCACAAAAACGGGTAAGCCAAGTTTTTCGAGTCTATCAATATCCACAGCGTTACCACTACCCCACGCAATCACCAGATCAGGTCTAAGCATTATCAGCCTCTCCAGATCAAGCCCAGACACCCCCCCAATTTCCGGGATGGATCTTCCAAATGCCGGATAATCACTCTGAATACTCACTCCCACGAGCTTGTCGCCAGCGCCGGCAGCATATACCAACTCGGTGATGCTAGGAGAGAGTGAGATGATGCGCCTTGCGGGACGCTCCAAATAAATGCTATGGCCGCGGTCATCGGCCAGCCTTAGCGGGGCCCCTGCCGAGGCGGCTATCCCAATGGGTACATACGAGAATAGTGAGGACAAAAACAACAACACCAGAAACGCCGGGCTTATGCCAGAGACCCTTCCTAAGAGAGAAGAGACTCTATGAAAGGGTCTTAAAATAAACTGTGCCGCGGAGGAAATGTTCTAATACCCCTTATTCTTGGCAGTACCGTTCAGCGAGTGCTGCGCGCTGCAGATAAGCCTCGCGGGCAATGCGAACATCTTCCAGAAACTGTGGCAGCTCTCTGATTAATAATGCCTGAGGCCCGTCGACCAGCGCCTTGCTCGGCACTGGATGAAAATCCACCAACACCATATTGGCACCGGCGATGATGCCCTGGGCAGTAACATGCATGATGTCGAGTATCCCGTCCGGGGAACAGGTGCGAGCTCCAACTGAATGCGATGGGTCTATGCATACCGGCATGCGAGTCAATCGCTTGACCACCGGCACATGAGCGAAATCCACAAAGTTGCGATGAGGGTCTGCCATATTGGTCTTCATTCCTCGTAGGCCAAACACCACCTTGTGGTTACCTTCAGAGGCCAGGTATTCTGCCGCATTAAGGGACTCATCTAGGGTAATGCCAAAACCCCGCTTGATCAGAACCGGAAAATTCTGCTGGCGGCCAACGATTTTAAGTAGCTCGAAATTCTGCGTATTACGAGTACCAATCTGCAGCATCACACCGGCCGGGCTGCCGGTCTGATTAAGTGCCTCACGAATTTCATCGACATGCGATTCGTGAGTGATTTCCATGGAGATGACCTTGATGCCATACTTTCCAGCCAGGTCGAGTACGTACGGCAGACAATTCTTGCCGTGCCCCTGAAATGCATAAGGACTGGTGCGAGGCTTGTAGGCTCCCATGCGGGTACAGACCTGGCCATGGTCGCGTAATGCTCTTAGCATCATCTCGACATGCTCGGGCGTATCTACCGCGCATAACCCAGCAAATAGGTTCAGAGTGTCTTGTCCGAAACGAACGCCGTTATAATCAAAATGCGTAGGCCGGTCATCGCCCTTGTGCCGCCCCAAAACACGGTACTCCTCCGAGACGCGGACCACCCTCTCTACGCACGGCAGTCCTTGCATATCCTCAAGTGTCAGGGCCGTGGTATTGCCAATCAGGTATATCTCAGTCAGGGTCTGCCCAATCCCAATCTCGGTATGTATACGGGTAGTAATCCCCGGCATGTTAGACAGTCGCTCCAGTAACTGCTGATACTCGGCGTTATCTGGATGGGTGCCCGGGGTAAGGATCAGGATCATAAAAAGTTACCAAAAAAAGAGTCAAATTTACGCTGTAAATCAGCATGAATTCTAACTGAAATGATCGCCACCCACCACGACATCGAGTCTGGCTTTTATCATGTTGGGCGGGCTATACTTCGGCCTAGAGAAGTAATTTGGATGCGAGATAGCAACGTGGCATTCCCTGACTGACCTAAATCTCTCGCGTCGATTCGAGCATCACTTAATAGCTCATCTAGATTAAATAAATGTCGGCGCTGAACCAGATACTCAAAACTGATCAAAACTACCCTCCCGCGATCTTTCTGATGGGGCCGACCGCCAGCGGCAAAAGTAGTGTTGCCTTAGAAATCTCCCGCCATCTACCGGTGGAAATCGTTAGCGTGGATTCAGCTCAGGTATACCGTCATATGGATATCGGTACCGCCAAACCTAATACCGAAACTCTGGCCGCCATACCTCACCACTTGATCGACCTGATCGAGCCATACGAGCGTTATTCCGCAGGACAGTTCCGTGATGACGCGCTGCTCGCGATGGGCGAGATCACCAGGCGCGGAAATATCCCGCTTCTTGTTGGCGGGACTATGCTTTATTTTCGAGCACTGATGCATGGACTATCTGAATTACCCGCTGCAGATAGTGAGCTCCGCATGACTATCAGTAGCATGGCTGAAGATCTCGGTTGGCCTGCAATGCACCTTCAGCTTCAGCAGATCGACCCCGTCAGTGCCGCCAGGATTAAGTCGACTGATAGTCAGCGCATCCAGCGCGCACTGGAGGTGTGTTACCTCGCCAAAAAACCAATGTCTGAGATCCTGACAAAGCCCAGATCTGTCGACTTACCCTATCAGACTATACATATCGCCCTAATTCCAAGTGAACGCGTGATGCTGCATCAGCGAATTTCACATCGCTTCGACGAGATGCTTAACCTTGGACTGATTGACGAAGTACGTTCTCTCCTTGATAAATTTGAATTTGATGCCGATACCCCTGCAATGCGATGTGTCGGTTACCGCCAAGTACGGATGTACCTGAATAAAGAAGTCAGCATGAATGAAATGCGGTCAATGGGAATAGCCGCCACCCGCCAACTGGCTAAACGCCAACTCACCTGGCTTCGTCCGATGCAAGGACTGCATGGGTTTGACTGCCTGTCTCAGGATCTTGCACAACAAGTATCGACGTATCTGCAAGCGATCATTTTGGATAGGGCAGCAAACTTATGTTCGCGACAGCTACCGGGCTCATGTCTTAATTAATTACTACTGGCTCTCAATCTCATGAAAGGAGGCATCATGAAAAATCACCGCAAGTTACTTCCGCTGGTCATGGTCCTGACCGGCATCCTATCCATCAGCTCATGCCAAAAATTTGGTGAGGGCGTGCATGAGACCTGGGTAGAGCCGCCAAAAAAAGCGCTAGCGGATGACAACACCCTGACCTCCACAGTGAAGTCCTCGTTACTAACTGACTCGGAACTCAGCGGACTGGACTTGCAGGTCGAAGCCCGCGCTGGCGAGATCATACTGAGTGGGTTGGTTAAAACTCAGAGCCAGATCGATCGCGCCAACACCCTCACCTGGATGGTAGAAGGCGTTAAAAAGGTAGATAACCGGATGAGCATGAAATGATTGTCGTGAACACCGCTGCTCACATACGAAACCCGTTTCGTGGTTCCCAGTTACAGGTTTAGGTTAATATGCCCTAGTTTCCCTCACCTTCGCAGGAGAACTCATCTCTACCATGACTCTTTTTTCCCTGCTCCTGTTACTGCCCGTCATCATCGGCACAGTTCTGCTTGTTCCGTCACTCCGGCGAGCGCTCGTTTCAAACCCTGTGCTCAAAATTTTCCGCAATATCCTACCCCAGGTCTCGCAGACCGAACAGGAGGCTCTAGATGCGGGTACCGTTTGGTGGGATGGAGACCTATTCAGCGGCAAGCCCGACTGGAATAAGCTCCTAGCCTACCCCAAGCCTCAACTGACGACCGAGGAGAGGAACTTCCTCGCCGGTCCGGTGGAGCAGTTGTGCGAGATGTTGGACGAGTGGAAGATCACTCGCGAACTTCATGATCTGCCACCTGAAGTCTGGCAATTCATTAAGCAAAATGGTTTTTTCGGCATGATCATCCCGAGGCAATACGGCGGGCACGGATTTTCTGCGCTTGCCCATTCGGAAGTGGTAATGAAGATCGGCTCTCGCAGCGGCACGGCGGCAGTAACAGTGATGGTGCCAAACTCACTTGGCCCAGCGGAACTCTTGCTGCATTACGGTACCGAGGAACAAAAAAACCATTACCTACCCCGCTTAGCGAAGGGATTGGAGGTCCCCTGTTTCGCACTTACCGGCCCAAGTGCCGGGTCGGATGCCGGCTCAATCCCTGACTCAGGCACTGTCTGTCAGGGCGAATTCAATGGCCGCCAGGATGTCCTAGGAATGCGCGTCACCTGGGAAAAGCGCTACATCACACTGGGCCCGGTTGCGACGCTGCTGGGATTGGCATTCAAGCTTTACGACCCGGATGGTCTGCTCGGCACCAAAAAAGATCTCGGCATTACACTAGCACTAATCCCCACCAATACCCCGGGGGTCAATATCGGCCGACGCCATTTCCCGCTCGATGCTGCCTTTCAGAATGGCCCTAACTCTGGTCAGGATGTATTCATCCCGATGGAATGGGTGATCGGCGGACTCGGTGGAGTCGGTATCGGTTGGCGAATGCTGATGAACTGCCTCGCTGCTGGTCGCTCGATTTCATTGCCCGCGACGGCTACTGGTGCCGCTAAACTAGCGGCCCTTACCAGCGGGGCGTATGGCCGGGTCAGGACCCAGTTTGGTATGCCCATCGGTCGTTTCGAGGGGGTTGAAGAGGCTCTCGCTCGTATTGGCGGAAATACGTACATGATGGATGCAGCTCGTGTGATGACAGCGGGCGCAGTCGATCTAGGGGAGAAACCCTCTGTCATCTCTGCCATCGTCAAGTACCATCTCACTGAGCGCAGCCGGCAGACCATTAATGATGCGATGGATGTGCACGGGGGCAAGGGCATCTGCATGGGTCCCAGCAATTATCTCGCACGCACCTACCAGCAAACTCCTGTCAGCATAACGGTGGAGGGTGCAAATATCCTTACTCGCAGTATGATGATATTCGGGCAGGGGGCGATCCGCTGCCACCCCTATGTACTTAAGGAAATTCATGCGGCCAATGACAGCGATCTCGGCCGCGCTTCTCTGGAGTTTGACCAGACGCTGATGGCGCACCTCTCCTTCAGTGTTGGTAATAGCCTGAGATCACTATTTCATGGACTAACCGGCTCCTCTCTGGCAGGTGCGCCCCTCAATGTCGCTCCCGAGGTACGACATTACTACCAACAACTGAGCCGACTGTCAGCTGCCTTTGCGCTGGCCGCAGATATCTCCATGCTCGCTCTGGGTGGGTCTCTCAAGCGCAAGGAAAAGCTCTCTGCCCGACTGGGCGATATTCTCAGCCTGCTATACCTGTGCTCAGCGACGCTGAAACGTTTCGAGGATGATGCCCGTCCAGCTTCCGATTTGCCGTTGCTTAATTGGTCGATACAGGACGCACTTTATCATTTACAGCAAGCATTCGATGGCTTACTGAATAATTTTCCTAACCGGCTTGCGGCATGGGTGCTGCGGGCGCTGATATTTCCACTGGGCAAAACGTACCCCCCTCCTGGCGATGACCTAGGTCACATGGTGGCGATGCTGATGCTGGAACCGAGTGACGCGCGTGACCGCCTAACTGCAGGAATCTATATACCAAGCTCCTCAGATGAGCCAATAGGCATTTTGGAAAAGGCCCTTCGGTGCGCGACGCAATGTGAGATCACGGAGTCCAAGGTCCGTGCTGCAGTCAAGTCTGGCCTTATTTCCACGCAAGGTGATGAGAAGATTACTGAAGCACTGGAACTGGGCATTATCACTGCCATTGAGGCGGAGTCATTAACAGAAATGAAGTCGCTACGCCGACATGTCATTATGGTGGATGACTTTCCATCAGACTTCGGTACGCAAAAATAAATTATTGGTGTAAAGGTGGTCATGCCGCAACAAAAATCGTTGGACATCATCACAGTAGAGGCTGCCGGAACGCTGGCTGGTTTGTTCAATGAGCGCGTCCGTCGCTCGCCGAACGGAGTGGCTTACCGGGACTATGATCCATCGGATGGCAAGTGGCGCGATCACACTTGGGTGCAAATGTCCCGAGAGGTTGCCCGCTGGCAACTGGCCCTCATGGGAGAGGGCTTAGTCGCAGGAGACCGCATCGCCGTGATGGCAAGAAATTGCCCTGAATGGGTGATGCTGGACCAGGCTGCGCTGGGCCTGGGTTTAGTGGTGGTCCCTCTTTATACAGCTGACCGCCCTGAGAACGCATCCTATGTCCTGAACGACTCCGGCGCTAAGATGCTGCTATTAGAGAATATGCCACAGTGGCAGATGTTCTCTGAAGTACGTGGTCAGCTCGGCGGCTTGTTACGGGTGGTGACAATCAGTCCATTTGCCGAGGATACCAATTGGGCTGATCGTGACTTAGTTCGAGCGCTGCCTGGTTGGTTACCTCCACCAAGCCCAGCTGGTGAGGTCATGCATCTCTGTGCGTCGGATGACCTTGCCACCATCATTTACACTTCAGGCACTTCTGGTCGCCCCAAGGGGGTTATGCTCAGTCACTTCAACATTCTCAGCAATGCGTATAGCTGCCTACAAGTTATACGAGTTGAGCAGTGCGATCTACTGCTGTCTTTTCTGCCGCTATCTCATACTTTTGAGCGCACTGCAGGTTACTACCTGCCGATGATGGCCGGAGCCACTGTCGCTCATGCCCGCTCAATCCAGCAACTGCAAGAGGATCTGCTAACAATTCGCCCCACCCTGCTAGTTTCGGTTCCGCGCATTTATGAGCGAATTCATACCGGTGTCTGTACTAAGCTTGAGGAAGGCTCATCGCTAGGACGGTACGTATTCGACCTGGCGGTAGATGTTGGTTACAGTCGTTTTGAACACCTGCAGGGGCGAACCCCTTGGCATGCTTCACACTTGCTATGGCCACTATTGAATAAACTAGTCGCTCGTAAGGTCATGGATAAACTGGGGGGCCGTTTGAGAATGGCGATGAGCGGTGGTGCCGCTTTACCAACAGAGGTCTCGCGTATGTTCATCGGACTGGGTTTGCCCATTCTGCAAGGATATGGCATGACTGAAAGTAGCCCCGTTGTATGCACCAACACCTTCGAAAATAATTTTCCGTCCAGTGTCGGCCCACCCATTCCGGGTGTTACCGTAAAACTCGGCGAACACAATGCCCTACTAGTCCACGGCCCCAATGTGATGATGGGCTACTGGCATAACCCTGAAGCCACAAAAGCAGTACTGACAGACGATGGATGGCTCAATTCTGGAGATATAGCGCACATTGATGAGCAGGGTCGAGTGACCATTACCGGTCGCCTGAAGGAAATTATAGTCATGTCCAATGGAGAAAAGATTCCTCCAGTAGATATGGAAGCGGCAATTCTACGTGATCATCTGTTTCACCAAATCATGCTGCTCGGTGAGGGGCGGCCGTATTTGAGTGCATTAGTGGTGTTAAACCCGCGCAATTGGGGAAGCCTTGCTTTGCAGTACAATCTTGATCCTAATCTTGAACCTATGCTGAATAACTCACGGGCCAAGGAGGTCGTGCTGGAGAAGATCGCGCATCAAATACGCGATTTTCCAGGTTATGCGAAGATCCGTCGCGTTGTACTACTTGCCTTACCGTGGACGGTTGAGAATGACATGCTCACGCCCACTCTAAAACTTCGGCGGGGACAGGTGCTAGAGCGCTACAAGATCGAGATTGATGAACTCTATGCGGGCCAACCCACCCGTTGAAATGACAGCTTGCCAAACATTGAGATCCGACAAAAGTGAATGATAATTCTGAAATCCTCACGTCTCTGCCGACCGGGCGAGACCCTATCCTTCGCATCGTTCCGATGCCGACAGACACTAACTACGCCGGCGACGTTTTTGGGGGATGGATCATGGCGCAAGTGGATATTGCAGGCAGTCTGCCCGCCATTCGCCGTGCACGCGGACGGGTGGTGACGGTTGCGGTCAATTCTTTTGTTTTCAAGCAACCGGTCTTTGTTGGCGATCTAGTGAGTTTCTATGCAGAAATTATCAGGGTAGGGAATACATCAATCGCGGTCAATGTGGAAGTTTATGCCCAACGGGGCCCGCGCGAGGGTGGGGCAGAAGTATGCAGCAAGGTGACAGAAGCGGTCTTAACTTATGTAGCCGTTGACGAGCAGCGCAAACCACGAGCAGTTCCAAAAGAGTGAGTAGAAGGCCGAATGTGACGGGGGGATCAATTGAGAAACAATAATTTCATCGTGCGTAAGGCTGCGGTGCTAGGTGCGGGCGTTATGGGGGCGCAGATTGCAGCGCACTTAGCCAATGCTAATATCGAGACACTGCTATTCGAGCTCCCTAGTCAACAAGGGGATCCTAACGATAGCGTAATTAAGGCGGTTGAACGCCTGCGAAAACAAGAGCCCTCACCGCTGTCCACCACGACCAGAGCGGCCTGTATCCAGCCCGCCAATTACGGTGAGCATCTTGATCTGCTCAAGGATTGCGATATTGTGATCGAGGCCATTGCTGAGCGCATGGATTGGAAAGCAGAGTTGTACGCCAAGGTTGCACCATACCTCAGTGAACACACGATCTTTGCCAGTAATACCTCTGGCCTCTCTATTAACCAGTTAGCCAGAGCGTTCCCCAAAAATCTTCGCCGTCGTTTTTGCGGAGTTCATTTTTTCAACCCACCCCGCTACATGCACCTGGTTGAATTGATTCCCTACGAAGATAGTGATGCTGCAATGCTAGATGATCTCGAAGCATTCCTCGTCACCTATCTTGGCAAGGGCGTAATCCGCGCCAAGGACACGCCCAACTTCATCGCGAACCGGGTAGGCATGTTCTCCATGCTCGCCACCATGCACCACGGCCGAAAATTTAATCTCAGCTTTGACCTGATTGATGCCTTGACCGGACCCCTTATCGGCCGTCCCAAGAGCGCAACCTTCCGTACTGCGGATGTAGTCGGGCTGGATACCCTTGCACATGTGATCAATACCATGCGCGACGGCCTTTCTGAAGACCCGTGGCACAGATACTTTACACCCCCAGATTGGCTGCAAGGATTAATCAACAATGGTTCGCTGGGACAAAAGAGCAAATGCGGGGTTTACCAGAAGGTGGGTAAAGAGATACACGTATTCGATCTCAACACGCGGACATATCGTCTTGCTACAGATGCTGTTAACGACGAGATCAAAGTGATTCTAAAGCTTAAAGACCCTGTCGAAAGATTCGCATTACTGCGCGCCAACGCACATCCTCAGGCTCAATTCCTGTGGGCGATTTATAGAGATTTATTTCATTACTGCGCTTTGCATCTGACTGCTATCGCGGATAATGCTCGCGATCTAGATCTTGCTATACGGTGGGGATTTGGCTGGAAACTTGGGCCATTTGAAATATGGCAAGAGGCAGGTTGGAGCCAGATCGCGGGTTGGGTGAACGCGGATATCACCTCAGGTAACAGTATGAGTGATGCACCCTTGCCCAGCTGGGTGCTCGAACCGGATCGAGTTGGCGTGCATGATTCGCAGGGTTCATATGCTCCATCTTCCAATACTCTGCGCGCACGCCCAAGCCTCCCGGTCTACCGTCGGCAGCTATTTCCAGATCTACTCCTTGGGGAGGGGGTGCAATACGGTACGACCATATTCGAGACTGATGCAATCCGTATGTGGCACACCGGCGATGACATTGCTATCGTTAGCTTCAAGAGCAAGATGCACACCATTGGAAATGATGTATTGGATGGGCTCCAGCATGCAATACAAGAAGCGGAATCTAATTGCCGCGCTCTGGTCATCTGGCAAACCGAGCCTCCATTCTCCGCAGGGGCCAACCTACAAAAGGCTACCGACCGCTTGAAAAGCGATAGCCCGCCTTCCACGCTGAGCCTGTTGGCCCGGAAAATTAAAAAAACAGCACAAGCTGCAGTTCTCAAGGCCGCACACAATCTTAATCTTGCCGATGCACTGATGGCCGGGAAACTCGCAGAGGTCGAATCGATGGTTGCCCAATTTCAACAAACCTCACAAGATCTTAGATACTCGATGATCCCCACTGTGGCAGCTGTTGACGGGCTCGCGCTGGGTGGTGGTTGCGAATTTGTAATGCACTGCGACCGTGCCGTCGCCACACTTGAGAGCTATATCGGACTGGTAGAAGTGGGCGTTGGCTTATTACCTGCAGGCGGTGGCTGCAAGGAACTCGCCCTGCGCGCAGCGCGGTCGGCGAATGATGGAGACCCCTTCCCGCTACTAAAAAATTATTTCCAAACAGTGGCCACTGCCCAAATGGCCAAGAGTGCTGAACAAGCTAAGGAACTTGGCTATCTACGCCCGGCTGATCTGGTGGTAATGAACCGGTTTGAGTTGCTCCATACCGCCAAGGCTCAGGCTATGGCTCTGTCGGAATCTGGTTATCGCCCTCCCTTGCAATATCGCAATATTCCGGTGGCAGGAAGTACCGGCATTGCTACCATCAAGGGCATGCTGATCAATATGTTAGAGGGTGGTTTCATCTCCGAACACGATTACCTGATCGGCAGCAAGGTCGCGCATGTTATGTGCGGTGGCGAGTTAACTCCCGGCAGCCTAGTAGACGAAGCCTGGTTCCTGGAATTGGAACGAACTGCATTTATTGAACTGCTCGCAACTGAAAAGACACAGGCCCGGGTGGAATATACGTTGAAAACGGGCAAACCCTTGCGAAACTAGTGCTGAGGAGAATCGAGATGGCCCAAAAACAGACTCAAGATGCTTACATCGTCGCCGCCGTACGTACCCCTGTCGGCAAAGCTCCGCGAGGAATGTTCAAGAATGTCCGACCGGATGATCTGCTGGTGCATGTGCTGAAGAGCGCGTTGGCTCAATGTCCTGGACTAGACCCATCCGCGGTTGATGACGTTATCGCTGGTTGCGCAATGCCCGAGGCAGAGCAGGGTATCAATGTCGCACGTGTGGCACTTCTCATGGCAGGGCTGCCCAACAATGTGCCTGGCATGACCGTCAACCGTTTCTGCGCTTCCGGGCTCCAGGCCGTTGCATTGGCCGCTGACCGCATCCGACTGGGTGAGGCCGATGTCATGGTCGGAGCCGGCACGGAGAGTATGAGTATGGTTCCTATGATGGGCAACAAAATAGCCATGAATCCTGAAATATTTCTTCATAGTGAGAATGTCAGCATTGCTTATGGTATGGGCATGACTGGAGAAAAGGTGGCGCAGCGCTGGAAAATAAGCCGAGAATCCCAGGATGAGTTTGCCGTGACCAGCCATACTCGAGCTCTCGAGGCTATTTCGGCTGGCGAGTTTGAGCAAGAGATCACACCCTACATCATTGAGGAAAGAAGGCCCGATCTTTCCTCGCATGAGGTCCGAATCATGACCGCTATCAGGAATGCTGACGAAGGTCCTCGCCCCGGAACCAACCTAGAAGCACTCAGCAAACTGAAACCAGTATTTGCCGCCAAAGGCTCGGTCACTGCGGGTAACAGCTCTCAGATGTCTGACGGAGCGGGTGCTGTGATCGTAGTAAGCGAAGCCGCTTTAAGGCGATTCAACCTCACTCCGATTGGTCGCTTCTTAGGTTTTGCCGTGGCTGGCGTACCTCCCGAAATTATGGGTGTTGGCCCGATCAAAGCGATACCTAAGGTTTTACAGCAGGTTGGACTAAGACAGGATGCTATTGACTGGATCGAGCTGAATGAAGCTTTTGCCGCGCAGAGCCTCGCGGTCATTGGCGATCTTGGCCTTGATCGGGCCAAGGTCAATCCCCTGGGCGGGGCTATCGCGCTAGGTCACCCTCTGGGTGCGACCGGAGCTATCCGTGTTGCTACCTTGCTTCACGGAATGCGTCGGCATAAACAGAAGTACGGTATGGTGACCATGTGCATTGGCACTGGGATGGGCGCAGCGGGAGTGTTCGAGGCCCTCTAACCGAGGCTATTTCTGGGCGAAATAGACATAGCCCGTCTGGGGCACGTTCGCCTCCTCAAATCTTTGGCGTTCAACCTTATCCAGTTTCTTATCCCACCAAATGGCTCGAGCTTCTTTCTGCTCTTCAGCCAGTTGAGGATTTTTTGCAAATAGTTCGCGTATGAATTTAGTGTGCTCGGATTCGTATAATTCCATGGTCTACTTTACTCGTCTCGTCGATATTAAGGAACTTTACCATAACCAGCTCCTATCTGCATGATGCGGATTGAACAGTTGGCAATCTGAGCAAAAAACAGATCAGATCTCTAGATACCCGCCGCCATGTGGATTATATTTACGTAGTCCCAATATGAACTTGGAGAATGGAAGAGCGAATTCAATTTCTAGATTTTCTGCACGCCGTCTTAATTCCTCCCACGCTAATTTACCAGGGCTGTGCTTTAGTGCAAAAACAATCTGATTGCCGCGAACTTCCGTCATCAGGATTGCCACATGACCGTTGAAACTATGTTCGATTCGTCGCATATACTCATCTCGCCCCTTATCTCTACTGAGCAGATTCACCACGAGAACTCCATTTCTGTTAAGAGATTCGCGTGCTCGGTTATAGAAATCCTGACTACAAAGCGTCCCCGCCTGACAACCATCGTCAAAACCGTCGATCATTAATACATCTGCAGTTGCAGGATTCCTCGCAATATATTCACTCCCCTCCGCCATCACCACCTGCAGACGTTCATTATCGTTAGGTAGGGAGAAATAGCTGCGGGCGGTAGAGATGACCTGCGGATTGATCTCTACCACAGTGGTTTTTGCTTGTGGCATCCGCTTATGCACAAACTTCGCTAATGAACCGCCACCCAGACCGATCATCACAATATGGATTGGGTTAGGATGAAAAAGTAGAAATCCCATCATGCAACGTGTGTAGGCCAACTCCAGTTCATTAGGAGCGGTTAGCCGCATTGCACTTTGAACCATGCTACTGCCAAGATGTAGCGCACGCACCCCATCTTTTTCGCTCATCTCGATGCCGGCCTCGTTATTTTTAGTTCGCCACTTAGAAAATTGGGGCATCAGCCTTGGCTCCGCAGGTTTATATCTGGCATTGCAGTCACCCGAAAATGGGCCGTTTGGTTCTTTACATTGCGATGCGACAGGATCATAGTCGTCATTAATATAGCTCCCCAGAATTCCCCTGGATTATTTCGGAGGAGGGCTTCATGAAAAAATCTATTCTGCTCATCGCTATCCTGTTAACAGGCTGCGCAGGTATCAACACTGTCAAAGACAAGCCACAGCTCTATAACGGCAAGTTTGATGGTGTTCATACTCGTCTTTCTCATTGCATTGTTAATAAACTTCGTTCTGATTCCCGATGGGTTATTAATAGCCAGCAGTTTAAAATGTGGGAGTACCCTGACATTGCCGCATCAGAAGTTTATGCTTACGGGCTGCATGCTCTACCGGAAATGTTTGCTCGCATTTCGCCCTTGAACCCAGACGCAGTTTTTGATAACTCGCCCCCGCAGCCGGTAATCCGCACATATGCAGATGGTCCGTATGTGGGTCCTGAATATTCATTTACTCTTCTACTAAAGCAGGTCGATAACTCCAGCGTAGCCGCCATCCTTAAAGGAGAGAGGTATGAAGGACGTGTCGCGTGGGAAGGTTTACTGAAGTGTGCTTTGGACCTTAACATTCATGAATAGCTCTTTCTGTTAAATGTGATCTGTTTATTTAGACACTAACAAATAGTCAGACAATTGCTTAACCCATTGATTTTATGGTGCCCTGAACACGAATCGAACGTGTGACCTAACCCTTAAGAACGGCAAGCTCTCGCTATAACCCTTTGATCAATATATGTATTTTTCAAAAGCGGCATAGTAACTTGCTCTAATTTCAGCATAAAAGTCCCCTTCAGAACTACCGACTAAGGATGCTTTTTATACCCGTCGAAGTGAAGTTTACATCCATCCAAGCAAAGGAACTAGATGACAACCATTACAGTACAAGGTGACCTATATGAAATGAACTTCTTTGAAATCGGTATGGACGAGTTCCTAATATTGACTGGAAGGATTACTGAAGATGAGGAGGCTGGGCGGGAGGCTTATCGGCGTACCCACCAACTGACCCTTCCACGAAGGTTTGATGATGAAGTTAGAAATACAGAGTTATGGAGTGAACTAGTAGAGGACAAACTGATAGGGGACTCTCGAATCAACGGATTCTCATATGACGAGAGTGGACCTCGTTTATATATTGAGGTTGATGGTGAGGATCTTACAGCAAAGGAAGTATTGAATCTTCCAGTCCATAACTTCGAAGCAGCAGCATTGAGTCGTATTGTTACATCTAAATTAAAACCCGAAGATGAGACCTACACTCTTTTCTTTGAGAGTTGGAATAAAGGTTCTTACACTCTTGAGATGGACGAGGAGTATGACCCAACCAAACTAGGTTTATCCATTGAAAATCAGACTTTACCGGATGGTTCTATAAGGTCAGTAGTCAACCCCACTTATGCTGGTGAGGACTTTGAGTTTAATGGTAGTGATAATAAGTGCTACGGGATATACATAGAAACACCAGACGGTGAGCGACACAAACTCTAAACTATACCGCTTTCATTTTCTAATTTATCTATAACTTATTGTTTACAGGATGTATTTGGTGCCCTGAACACGAATCGAACGTGTGACCTACCCCTTAGGAGGGGGTTGCTCTATCCACTGAGCTACCAGGGCGGAAGTCGAATTTTACGCTATTATTCCAGTTAAGCAGGCCTGCATCCGCCGCCAGTAACTATACCCCGCGAGTACGGAATACATTTCATTGGTATTATGTCAATATTGTCATGGCCACTGTTCCGGCAGGTCTTGATGTTATGCTTTTTACAAATAGGGTTTCTTTTTCACGGCTCTCTGGTGATTGCACCCCCGTCTGATTGGATTAAATACAAGGATTAAGCTATGTTTTGTTGTGGCGGCGTAAGATTTACACAGGAGATACAATATGAAAGCGCTAACCATTGTCACCATACTACTGATGATGACTTTCTCTTTTGGGAGTACTACTGTGCGCGCTGAATCGCCCAAAGTGGGGCAACCCGCGCCCAACTTTACTCTTCCCGACCAAAATGGGCAGACTCACACGCTCGCTGATTTTCGGGGCAAATGGCTAGCTCTGTATTTCTACCCCAAGGACGATACGCCTGGCTGTACCGAACAAGCATGCAAGTTCCGAGATGATTTACACCAACTCACTGAATTAGGTGCTCAAGTTATCGGCATCAGCGTGGACAATGTTTCTAGCCACGCCGCATTCGCCAAAAAATATAATTTACAATTCCCCCTACTTTCCGACAGCAAGGCCGAGACTGCGGCGCGTTACGGCTCCCTCCTCAACCTAGGCATCATTAAATTTGCTAAACGCAATACCTTCCTGATCGACCCACAAGGGATCATCGTCAAGGTCTACCTCTCAGCGAATGCTTCTCGTAACGCCCTGGAGGTTGTGGAGGACTTAAAGAAATTGACTGCTTTATAATCCTTTTCAACAAAAGGCCTGCAGCCATCACAATGGAGACTACTAGTCATGACAAATCTGAGTGATGATCAACTAAGCCAGTTGAAACAGGGGCTACACTAACGCCGCTTAGAGTTGCAAGATGAAGTGCGTGACGGCCTAGCACGCTCCGGCGAGCAACGTTATATCGACCTTGCTTTTAAGGTCGGGAGTATCGGTGATGATTCTGTGGGCAGTATGCTAGTAGATATCGATACTGTCATTACTGAGCACACTGTCCATGAACTACGTGAGATAGAAGCCTCTCTTAAATGACTGTCTGAAATGAGTTTTGGTGACTGCCCCGACTGGGGCGGCGAGATTGGTTTTGCCCGACTGCTAGCCTATCCTACTACCCAACGCTGTACTCCTTGCCAAGATCGTCACGAAAAAACCTTTCTACGATTCGACCCCGAGCTTATAGTCTCCGGCAGCGTCATTCTTTGGTGCCCCTAGAGGCAGCCCCCCTAAGCAATACCATCACTGCTCCACTCCCACCCTCCTCCGGCATTGCCTGACAGAAGGCGAGTACATCATCTAGCTGGGCTAACCAACTTCCCACCCTTGTTTTCAGCACCGGCTCATGGCCTTTTGAATTGAGCCCCTTACCATGTATTACTTGTACACAGCGATATTCCCGCTCTCTGCTTCTGTTTAGAAACTCTTCCAATTCCCGCCGAGCTTGATCTCGAGTTGACCCGTGAAGATCGAGTCTGGCTTGTATACCCCAGTAGCCACGGCGCAACTTCCGTAAAGTCTGGCGAGACACTCCGGGGCGCATGAATGACCATGCATCGCCCGCTTCAATTTCTAGCGGAATATAATCCGAGATTGAGTCTATTTTGGTTGATTGTGCTTGTTGCACCTTTTGCTGAGGGATGGGTCGTGGGCGCCTTTGAGAATGATCAACCTTATCGGGTATGGCCAGCGGCGACACACCCTTCACCGCGTCGCGGAACGCAGCCGTATCTTCGCTGTCTGTCGAAGCGGAGCTAATTGATGGCCTGTCATCATACCGCTTCATGCAAAATACCCCCGTCTGCGATTACCCTGAGTGGTCGAGATACTTTTCTGCATCCAGCGCCGCCATACACCCAGTGCCTGCACTGGTCACAGCCTGACGGTAGATGTGATCCTGCACGTCACCTGCTGCAAACACCCCGGAAATACTGGTGGCCGTAGCACCCCCGTGATTCCCGCTGCGCGTAACAATGTATCCATTTTCCATCTGCAACTGACCCTGAAAGATGTCTGTATTGGGTTTATGGCCAATGGCTATGAATACTCCTTGCAAGTCCACAGTCTTGGTGGATCCGTCCTCGACGCCCTTGATTCGCATTCCAGTAACGCCCGATTTGTCCCCCAGCACCTCATCCAATACCTGGTTTAACTCTAACGTAACGTTGCCATTTTTGGCCCTGTCCATTAACTTATCTATCAGAATTTTTTCTGAGCGAAACTTATCACGCCGATGAACTACAGTCACCCGACTAGCGATATTGGAAAGGTAAAGGGCCTCCTCAACCGCTGTATTGCCGCCCCCTATCACCGCCACTTCCTGCCCCTTATAAAAAAACCCGTCGCATGTAGCGCAGCCGGACACCCCCCTACCCATGAACAATTCCTCCGAGGGCAGCCCCAGATACTGAGCAGAAGCACCGGTTGCAATGATCAGTGCATCACAGGTGTAAGTCCCCTGGTCTCCAATCAATGTAATGGGCTTGCCCGTGAGTTGAGCGGTATGGATGTGATCAAAAATGATCTCAGTGTTAAATCGTTCCGCGTGCTTCTGGAAGCGCTCCATTAACTCTGGGCCCTGCACGCCCATGGCATCAGCTGGCCAGTTATCGACATCAGTGGTGGTCATGAGCTGCCCCCCCTGAGCCATGCCTGTGATAACTACAGGCTTCAGATTGGCGCGTGCAGCATATACCGCGGCAGTGTACCCGGCCGGGCCGGAACCGAGAATAAGAAGGCGGGAGTGTCTACTTGTCATGTCTGGTGGATTTAAAAAGTTGAAATTATTACAGTTGCCGCTCCACCCAACCCAGCACACTCTCTAATGCTGAGGGAAGATTCTCTGGTTGGGCGCCTCCCGCTTGCGCCATGTCAGCCCGTCCGCCACCCTTTCCTCCGACCTGTTGCGCGACCATATTCACCAGTTCACCAGCTTTAACTCTCGCAGTGAGGTCTGGTGTCACACCGGCGATCAGCGTAACTCTGCCATCCACCACCGCTGCCAGTACGATGACCGCAGAATTGAGTTTATCCTTTAGACTGTCTAAGGTTTCACGCAAGGCTCGCGCGTCCACTCCTTCCAAGCTGGCTGCCAGTACCTGTATGCCTTTCACTGTCTTGATCTGAGAGGTGAGGTCCCCGCTCTGAGAGTTGGCAAGTTTCGATTTCATCTGGGCCAATTCTTTTTCTAGATGCCGTACGCTGTCCTGGATCTGCGCAATGCGCGCAGCAGCCTCCTGAGGTTGCGTCTTCACTGCATCTGCTACTCTCTTCAATTGTGATTCCTGTTGTTGCGTATAGGCCAAGGCTCCCTCACCTGTTACCGCCTCCACTCTCCTTACCCCTGCAGCGACACCGCTCTCTGCAATAATCTTGAAAAAGCCAATATCGCCGGTACGCTTAACATGAGTGCCTCCACACAACTCGCGCGAGGTGCCAATGTCTAGGACCCGCACCTCCTCACCGTATTTTTCACCAAAAAGCATCATTGCGCCTGTTTTTTGTGCGTCCGCGATCGTCATCACGTTTGCTGCGGTTTCCGTATTAGTAAGAATTTCATTATTCACCAAGACTTCCACTTTGCGAATTTCTGTTTCCGTCATTGGCTGATTGTGCACGAAGTCAAAACGGGTCTTATCAGCATCGACCAACGAACCTTTTTGCTGAACGTGAGCGCCCAGTACTTCTCGCAATGACTTGTGCATCAGATGCGTGACAGAGTGATTGCGCTGGACTCGTGCCCGCGCTACAGGATCAACTTCCGCCAGCACCTTATCCCCGGTGACCAGTCTTCCGCTACGTATCAAGCCCTTGTGACCAAAAGCCTTAGCCTGAATTTTTAGCGTATCTACCACATTGAATGTGCCATTTGCAGTGAGCAGCTCTCCGCAGTCTCCCACCTGCCCACCGGACTCAGCATAAAAGGGTGTCTGATCGAGCACCACCACCGCTTCATCGCCGGCCTCAATAAAGTCGACCCGGTTTCCTTCCTTATAGATGGCAATCACCTGTCCCTCATGCTGCAAACTCTCATACCCATGGAATTGAGTCGAGCCACCGCTATAATCCATCCCGTCCTGGATGCTGAACTTACTCGCCGCTCGTGCCCGCTCACGCTGAGAGCCCATAGCCCGCTCAAACCCAGCATGGTCTACCGCAATTCCGTGCTCGCGCGCGATGTCGGCTGTCAGATCAACCGGAAAGCCAAACGTGTCATACAGACGGAAAACAGTCTCGCCATCCAGCACTCGGTTCTGATGCAGTAACGCAGCCTCCAACAACTGCATCCCATTCTCCAGGGTTTCCGCGAAGCGCTCCTCTTCCTGTTTTAGCATCGTAACAACCCGCTCTTGTGCTGTAATTAGCTCGGGGTAGGCCTCCCCCATCACCTTTGCTAGATCCCCCACCAACAAATAAAAAAATGGCTGCTTCTGATTTAGCTGATACCCATGACGGATAGCGCGACGAATGATGCGCCTCAGCACATATCCACGCCCTTCATTACCTGGAATTACACCATCGGTGATGAGGAATGAGCATGCCCTGATGTGGTCGGCAATGACCTTAAGTGAGTTGCTGTTTAAATCGGTCGTATTGGTAACCCTTGCCGCCGCTTTGACCAGACTCTGGAATAAGTCGCTCTCATAATTACTGTGTACCTTCTGCATCACCGCAGATATGCGCTCTAGTCCCATCCCGGTATCTACAGATGGCTTGGGCAGGGGGTGAAGCGTGCCCGAGCTGTCTCGGTTATATTGCATAAACACCAAATTCCAGATCTCAATATACCGATCTCCCTCAGCCTCTGCTGTCCCCGGTGGGCCCCCTGTAACTTCCGCGCCATGGTCATAAAAAATTTCTGAGCAGGGCCCACAAGGACCGGTCTCCCCCATCTGCCAGAAATTGTCGTTAGTGGCAATGCGGATCAGCCGCTTGGGCTCAATCCCGACTTCATTGAGCCAGATGTCAGCCGCTTCATCGTCCTCAGCATAAACCGTCACCCATAATTTTTCCTGCGGAATTTGCAACGTAACAGTGAGGAATTCCCATGCGAACTGAATCGCATTTCGTTTGAAGTAATCTCCGAAGCTAAAGTTTCCCAGCATCTCGAAAAATGTATGGTGCCGGGCTGTATAACCAACATTTTCCAAGTCATTATGTTTGCCGCCCGCACGCACACAGCGCTGCGAACTCACTGCGCGCACATAAGGGCGCTTGTCCTGTCCAAGAAATACGTCCTTAAATTGCACCATTCCTGCATTGGTGAAAAGGAGGGTAGGGTCATTCCCGGGAACGAGTGGACTTGATGCCACGATCGTGTGGCCATGAGACTCGAAGAACTCGAGAAACTTCTGTCTTATTTCGTTGCTTTTCATATCGGGCTCACTTTACTCAAGGATGCCCTATCTACTCATCGCTCGGCAGCAGCACCTGATGTATCACCTCAGTCGCAAAGCCGCGGCCCCGTAGAAAACGCATCTGCTTTCCATGATCTTGAGCATCCGCCGGCTGTGTGGCAAATCTCTTTCGCCACACTTCTTGTGCGGCCTCCAGTTCGGTCTTCTTGAGATCAGGCACAGCGGCCGAGATCAAGTGCTCGTCAATCCCTTTTTTGCGCAGTTCATACACAATGCGCCCAATACCAAATCTTTTCCTACAGACTCGCGCCACCTGTTCGATCACCCTACTCGCTGACAGGAGACCCTGCTGCTCCATCGCATCTAACAAAACAGAAATCTCAGAAGGACCCTGGGCATGTGGCAAGAGCTTTCTTTCTAACTCCAGTCGGGAGTGTTCCCGGCGAGCTAGGTAACCCAGCGCTCGGTCTTTTAGATTGGCCCTGCCCTTCATGGCATTTATTCCGAGTCAACGGCCTCAGCCTGACCAACAACGCCCACTGCAGCACGAATTTTGGCCTCGATCTCCTTTGCTACCTCTGGATGCTCTTTCAGATATTCGCGCGCGTTATCCTTGCCCTGACCGATCTTTTCACCATTGTAGGCATACCATGCACCCGACTTATCGACAAGTTTATGCGCCACCCCCAACTCAACAATCTCACCCTCGCGAGATATTCCGACCCCATAGAGAATATCGAATTCTGCTTGCTTAAATGGCGGAGCAACCTTGTTCTTAACTACCTTGACCCGGGTCTCGCTGCCGATCACCTCGTCGCCCTTCTTGATGGCCCCGGTGCGGCGTATATCAAGACGTACCGATGCGTAAAATTTAAGTGCATTGCCACCGGTAGTAGTCTCAGGATTGCCGAACATGACCCCGATCTTCATCCGTATCTGATTAATGAAAATCACCATCGTGTTACTGCGCTTGATATTGGCCGTGAGTTTACGTAACGCTTGAGACATTAATCTCGCTTGCAAACCCATTTGCGGCTCGCCCATTTCGCCTTCAATTTCCGCTCTCGGCGTCAATGCCGCCACTGAATCTATTACGACGACATCCACCGAGCCAGAGCGTACTAACATGTCTGCTATTTCGAGAGCCTGCTCTCCATTATCGGGCTGAGAGATCAATAACTCTTCTACATTAACCCCGATCTTTTGTGCATATTGTGGATCCAGCGCATGTTCAGCATCTATGAATGCCGCTGTACCACCCACCTTCTGCATCTCGGCAATTACTTGCAGTGTGAGTGTGGTCTTTCCCGATGACTCGGGGCCATAGATTTCTATCACCCTGCCTCTCGGCAGTCCGCCCACACCGAGTGCGATGTCGAGGCCCAGCGAACCGGTGGAGACCACCTCGATATCCTTGGCCACATCGCTTGCGCCGAGTCGCATAATCGAGCCCTTGCCAAACTGCTTCTCGATCTGAGAGAGTGCTGCCGCTAATGCCTTACTTCTGTTCTCGTCCATGTCCTTTTCCTTTTAAAAGTCTCTCGAATTATCGCACATGCGACTATGCTCGGGAAGGCGAGGTCGAGACTGATTTGCCGCGAAATAACCTATGATTTTCCACAAACCAGTCGATCGTAAAGTACTCTCAGAATGTTCATGTGAGGATGGGCGGGGCATCGTGCACTAGATCTATCACCCCCTGAAGGGCGACGGACACCGCTTGCCTTCTTACAGACTCACGATCACCATCAAAATGATGAGTTGCGCTGCGGGCTAGGCCGTCTTTCATTTTCCAGGCAAAGCAGACCATGCCAACAGGTTTTCCCTCCGTGCTGCCATCAGGTCCGGCAACCCCGCTAATCGCTACCGACACCTGAGCACGGCTGTGCGTCAGCGCACCCGCCACCATTTCCTTCACGGTCTGTTCTGATACTGTTCCGTACTGTTTCAGGGTTGTAGTGCTCACCCCCAACATCTCGTGCTTAGACGCGACGCTGTAAGTGATGAATCCTCGTTCATACCAAGCCGAACTGCCCGCTTTTGCGGTGATCACCTGACCCAGCCATCCACCTGTGCAGGACTCTGCACTGGTGAGCATCAGTCCCCGCTGGATCAAGTCGCTACCAATATGGCCAGCAAGCATTACTAGTGCGTGGTCATCGTTGTTGATCATGGTTCCTCATCGGGTGGTTCGTTTAAAATGGCGAGAATGCCTTCCAAGCCGCCAAGCATAGAAGGGTAAAGGCGGCGGCCAGCAGATCATCGAACATTACCCCGAAACCGCCTTTCAACTTCCTATCATAATAACGAATCGGTTGCGGCTTGAAGATATCAAACAGTCGGAACAATAAGAATGCAAAGGCCTGCCATATAAGATTGTTAGGGGTGAATAGCAATACCAACAAAAATGCGACAATCTCATCCCAAACCATACCTCCGTGGTCATGGCTACCAAGCGCTTTCCCGGTGACACTACAGGCCCAAATACCTATTAGGAAGAAGAGTCCTATACATAGCAGGAGGCCAATCGGTCCAAGATACTGACTCATCAACCCGAACAATGGAAAAGCGGCGATTGTTCCCATGGTCCCGGGTGCGGCTCGACTCAAGCCTGCTCCGCCCCCGAATGCGATGAAGTGTGCTGGTCGCCTCGTCACAAACTCCCAGTTAGGGAGCAGATTCACAGGTGCGGCAATCGAAGCAGATTCGCTTCCGGGAATGGGTTGGTTGTCAGGTCCGGAAGTGGTCATAGCCCCTTACTGCCATCTCAACCGACTTACCGGACTCGTCCAGTACTAACAAACCCTCTCCCTCCTTGATACAACCGATACGAGTTAACGGAATCCCAACTTCACCCGAGAGAGACTCGACGTCTCCGCGCCTTGCGCTAGGTACAGTAAAACAGAGTTCATAATCATCCCCGCCTGCCATTAAACAATTAATCGCCGATGGGTGAGGAAGATGCCTCTTCATCACCGCCGAGCACTTAATTGCGCTCATCTCAATGGTGGCCGAAACTTTGGACCGCTCCAGAATATGACCTAGGTCGGCCATCAGGCCATCAGAAATATCAATTGCACTATGTGCAAGACCGATCAACCGTTTTCCTAGGTCAACCCGGGCTACGGGCATATTCAATGCTGGCAAACAGTGCAGAAACTCTCCTTGGTCGAGCTCAATCTGTCGGCGGGTGTGAGCAATCACTAGCGCCGCATCTCCTAGCTGGCCAGATATCCAGATATCATCCCCTACCCTGGCCCCGCTTCGCCTCAAGGCCTTCCCTATTGCAGCCTCACCAATGATTGTCACACAGATGTTTAGTGGCCCCCGGGTGGTATCTCCCCCGATAAGGTCCACCCGATGCTCGCTCGCCAATCCAAAAAACCCTTCTGCAAACATTTTAAGCCAGCCCTCACCAGCATTAACTAGGGGCTCAGGAAGCGCCAGCGCCAACGTCGCCCACCGTGGGGTAGCTCCCATCGCAGCCATATCGGACAGGTTCACAGCAAGAGATTTATATCCCAACAACCGCGGATCAGCGTCGGCTTCAAAGTGCTGGCCGGATACCAGCATGTCGGTGGAGATTACCAGCTCCATCTCTGCAGATGGCTTGACTAACGCCGCATCGTCCCCCACACCGAGTTCAGCACCAAGGGAAGTGCGTGTAAAGTAGCGCTGAATGATATCAAATTCGGAGAGCACTCTTTGCAACCCCAGGTGTCAGTTAGCCGTGTTTACCTCGGGAGAGCGCATCCTGGCCGCCAACTTATCCAGCACCCCATTCACGTACTTATGCCCATCGCTGCCGCCATAAATCTTGGCCAGTTCCACGGCCTCATTAATTACTACTCGGTATGGCGTCTCCGGGTGATCTGAAAGCTCATAGGCCCCTAACAGTAAAATAGCAAACTCTACTGGGCTAAGCTCTTTAAGGGGGCGGTCGAGACATGTCTGGATCTGTTGTTCCAATTCTGCAGATTTAGCCAGACCACCACGCAGCAGATCTGAAAAAAAATCTTGGTCGGTCTTGGCAAACTCCTCTCCACCTCGCAGTTGAGCCTCGATTACTTCAACAGCCCCACCCGCAACCCGCCATTGGTAGAAGCCCTGCATAGCCAGCTTACGCGAACACCGGCGAGTTGATCGTCTTGGTTTTTTGTTAGCCTTAGTTACTGGATCGTTCTGTGTCATTGACTTATTTCGTCGAGCTGCCTAAGAAGGTTCGCCATTTCAATGGCGGCCTGTGCGGTCTCGATACCTTTTGTCCTCATTCGTGACAGCGCATCATCCTCATTTTGAGTGGTAAGTATGCCATTCGCGACAGGGATGCCAGTATCAAGCTGAACCGCTGCCAACCCACTAGCCGACTCATTCGCTACCACTTCAAAGTGATAGGTGTCCCCGCGTATGACCGTACCCAGGGCTATCAGTGCATCAAACCGATCAGTCAGCGCCATCTTTTGCAGCGTCAGAGGAATTTCCAGCGCGCCCGGAACTGTTACCAACAGCATGGCTGACTCCTCAACTCCGCATTTAATCAGCTCCGCTGTACAGGCTCCCAGCAGACCCTCGCTCACATCAAGATTAAAACGGCTCATGACGATGCCGATCCGTAACCCACTTCCACCCAGTTCGGTTTCAAGCTCAAGGATGTTGTTGTACCGCGCCATAGGTGCTCCCAATAAAATTAACTTTAAAAGTGTTTAGTCGACCTGAGCTGGCATTGGCTGACTATTTAGATTTCTTATTTTTAGGCGTCAAGTATCCTGCCACTTCAAGTCCAAAACCCGTCATGCTTGGCATTTTCCGAGGAACAGCGAGCAGCCTCATCCTTCCCACATTGAGGTCTTTCAGTATCTGCGCTCCGATCCCATAACCCCGCAAATCTGTCCTAATAATCACTGGTGGACTAGACTCTGTTCGTGATGCCCGTTCTAGCAAGTCTTCCGGATTTTCCCGTTTATAAAGCAGCACTATCACGCCGCAACCTGCATCGGCTATGACACTCAAGGCCTCGTCGATACTCCAAGAGTGA
Organism: Nitrosospira sp.; assembly: GCA_013450215.1. Lineage (GTDB taxonomy): Bacteria > Pseudomonadota > Gammaproteobacteria > Burkholderiales > Nitrosomonadaceae > VFJL01. The sequence goes on from JACDSH010000015.1 coordinate 137,504, forward strand.
ATGTCATCACTTATATCCAACAGATCAATCACGGAAAGCGGTTCATGTACCCGGACCAGCGTTTCTATCTCTGGATTGATTTGCCCCTTGACCAGAACTAGGTGGGTTGCATTGATCGTCTTATCAAGGTATGCGAATAAACGGAACTCCCCATGAGTCGTCTGAATAGTACGTTCTGACACGCGAGTTACTAAGCTCTCGGTGCGACTGCGGTGCTGAATTAGGTCGGCGATCGTTCCTATCTTGAGCTGATGCTTTTCGGCAAACTGGATTAAGTCTGGCAGACGCGCCATATTGCCATCTTCCTTCAGAATTTCACAGATTACGGTCGCGGGTGTGAGGCCTGCCAGTCCGGCCAGATCGCAGCCCGCCTCTGTATGACCTGCCCTTGCCAAGACTCCACCATTTTGTGCCATCAGCGGAAAGATGTGTCCGGGCTGGGTGATGTCCTCTGGTTTAGCATCAATCCTTGTCGCCTCCCGCACGGTACGAGCTCGGTCCCCCGCCGAAATTCCGGTCGTCACCCCGCTTGCGGCCTCTATCGAGAGTGTAAAATTAGTCCCCATTGGGGATCGGTTGGTGGTCACCATCAGGGGTAGGTTAAGCTGACGACAATGGCCTTCGGTCAATGTTAAGCAGATCAATCCTCGACCATGTGTGGCCATGAAGTTGATTGCTTCGGCCGTAATGAACTCTGCCGCCATGACGAGATCACCCTCATTCTCTCGGTCCTCTTCATCGACGAGAATAACCATTTTGCCGGCCTTAACGTCCGCAACAATATCTAGGATGGGGCTGATAATCATGTCAACCCGCATCCGTAGTTAGTTTGCTGCTCAGTATCTGCTCTACATATCGGGCCAGCATATCAATCTCCAGATTCATCTTGGAACCATCTTCAAGTTCGCACAAGGTCGTAACTGACTGTGTATGGGGGATAAGGTTCACTCCAAACTCCCCGGCACTTACCCAGTTCACTGTTAGACTCACCCCGTTCATCGTAACTGAACCCTTTTTGGCTATATATTTTAATAATGCCTCTGGCGCCCTAATCACTATCAGACAGCTCTCCCCCGCTCGCTCAATCTTTGTCACTACTCCGATACCATCCACATGGCCGCTTACCAGATGCCCACCCAGCCTGTCCGACAGTCGTAAGGCCTTTTCTAGATTGACACTCCCCGGACGATCTAGTCCATAGGTACATCTCAACGTCTCGCGAGACAGATCTACTGTAAATCTTCCGTTCGTCAGCGCAGCCACGGTGACACATACACCATTCACCGCAATGCTGTCCCCAATCTTAACGTCCGATAAGTCCATCCTCCCCGACTCTATGGTCAGCCGTATACCCCCTGCCATGCCCTCCCCCAATTTGGCGTCGTTTAGGGGCATGACTTGTTTTATCTCGCCTACAGCTTCAACAATTCCTGTAAACATTAGATCCTATTTGTTTTCAAGATGCCGCCATCTCTCGCTGTATTTAACAATACAGTTGCTGCAAATTTCGATCGCTACAGTGCCAGATAGGAGCTGATTTTAGGTTTTATTCCTGATATAAACTACTAATCAAGATGAGCTAGACTGCGGGTTTCGCTTGCCGCCATTGTAGCGACTTCACGAAGTAAACATGCAAAGTTTTGAATCCCAGTTAGAATTCATAACGACTTATGCTTACCCTGGCGACACCATGTGCGGCAATTTGCCACATGGTCGTAATTTTAAATATCAGATATTGTATGGTTTAAATGCAGATATTAGGCTCTTCTACATGATCGATTTTGATGCTCGGTAATCTCGGACTATCCCCACTCGGCAAGAATCTGCAGCGACTATTTCTTCTTAGGAATATCGCTCTTGCGGCGCAGTGCCTGACTTTTGCACTGGCTCATTGGGTTCTTGAAATGCAGTTGCCCTGGTCGGAAATGTTGTCTGTTGTGTTATTTCTCTCCCTAGTTAATCTCGCGACATGGGTTCGTCTGCACCGTAATTGGCCGGTATCCAGTATAGAATTTTTTGCGCAATTATTGACTGATGTCCTTGCGCTTAGTGCATTGTTGTATTTTAGTGGTGGCTCAACCAATCCATTTATCTCGCTCTACCTGTTACCACTGACGATTGCGGCCGCGATCTTGCCATGGGCCTATACCTGGATTATGGCGGCTATTACGATCGGTCTTTATACGTTACTTTTATTTTATTATGTGCCGCTACCGCATGATCATAGCGAACACACCAGTGAATTTAATCTGCATGTTTCAGGGATGTGGTTTGCATTTGTTTTAAGCACCGTTTTAATTGCCTGGTTCGTAGTGAAGATGGGGATATCGATCCGTGAGCGTGACAAGGACCTAGCTCTGGCACGTGAGCAGGCCCTTCGCAACGAGCAGATCATTGCACTTGGAACCCTCGCTGCTGGAGCCGCCCATGAGCTCGGCACACCACTCGCTACGATGGCGATCGTTATTGGTGAGTTACAAAAGGATCAGCTTGAAAACGCTGAGTTTCAGCACGATATAAAAATACTTCGAAATCAGATCATCCAGTGCAAGCGAACCCTGACACAATTGTTAGCAGATGTTGGTCAAACGCGGCCGGAAGATAGCAGCGGTCAGGCTGTAGATCTTTTTTTACAACAGGTTTTAGATAAATGGCAGCTGATGCGGCCCATGGTTAAATTTACTTATCGTTGCAGTGGGGTACAACCCGCTCCTCAAATTATTAGCGCCCAACTGCTCAGTCAGTCTATTTTAAATTTGTTAAATAATGCTGCAGATGCTTCTTTAGACCGTATTGAAATTGAGGGCAGTTGGAGTCATCATGAGCTACTCCTAGAAATCCTAGATTATGGCAAGGGTCTGAGCGAGGAGGCCGTACAGCGAGCGGGCCAAGCCTTCTTCACCAGCAAACCGGGCCAAGGACTTGGTATTGGTCTATTTCTCGCCAATGCAAATATTGAACGGTTCGGCGGCAGTGTACGGCTCACAAACCGTGAGGAGGGTGGCGCTAGCACTCAAGTTAGACTACCTCTGATTAAGACACCTTTATGACAAACCTTCCTTTACTAGAGCCCTTTGATGATCGTCCAACGCTGCTAATTGTTGACGATGACCTGACCTTTTGTGAGGTTCTGTCACGGGCCATGAGCAGACGGGGTTTCAACGTGCAGTGTGCGCATACAGTCGAACAGGCAACCTCCCTTGCCGAAACATGCTCACCCGAGTATGCAACCATTGACCTACGGCTTGTTGGCACCTCTGGACTTGTCCTGGTTGAACGGTTGCGGGCTCTAGATTCTGGTACACGCATTGTCATGCTAACCGGGTATGCCAGCATTACCACCGCGGTAGAGGCGATCAAATTAGGTGCAACTCATTATCTTGCGAAGCCGGTCGATGCAGACGAAATTATGTCAGCATTTGAGCGCACCGCCGGCAATGCCGAGGTACCGATCAGCACACACCCTCTATCGGTTGGCCGCCTTGAGTGGGAGTATATCCAGCGAGTGCTTAATGAGAACAATGGCAATATCTCGACCACCGCTCGCATCCTCAATATGCATCGCCGCACACTTCAACGTAAACTCACCAAGAGCCCGCGATAACCTCATTGCCTTACCCGGGCAATGATACGAATATCCGTCCCGATCATACGCAAGTCTCTTATAGTTAGAGCCTTCTTATCCGATAAGTTCTCTAGCTCCGGCAGACTCAGCATCCCCTGTGCTGAGTCGCCAATTAAACAGGGCGCAAGATAAATAACCAACTCATCTACCAACCCCTCCCTGATGAGAGCGCCGCTCAACTTGCTACCCGCCTCTACTAGAAGTTCGTTGATTTCATAATCAGCAAGTTTGCTCATCATTCTGACAAGATCTATCCCACCAATCTCATTTGGCATCATAATCGGTTGAGCACCTACATTCAGTAGCTCGGCGATTTTCCCCTCACTAACATTTGCTGTAAATACCAGCTCCCCCTCTCCGCGTAGCACTCTGGCATCTGGCTTAATCTCCAGCCGACTGTCCACCACTATCCTCAGCGGCTGCCTCGGCGTCTCTACATGCCGCACCGTAAGCTGTGAATTATCTTTAAGGATTGTACCGATCCCCGTTAAAACTGCACATGAGCGTGCGCGCCATCGGTGACCGTCGCGTCGCGCCGGTTCAGAGGTAATCCACTGACTAGCTCCACTTTTAAGTGCGGTCTTGCCATCGATGCTTGCGGCTATTTTCATTCGTACCCATGGGCGATTAAGCGTCATCCGGGTGATAAAGCCGATATTAAGAATCCTTGCCTCCTCTTCCATCAATCCGGTCTGAACCTTAATCCCGAACCCCTTCAATAACTCACACCCTCTCCCCGCTACTAATGGATTAGGGTCATTCATCGCTATCACCACCTTATCAACCCCGGCCTTAATTAAGGCCTCGTCGCAAGGTGGGGTCCGTCCATGATGGCTACACGGCTCTAACGTCAGATATACAGTCGATCCGCGTGCCGCTGCGCCAGCAAGTTTAAGTGCATTTATTTCAGCATGTGGTTTGCCCGCTTTTTCATGCCAGCCGCAACCAACCACCCTGCTGCCGTTGACTATTACACAGCCGACCCTAGGATTAGGGCTCGCGCTATAAAGCCCCTTCTCTGCAAGCTGAAGTGCTTGCGCCATATAGATATGATCAGATGATGAAAACATTAGGGCGTTTCTAAAGAGGAATGGTCCTTCGGGGGACGGAGGGGTCGAAATTAAATTAACTTCTTTTGTTCAGGGGGTCTTTTCTGCCTTTTTCTGATGGGGTTTTTTCGCCTCCTTGATTGCATCATGGAAATCATCCGCATCTTGAAAGCTTTTATATACCGATGAAAACCGGATATACGCCACCTTATCGAGTTTGTAGAGCTCTTTCATTACCATTTCACCAATTTTACGAGATTCAATCTCGCGCTCACCCAAACTCAGAATTTTTTGTACGATGCGATCGATCGCGGCATCCACATATTCAGTCGGAACTGGTCGCTTATGCAGGGCGCGCATGAAACCGGTAAGTAACTTATTGCGGTTAAACTCGGAACGATTGCCATCCTGTTTTACCACCTGCGGCAATCTCAATTCTACTGTTTCATACGTCGTAAAGCGCTTTTCGCAACTAAGACAGCGGCGGCGGCGGCGTACTCTGCTACCCTCCTCGCTGACTCGAGAATCGACAACGCTTGTATCTTCGGCATTGCAGAATGGACATTTCATAGTTCAGCACTCAAGAGGGGTGAGGCGGAATCAAGCTCTCCTCGCGGCTAACCACAGCAGGCGAGTCCTAACTTGCGCAGGAACTATCAGTTACCGTAGACAGGGAATTTCTCACACATCATCTTTGCCTCCTGTGCTACGCGTGTTAGCACATTTGAATCGGTGGGCGCATCCAAAACATCCGCAATTAAATTCGCCAATTTTTCGGCCTCAATTTCTTTAAAGCCTCGTGTCGTCATCGCCGGCGAACCAATACGAATACCGCTGGTAACAAAAGGTTTTTGTGGATCATTAGGTATCGCGTTCTTATTAACTGTGATATGCGCAAGCCCCAACGACTCCTCAGCCTGTTTACCTGTAATATTCTTTGCTTGAAGATCCAGCAGAAACATATGACAGTCTGTACGTCCGGAGACTATGCGTAAGCCCCGTCTCTGTAATACTTTTGCCATCACCCGGGCATTGTCGATCACCTGTTCCTGATAATCCTTGAACTCCTTGGTCGCCGCCTCTTTGAATGCCACCGCCTTGGCGGCTATCACGTGCATCAGAGGCCCCCCTTGAGTTTGTGGGAAAATTGCCGAGTTGAGCGCTTTCTCGTACTCTGGTTTTGCCATGATGATGCCGCCACGCGGGCCGCGTAGTGTTTTATGCGTTGTACTGGTGACAAAGTCTGCGATCCCAACGGGGTTAGGATAAAATCCTGCCGCTACTAGTCCGGCATAGTGTGCCATATCTACAAATAGATAAGCCCCAACGCTATCGGCAATCTTTCTAAAACGGTTCCAATCTATTACTAGCGCATAGGCTGAAGCGCCTGCAACAATCATCTTTGGTTTATGTTCGTGTGCCAACCTCTCGACCGCATCGTAATCCAGCTCCTCATGGGAATTGAGACCATATGCGATCGAGTTAAAAATTTTACCACTGAAGTTTACTGACGCCCCGTGAGTCAAGTGCCCCCCGTCCGCAAGGGACATGCCAAGGAGCGTATCACCCGGCTTTAGTGCAGAAAGATAGACCGCTGCATTAGCTTGTGAGCCTGAGTGTGGCTGGACATTGACATACTCCGCATTGAATAAATTTCTCACCCGGTCTATTGCAAGTTGTTCCACCTGATCCACATACTCGCAGCCCCCGTAGTATCGTTTTCCAGGGTAGCCCTCGGCGTACTTGTTGGTCAGAACTGAACCCTGAGCCTGCATTACCGCTGGGCTCGCATAATTCTCTGATGCAATCAGCTCAATGTGATCTTCTTGACGCTGAATCTCCCCCTTGATTGCTTGCCATAAATCTGGATCCATGTTTTCTATGGTTTTTTTTGCAGACCACATATTGATTTTAATCCTTCGTTTGTATGAGGTGTTTCTAGAAAAATTTTACCATTATCGGCAGGAATTTACAGCGGAAGCCAACCTCTGAAACGGGTCTATACGTCGAGATTCCGGACCCCAAGCGCATTGTTCTCGATAAAAGCCCGTCTCGGTTCCACCGCGTCGCCCATCAGGGTGGTAAAGATTTCATCTGCCGCGATACTGTCCTCGATTTGAGCTCGTAACAGTCGGCGGCTATTAGGGTCCATCGTAGTCTCCCACAGTTGAGTTGGGTTCATTTCTCCCAATCCTTTGTAGCGCTGCATCCCAATCCCTTTTTTAACCTCCTGCAGCAACCAATCAAGAGCCTCTTTAAACTCTCTGACAGACTGCCTTTGCTCGCCACGTTTTACATACGCATCCGGGCCCAATAGTTGATCTAAAACTTGCGCTGTTTTTTTAATCTGAACGTAATCCCCGCTACGCAAAAAATCCTGGTCCAAGTGACTAGTACGAATGTTCCCGTGCTGCATCCGGGTTATTTTCAATCTAAACCCTTCTGTAATGGCATCATATTCTGGTGAGATTTCAACCCCTGTGACATGAGCGACCAAACTTGCCGCACTCTTGGTGGCTTCCATTTTGCTACTCAGATTTATGTTTGGATGACGGAACAATGCATGCATCGCTTCACTATCAATTAATCTACTCATCCGTTCAATGACTGCTTCCGCCAATAAATATTCATTAGCGATTTTCGCCAAAGTCTCTCCTGTCAGCGGCGGCTTACCTGTGTGAGTGTGCAACTCTGCATCTGTCAGAGCTAACCCCAATAGATATTGCTTGAGCTCATGATCATCCTTAACGTAACGCTCTTGCTTGCCATGTTTGATCTTGTAAAGAGGTGGCTGAGCTATGTATATGTGTCCTCTCTCTATCAATTCCGGCATTTGTCGGTAGAAGAACGTAAGTAATAACGTCCGAATATGTGATCCATCCACATCCGCATCGGTCATGATGATAATTCGGTGATAGCGTAGTTTGTCTGGATTGTACTCATCCCTGCCAATTCCGGTGCCTAAAGCGGTAATCAGTGAAATGATCTCTTGTGATGAGATCAGCTTGTCGAAGCGCGCTTTTTCAACATTAAGGATTTTCCCTTTTAAGGGCATAATTGCTTGGAATTTTCGGTCTCGCCCCTGCTTGGCAGACCCTCCTGCCGAGTCACCCTCGACCAAATAAAGCTCGCATTGTGAGGGGTCCTTTTCTTGGCAATCCGCTAACTTTCCTGGCAACCCCATTCCATCCAGCACACCCTTTCGCCTTGTCAACTCGCGGGCCTTACGTGCGGCTTCTCTTGCTCTTGCAGCATCTATTATCTTGCCGCAAATGGTCTTGGCATCTATTGGATGCTCTAAGAGGAATTCCGCTAGCTTTTGGGCTACGATCTCCTCTACAGCCGGCCTTACTTCGGAGGATACAAGTTTCTCCTTCGTCTGCGATGAGAACTTTGGTTCAAATAGTTTCACCGATAAAACGCATGATAGGCCCTCGCGCATATCATCGCCCGCGGTTTCAATTTTGGCTTTTTTTGCCAAATCATTTTTTTCAATATAGCTATTTAGGGTCCGCGTCATTGCAGCGCGAAGTCCGGTCAGATGTGTTCCACCATCCTTCTGCGGAATATTATTCGTAAAACACAAAACCTGTTCAACATAACTATCGTTCCACTGCATTGAAACTTCGACCGCGATGTTATCCTTCTCTCCTGCCGCATAAAAAATGTCAGGGTGTAAGACCGACTTGGTGCGGTTTATGTATTCGACAAAACTTTTCACTCCCCCGACAAAAGCAAAGGTTTCTTCTTTGCCGTTTAGTTGGTCCACTAGTTGGATTTTTACGCCATTGTTAAGAAATGACAATTCACGTAGTCTTTTTGCAAAGATGTCATAATGAAACTCTATATGGCCAAATATTTCCTTACTAGCAAGGAAATGTACTTCTGTCCCCCGTCTTTCGCTCTTCCCAGTAACCGCTAACGGCTGTACAGGAACCCCCTTGCAGAACTCCATTTGATGTGTCTGCCCGTCTCGTCGAATGGTAAGCCGTAGCCACTCAGAGAGTGCATTGACAACCGATACGCCCACGCCATGTAGCCCCCCCGATACCTTGTATGAGTTGTCATCGAACTTGCCTCCGGCATGTAGTTCCGTCATAACAATCTCTGCGGCAGATCTTTTTAATTCATCATCATTCTTGATGCCTGTTGGGATTCCGCGACCATTATCCTGGACCGATATAGAGCTATCCGGATGGATGATCACGGTAATCTCGTCACAATGGCCCGCCAATGCCTCGTCGATCGCATTGTCCACCACCTCGAAGACCATGTGATGGAGGCCGGTCCCATCGCTTGTGTCTCCAATATACATCCCAGGCCTTTTGCGCACAGCATCTAACCCTTTCAGGATTTTAATGCTGTCTGATCCGTATGCCTCTTGGTTATCTGGTTTTTGTATGTTTTTTTGACTCATTATCTGTTTCTTTAACCTGGTTTGTTAAGCTTGTATAACTTTGTTTTTGTTATTTATTTTATATTCTCATCGGCATTACGACATACTTAAAGTTATCATTCCCTGGAACTGTTATTAGGGCGCTGCTACTCGCATCTCCAAATGAACACTGTACCGTTTCACAGGTTAAATTATTCAATACATCAAGCAGGTACGTGATATTAAAGCCGATATCCAGCGCCCCCCCCTCGTATTTAATTTCTAATTCTTCTTGAGCCTCTTCCTGTTCACTATTATTGCAGACTATTCGTAAATTACCTGTTGTTAGTATGATTCGAGCTCCGCGGAATTTTTCATTTGAGAGTATCGCTGCTCGTTGTAATGTTTGGAGTAATAGCCCGCGGTTAACTTCAAAATGCTTTTGGTATCCACGCGGAATGACGCGGTTGTAATCGGGAAATTTGCCGTCTACAATCTTCGACACTATTACAATGTTTGAAAATGTAAACTTGATCTGATTTTGTAAAATTTCTACAATAACCGGGTCGTCGCTATCATTTAATTGTTTTGCTAATTCCAGAACGGCTTTCCTTGGGAGTATAACTTCCTTTCTTTCTTGATTTGATTCCAGCTCAACCCACGCAAAACCAAGTCTATGCCCATCTGTCGCTACCGCTTTCAGATGATTATCTTCCAGCAGCAATAAAAGACCATTTAAATAATATCTTATATCCTGCTGTGCCATTGCATATTGGACTAAGAACAACAGGTTTTTTAATTCTTTCTGTTTGAGAGTTATTCTTGCTTGTTGTTCTGTGCTTTCTGGGAGCTTTGGAAAATCTTCTACAGGTAATGTTTGTAAATTAAATCTACTTTTCCCGGCTTTTACTTGTAAGCGATTCTCTTCTAAATCAAGTGTTACCAGTGCCTTTTCCGGTAGTGCGCGTAAAATGTCTTGTAATTTTTTGGCGGCCACTGTCACTGCTAATTCATTTTTTGTTGTCTCATTGTTGTTGGTTATGGTTGTTATTTGTATTTCTAAATCCGTAGCCATAAACGTCAAATTTTCATTTTTCTTTTCTATTAATACATTTGAAAGTATTGGTAAGGTATGCCTTCTTTCGACTATCCCTGTTACTGCCTGAAGCGGTCTTAATAAGGCCTCCTTTTCAGTTTGTATTAATTTCATTTATTTAAACCTTAATAATAGTTAATAGATGTTAGCTAAATCCGGTATTATTTTATTTTTTCTTTCTTAATCAATTGGTTGTTTTGTTTTTTCGCACTGTATTAATCTGGTATCGTTTTGAGTTTGTTTGTGGATATTTTTTTTCATTTGCTAAAGTTTTGATTTATCCACAAAGTATTCAATTGTTTTTAACCCCTCAAAATATGGATTAGTGTATTAAAGTCTTTGTTTGTATTTGAATCCGATACCCTTAATTCCGCTATTTTTCTATATCCATGCAGTACGGTGGTATGGTCTCTCCCACCAAATGCTTCTCCTATATTCGGTAGGCTTAGCGTTGTTAATTCCTTTGCTATCGCCATTGCCATTTGCCGAGGTCTTACAACTGTTCTCGTGCGGCTCTTTGAATACATTTCCGCGACCTTGATCTTATAGTAATCGGCTACGGTGTTCTGTATATTTTCTATTGAAATTTGGCGGTTTTGAATCGCTAATAAATCCTTCAGTGATTCCCTTGCGAGCTCCAGTGACAAAGCTAGACCTGTAAATCTTGAGTAAGCGAGAACCCGTTTTAATGCTCCTTCTAGTTCTCGTACGTTTGAGCGTATATGTTTTGCAATAAAGAATGCTATATTTTCATCTAGCGTTATTTTTTCTAATAGCGCTTTCTTCAATAGGATCGCTACTCGCATCTCTAGTTCTGGAGGTTCAACGGCAACAGTTAACCCCCATCCAAAACGAGAAACTAAACGCTCTTCCATCCCCGTAATTTCTTTTGGGTAAGAGTCACATGTGATGATTATCTGCTTATGTGCTTCTACGAGAGCATTGAAAGCATAAAAAAATTCTTCTTGGGTTCGATTTTTCCCCCCAATGAACTGGATATCATCTACTAGAAGGAGGTCTAGCGAATGATAGTAGCGTTTGAATTCATCAAAGGCTTTGTGTCGGTAGGCGCTTACCACATCTGAAACATACTGTTCTGCATGTATATAGCGTACTTTTGCTTTCTTATTTTGGCTTAATACCAAATTTCCAATAGCTTGGATTAAGTGAGTTTTGCCTAATCCAACTGCCCCATATATAAATAGGGGGTTATATGCGGTTCCTGGGAATTCGGCAACCTGAATTGCGGCAGCGCGAGCAAGTTGATTCGCTTTTCCTGTTACGAAGCTATCAAAGTTAAATGTAGGATTTAATCGGCTTGTGTTTTGTTGGCTAGGCCCCTTTTCTTTGAGAACGCTTTCTGACTTTTGTTTCTTTATTATGGGCGGCAATATTTCACTTGTTTCGTTCTCTTTGGGGACTTCTTCGTTTTCTGTGTTCTTGAGGTTTTCAAGATTTAATTTAAATTTCACGACTTTCGAAAAGTGGCTTTCTGCCAGGTTTTCTATTGTAGCCAGAAAATTCTCTTTTACCCATTGCTGAACAAAACGGTTTGGAGCTGTTATTACTATTTGATCTGGGGTGCTATTTGATAAATCAAGCTGCAATGGCTTGATCCAAGTGTTGAATTGTTGTGAGCTCAGTTCTTTTGTAAAATATCCAAAGCATGAGCTCCAAAAGGTTTCTGCGGTTCTCATGGTCATTTCATTAGCGGTGATTCTGTATTTGCGATGTTCATTTGCAATTATTTGAATTCATTCTATTCTCTTTTCTCCAACTTATCCACAGGCTCAAAAATATTAGTTGACATCCCCCCTTTACAGCGTTGTAATGCTGAGTTTATCTACTCGCTCTTAGAGGGAAAATGAAGCGTACTTATCAGCCATCTGTTACTCGAAGAAAGCGTACTCACGGTTTTCTGGTTCGCATGAAAACTCGTGGAGGGGCTTCTGTTATCCGCGCCCGACGCGCTAAGGGGCGCACACGCTTGGGAGTTTAGGTTTGAGTTAATGTTTTTTGGTTCTTATTATTTTGTGAGTCTGTATTATTCGTTTTCTTTCGAAATATCACCGGTTGCATAACGCAGAGGATTTTTCTTCTGTTCTCCGGTTCAGATGTTCTAACAACGGCGAATTTTTCAGGATTTTTGCCCGACCAAATAACCTTGCTTATTCGCGCCTTGGTTTCATTGTTGCCGTGAAGGTTGAGCGACTTGCGGTTAATCGCAATCGGGTGAAACGGTTGTTGCGCGAACTATTTCGCGCCAAACATCAGCAACTGTCTGGTTTAGATTTTGTTGTCCGGCTACAGCGGGGCTTCTCCTTTGAAGATTCTCCGCGGGCCAGGGCAGAGGCAGATATTCTTATAACTCAATTGCTTCGATGTCGCGATTAATTATCAGTTTTATTCGGGCCTATCAGTATTGTTTGAGTCCTTTTTTGGGGTCTTCGTGTCGGTTTAGCCCTACATGTTCTCACTATGCGTGCGCAGCCCTGACAAAACACGGGTTTTTTCGAGGCTCGTTGATTAGTGTTTGGCGAATTCTGCGTTGTAACCCTTGGTGTCAGGGCGGGCACGACCCCGTTCCGTAATCTTTTTATTGAGACTGAATTATTTGCGTAACGGGCTGTATCCGTTTTCGTTAAAACTTACGTTTGCTAAATAATATGGATACAAAAAAACTCATACTTTTCATGATCTTTTCTACCTCCCTGCTTTTCTTATGGGATGCGTGGCAGAGACAACAGGCCCCCCCCATTGTACCTGCCTCTGTTTCTAAGCCTTCGGGAAGCACTCAATCTGAGGGTTCAAAAGATGATAGACCGGTCCCCGGCGAAGGTCTTGTTTCTTCTCAACCGGTTAAAGTGTCGCCCACCGAAGTTGATTTAGGCGGGAAACTTGAGCCCGGTGAGGCCATCGTTGTTAAGACTAATATCATTATTGCTGAGATAGACACCGCGGGAGGTGATTTGCGGCGTGTTGAGCTATTGTTTCACCCAGAAAGGGGCGATAAGAATAAGCCTTACGCACTTATTGATAATCGGCCTGGACGCATCAATGTTGCTCAATCGGGTTTGATAGGAGAGGGCCTCCCCAGTCATAAGACTCGTTATACTTCGGCTACGACTAACTATAATCTAGGCCCTAATCAATCTGAGGTTAAGGTTCGTCTTCTTGCGCCGGAGGTCAACGGTGTTCAGGTCACCAAGATATATACCTTTTATCCTGATAGTTACATCATTGATGTTGGTTTTGAGATTCTTAATCAGGGTTCTTTGGTTATTCAGCCTTTCTCCTATTTTCAAGTATTACATGACAGCCTTCCGCCGGATAGTTCCCTTTTTATGGTGCCTACTTATACGGGCGCTGCTATGTATACCGACCTGGAAAAGTTTAAGAAGATTGAGTTTTCCGCCTTAGATAAGAATAACGCCACTTATCCTAAAGACTCTGATAATGGCTGGATTGCCATGTTGGAGCATTATTTTGTGACTGCTTGGCTGCCCTCAGATAAAACCCCGCGCGAATATTACGCGAAACGACTCAGTGAAAATAGGTATACCGCCGGCGTTATTGTCCCGGCAGGGGTTATCGAGCAAGGAGAGACCAAGGTTGTTGGTGTTCCGCTCTATGTAGGCCCTCAGGAGCAGAGTAAGCTTGCCTCTCTTGCTCCCGGTTTAGATCTTACTGTTGATTACGGTTGGCTTACCGTGATCGGCGCACCGTTATTTTGGCTTCTTTCTGTGTACCACTCCATGACCGGAAACTGGGGTGTTGCAATTGTTCTTTTAACACTCTCGGTAAAGTTGGTTTTCTTTCCCTTATCGGCCGCGGGATACAGGTCTATGGCCAAGATGCGGGTTGTTGGCCCTAGGCTTCAGAAGTTGCGTGAGCAACACGGCAGTGACCGGCAGCTGATGCACCAAAAGATGATGGAGTTTTACAAGGCTGAAAAAATTAACCCACTGGGCGGTTGTTTGCCCATTCTTGTCCAAATCCCGGTATTTATCTCTTTGTTTTGGGTATTGCTTGCTAGTGTGGAGCTTAGATACGCGCCCTTTATCCTTTGGATTGAGGATATGTCTTCGCCGGACCCTTATTATGTTATGCCCATTATTATGGGGATTTCTATGTATTTTCAAGCGAAGTTAAGTCCGGCCCCTACCGATCCGATACAGGCAAAAGTGATGCAAATAATGCCATTCGCTTTCAGTGTGTTCTTCTTCTTTTTCCCAGCCGGACTGGTGCTGTATTCATTAACAAATAATATTCTTTCAATTGCTCAGCAATGGCAGATTACACGGATGATTGAACGCGCCGCTGCCGCTGCTGCCACTACCCCGAACATGAAGAAGTAGTTATTTTTTGTAGGTTTGTTTTGGTTTTTTAGTGCATTCTTGTGAAACCATCGTCAATCCGTGACTGATGTATTGTTTCTCGATTCAGTTTACCCCGCCTAATGCCCACTACCGATATTATCGCCGCCATTGCCACCCCGATAGGGCGTGGAGGTATCGGCGTAGTTCGGATTTCTGGCGCAGATTTGAAGCCCTTGTCTCTAGCTATGCTGGGCCGTATTCCTATACAAAGGCACGCTACCCTATGTGCATTCCAAGACGATGATGGGTTAACCATAGACAACGGGATTGCTCTTTATTTCCCAGGGCCACACTCGTATACCGGAGAGGATGTGTTGGAGCTTCAGGGCCATGGCGGCCTGGAGATCATGAAACTCTTGCTTTCTCGATGCCTAGCTGTAGGCGCTCGCCTGGCTCGCCCAGGGGAGTTTACTCTGAGAGCATTCCTTAATAATAAGATCGACCTTGCTCAGGCTGAGTCCGTTTCTGACATTATTGATGCGAGCAGTAGTGCGGCGGCACGCTGCGCTGTTCGTTCGCTGCAAGGCGATTTCTCGGCCGCCATTTTAAAGCTGGTAGATTCCGTGACCGGTTTGCGCATGATCGTTGAGGCGACACTGGACTTTCCCGAGGAAGAGACGGGTCTGTTGCATCAGAGCGGTTTGTGCGCGAAGCTCAATGAAATTAAGGCTCAGCTTGAGTGTGTGCTTACGTCGGCTAAGCAGGGTAGTTTGCTCCGAGAGGGTGGGCGTGTCGTGCTAGTAGGCCGGCCCAATGTCGGCAAGTCTAGTCTAATGAATCGTTTGGCTGGTGATGTCATTTCGATTGTAACGGAAGTTCCCGGCACTACCCGAGATACTATACGTCAAGAGATTAATCTTGAGGGCGTGTCTTTACAGCTTATAGATACTGCCGGTCTACGGGAGACGCATGATCCTGTTGAAAAGATCGGAATTGCGCACACACTCGCGGCCATTGAGAATGCCGACCTGGCCTTGTTGTTGATGGATGTAAGTTCTGGCGCAGCCCCCGAGGACCGGGCGATAGTCGATAGCTTTCCATCCGGATTGCCTGTGATCCAGGTCTTTAATAAGATCGACATTTTCGGCGATGAACCGCACATTAATTCTTCGAAAGGCGAGCCAGAGATTTACCTGTCTGCAAAGACCGGTGCTGGTGTAGATTTGCTCCGGCAGAGTGTGCTTGAAGCCATTGGGTGGCGGGCTAATCCTGCTGGAGAGGGCCTGTTCATGGCTAGGCGCCGGCACCTACTGGCCCTCTTAGAATCCCACGGGCATCTAGAGGCCGCCGCTGAAATGGTTGAGAGCGAGACCCAATTGGAATTGCTGGCAGAAGAATTGAGGCTTTCACAGCGTTCGCTATCATCCATCACGGGCGAGTTCAGCTCCGACGCTTTGCTGGGAGAGATATTTTCTCGGTTTTGTATTGGCAAGTAATCTAAAATCTGCCCCCTGTCTTGGGAGTTTCACGTGAAACATCTTCTGCTCTCAGGGGCGTTCTGATTTTTGCCTAAAACCGAAGGGAGCGGTTACGCCCCACTAGTTTTGTCGTAGAATGCTTACCTTCTAGAAATATAATAACTGTTGAATTGATGTTCTCCTCAGAAAATTTCGATGTGATTGTGGTGGGCGGCGGCCATGCTGGGACTGAAGCGGCTTTGGCGGCCGCACGGATGGGCCAAAGAACGTTATTGCTATCACATAATATTGAGACATTGGGGCAAATGTCGTGCAACCCCTCAATCGGCGGGATTGGCAAGGGCCATTTAGTTAAAGAGCTAGATGCGCTAGGGGGGGTTATGGCTGCGGCCGCTGATGAGTCCGGTTTGCAGTTTCGAATACTTAATTCAAGTAAGGGTCCCGCGGTAAGGGCGACCCGCGTTCAGGCAGATCGGATGCTCTATCGGCAGGCGATCAGACAACGATTGGAGAATCAGCCGAATCTTTGTTTGTTCCAACAGGCGGTGGATGATTTAACCCTTGAGGGTGGCCGGGTCACGGGAGTCGTCACGCAGATGGGGGTAAGGTTTTCTGCGCGGGCTGTGGTCTTAACCGCGGGAACTTTTCTTGGTGGATTGGCGCATATTGGACCAAGTAGTTTTCAGGCAGGGAGAGCCGGTGACCCGCCATCTATAAGTCTCGCCCATCGTTTGCGGGAGATGAGTCTACCCGTAGGGCGTTTGAAGACAGGCACTCCGCCAAGGATAGATGGGCGCAGCATTGACTATTCGGTTATGGAGGAACAGCGTGGGGATGAGCCCGCGCCAGTATTTTCATTCATGGGGTCTGTCTCTCAGCATCCACGTCAATTATCTTGTTGGATTACACAAACAAATGGCAGGACGCACGACATTATTCGCGCCGGATTAGATCGATCTCCCTTATTTACGGGCACAATTGAGGGAATGGGCCCGCGCTATTGTCCCTCGATCGAGGACAAGGTGGTGAGGTTCTCTGCCAAGGAGTCGCACCAGATCTTTCTTGAGCCGGAAGGGCTTCACACGCACGAAGTATATCCAAACGGAATCTCGACCAGTTTGCCGTTTGATATGCAGGTTGATCTGGTGCGGTCTATTAAGGGTCTGGAAAATGCGCATATTACGAGACCTGGGTATGCAATTGAATATGATTACTTTGACCCGCGAGGACTTAAGAGCTCTCTTGAAACGAAGTCGGTAGAGGGATTGTTCTTTGCGGGACAGATCAATGGAACGACCGGTTATGAAGAGGCTGCCGCGCAGGGTCTTTTAGCCGGCATCAATGCGAGCCGCAAGCTGCAAGGGGTCGATGCATGGTGTCCGCGACGTGATGAGGCATATTTAGGTGTGCTGGTAGATGATCTCATCACCCGCGGCGTTACTGAGCCCTACAGAATGTTCACCAGTCGAGCAGAGTATCGACTCCAACTAAGGGAGGATAATGCTGACCTACGTTTGACCGAGATCGGGCATACCTTGGGTGTGGTGGATGAGGTGCGTTGGGCTGCATTTAATAAAAAGCGTGAAGCAATTACAGAGGAGGAGGCAAGGTTAAAATCGGTTTGGGTCAACCCAAAGATGAATATGAGCCCCATGTTTGAAGCCGATATTTTCAGAGTGCTGGGTAAACCACTTGAACGGGAATACTCTTTATATGAGTTGCTGCGTCGTCCATCAGTGACCTATGCGGACCTAGCGGCATTAATGCCTGGCGATTTCCGGGCCATGGATGTCATGGTAGCAGAGCAGATTGAGATCAAAGCGAAGTATTCTGGCTACATTGAACGACAGAAGGATGAGGTGGCTCGGCATTTGCAACATGAAGAGACTCGCTTGCCCCAAGACCTAGATTATGCTTCTGTTCGGGGTCTCTCGAGCGAAGTGCAGCAAAAGTTGAATCAGCATAAACCTGAAACAGTAGGTCAAGCATCGCGTATTTCAGGTATGACACCGGCAGCCATTTCTTTATTATTGGTGCATCTTAAGCGCGGCTTTTCCGTCACGGACAAAAAGAAAACCGCATGAGTCTAATGCAATTGTTATCGGATGGGCTTGGAGAGATAGGGATCGGGGTTTCAGATCAAGAGCAGACGCGATTGATGCAATATTTGGACTTGATCAAAAAGTGGAATCAGATATATAACCTGACGGCTGTCCGTGATACTGAGACAATGATGACTAGGCATCTATTAGATAGTCTGTCAGTTCTTCCGCATATTGCCGGACCTAGCATTGTTGACATAGGGAGTGGCGCAGGTTTGCCCGGGATTCCACTAGCCTTAGCCCGTTCAGATTGGCATGTGGTTTTAATAGAGAGCAATCGCAAGAAGGCTGCTTTTTTGCAACAGGCCCGCATTGAACTGCAGCTCGAAAATGTTGAAGTGATCGCTGAGCGAGTAGAAGATTTTCACCCAAAAGCTAATTTTAATACAGTGATCTCACGCGCTTTCTCTGATTTAACTGATTTTATTCAGGCGGCAGGGCATCTATGTACAGAGGAGGGGTTCGGCGGCAGACTGGCAGCGATGAAGGGGGTTTATCCGCATGAGGAATTGACCCAGATCCCGATAAATTTCGTACTTGAAAATATACACTCTATAACGGTCCCCGGGCTTAAGGCGGAGCGGCATTTAGTGATGCTAAGGCGGGCGTGATTAATAAAGCGCCCTTTTTGTTTGGATTGTTAAGTATCCGGTGATGCCGGTTTTGGGGCAAGTGTAGTGGCAAAGATTCTGGCAATTACTAATCAAAAGGGAGGTGTCGGAAAGACGACAACCAGCGTTAATTTGGCGGCAAGTCTGGTAGCCGCGAAGAGGCGTGTGCTGCTGGTTGATCTGGATCCGCAAGGAAATGCGACCATGGGCAGCGGGGTTGAGAAGCGCGGCCTGCAACACACTATTTACCACATATTGATTGGTAATCAGAGCATTACGGGCGTTCGCACATCAGCTACCAGCGGCAAGTATGATCTGATTCCCGCGAATCGCGATCTGGCCGGCGCCGAAGTCGAGATGGTCGATTTGCCCCAGAGAGAAGCCCGACTGAAGGCCGCCTTGCAAGAAGTGGAGAACGAGTATGATTTTATCCTCATCGATTGTCCCCCTGCGCTAAACTTACTGACACTAAATGGACTCTGCGCAGCACACGCAGTAATGATCCCGATGCAGTGTGAGTATTATGCGCTGGAGGGGTTGAGTGACTTGGTTAATACAATCAAGAAAGTTCGTGCTAATTTTAATCCGGCGCTAGAAATCGAGGGATTGCTACGGACTATGTTTGATCCGCGCAGCATACTCTCCCAACAGGTGTCCCAACAGCTCCAGCAACACTTTGGTGAAAAAGTCTACCGTACGGTAATTCCGCGGAATGTAAGACTGGCTGAGGCGCCAAGCTTCGGCATACCAGTGTTATTCCACGACAAGCTATCAAAGGGGGCGCAAGCTTACCTAGCATTAGCAGGAGAAATACTTAAAAAATATCCGACGGTCATCGCACAAATTTGAGACAAAATGGAGAATAAGGACAGAACATGGCAAAACTAAAGGGTTTAGGGCGGGGCCTAGATGCGCTGTTATCAGGAAACGAGGATAGCAAAGGGTCAGGAGAGCCATTACAAAACCTGAAGACTGCGCACTTACAGCCGGGCAAGTATCAGCCACGGACCCATATGGATAAGGAGTCCTTATCTGAGTTAGCAGATTCCATTAAATCTCAGGGGGTAATGCAACCGGTGCTGGTGCGGGTGGTTTCTGCCGGTCGGTATGAGATTATAGCGGGTGAGCGGCGGTGGAGAGCTGCCCAAATGGCTGGTCTCGAGGAGATTCCCGCCCTAGTTCGAGATGTACCGGATGAGGCCGCATTGGCCATGTCCCTGATAGAAAATATCCAACGAGAAAACCTAAACCCGCTGGAAGAAGCTCAAGGTATACAGAGACTTATCAATGAATTTAGTATGACACACCAAGCGGCGGGACAGGTGTTAGGAAGTTCCCGGAGCGCGGTGTCGAATCTTCTGAGGTTGCTTAATTTAGCGGCGCCAGTGCAAGAGATGATGATGCAGGGCAAGATCGACATGGGCCATGGGCGTGCGCTGCTCGCACTACCCGCCGCCTTACAAATAGAGATTGCACACCAAGTTATACATAAACAGCTTTCCGTACGGGAGACTGAGAAGCTGGTGAACCGAATTGAGAGCCCAAAGCTAAAAGAGCCCCGGAAACTAGATCGAGACTTATTTAGCCTGCAGGAGAGCGTATCAGCGAAGATTGGAGCTCAGGTAACCATTAAGGTGAAAGGAGGCGGCTCGGGCAGCGTTGTAATTCAGTACACGAGCCTAGAACAATTAGATGGGATATTGGCTAAGTTCTAAGGAAGTCAAAACCTGCTTTTGGTTAAATAGAAAATGGAAAGGAGTTCAGCGCAAAGACATGTAAATTTTCTTCGAATCTAAGGGGGGTCGGCTGTAAGGAATAAAGATTTTGGTCAAGCGCACATAGCATCGAACTTCATGAGGCGGCGAGTTATACAACAAAGCTTAAAATGACTGCGACAAATAGCTTGACGAGAATTAGATTTATCGGCTAGGCTTCGCTGCAAT
>JACDSH010000011.1 GCA_013450215.1 Nitrosospira sp.
TATGGCCCATTCCATACGACCCGCGCAGACTACCCCCTTAGACTTTACCTGTCAATAAATTTACAGAGTAAATTTATGTGAGATATATCCTCTGTTTCTCTTTCAAAATGCACTCTTAAATTTTAATATCGCATTGATATATAAAGTTAATTTCAGTATTCTGATGGCGTCGTATTCTTAAACTAACCCTTCTTCTTGATATCTGTATAGCGATTAAATTATTCCATCTGCTTTTAACGTTTCTTGCGCTGCTTCGTCATATCCTAAGCTGTAGAGGACTTCTGCTGTATGAGCGCCAAGTTTTGGCCCAATCCAACGGGTTTCGCCTGGTGTTCTTGATAGTTTTGGAACAATTCCGGGTAACTTTACCGAACATCCATCTGGAAGCTCAAACTGCTGAATCATCCCCCGGGCCTGGTAGTGAGGATCGTTGACGATATCAGCGATATCATAGATTTTCCCTACGGGGACCTCTGCCTTGCTGAGAGCTTCTAGAATTTCATCCAAGCTATGTTGCATTGTCCATGCCGCAATTACCTCATCAAGTTCGTTGGTACGCGGTACTCGTCCATCGTTATGTACGAGCTCCGGATCATTGGCAAGATCGTTGCGACCAATAGCGATCATCAACCTCCTAAAAATACTGTCAGCATTAGCCCCAATCACCACGTACTTCTTGTCACGGCATGGGTAAGTATTCGATGGGGTAATGCCGGGTAGAGCTGCGCCGCTACGGTTCCGGATGAAATCAAACATTCCGTACTCTGGTAGTAAGCTTTCCATAAGATTGAATACAGATTCATATAATGCTACGTCCACCACCTGTCCCTTGCCATCTCCTTTAGTGCGCTGATGCAAGGCCATCAATGCACCCATTACACCATGCATGGCGGCGATGGAGTCACCGATTGACACGCCTACCCTTACCGGAGCCTGTTCAGGGTAACCGGTGAGGTGGCGTAGGCCGCCCATGGACTCTCCTATCGCTCCAAATCCGGGGCGGTCGCGGTATGGCCCCGTCTGCCCGTACCCAGAGATTCGGACCATAATGAGCCTTGGGTTGATCGTGCTAAGTTGCTCCCAGCCTAAATTCCAACCTTCCATCACACCCGGTCTAAAATTTTCTATGACAATGTCCGCATCCTTTACTAGCTCCCTGATAATTTTTTGCCCCGCTTCCTTTTTGAGATTAATGGTTACTGATTTCTTATTTCGTGCCTGCACGTACCACCATAAGGATGTGCCATCATGAAGTTTGCGCCACTGTCTCAGAGGGTCGCCATCTTTGGGCGATTCAATTTTGATAACTTCTGCACCAAATTCCGCCATTAATCTTGCTGCAAATGGCCCGGCAATGAGTGTTCCCATTTCAATAACTTTTATTCCATGCAGCGGCGTATGCCCCATGATTATTCCTATTTTTATCTGTGTGACGAATTTGCGCGGCGAGGTTTAGGCGTAATAGTAAAGCTGCTATTCCCTCTATTTAAGGCAATCTTGTTCATACCGGGTTGTCCAGATCAATGAATTGTGTGGCAATTCCAAATTCTTGTGCCAGATGCTCTCCCAACGCCTGGACACCATAACGCTCGGTAGCATGATGTCCAGCCGCAATGAAGGCAACACCGGA
The DNA here is from genome assembly GCA_013450215.1 of Nitrosospira sp. Lineage (GTDB taxonomy): Bacteria > Pseudomonadota > Gammaproteobacteria > Burkholderiales > Nitrosomonadaceae > VFJL01. Next base: position 1,631 of record JACDSH010000011.1, read on the forward strand.
TTCACGTGCGGCATGCACATTCTGTTCTGAAATTTCACCAGTGATGAATGCATCTACACCTAACTGAATCGCTTCGTCGAAATAATTCTGAGCTGCGCCAGTACACCAAGCTATCCGGTGAACTAGTTTTTTTTCATCACCAATCATCAAGGGACTTCGTGACAATAGCTGCCCTATGCTCTTTCCAAAATCTTTCAACGTCATGGCCTGAGGTAGGGTCCCCTGTGCAGCAATACTCTGTTCGCCAAAACGACCGGTCTCGATGAGGCCGAGTCTGTGTCCGAGTTGAGCGTTATTGCCTAATTCCAAATGAACGTCCAGCGGTAGATGATAAGCAAATAGGCTGATATCATTCTCTATCAGTAGCGCAATGCGACGGCGTTTCCTGCCGGTTAAGCATTGATTCTCACCGCGCCAGAAATAACCATGATGAACTAACACGGCATCAGCACCAGCGGCCACAGCAGCTTGCAGGAAATCAAATGACGCAGTCACACCACTAACCAGCTTACGTACTTCGCTTCGCCCTTCCACTTGCAGTCCATTTGGGCAATAATCCTGTATATGGTTAACGTCGAGCAATTGATTTAGATAGATTTCGAGTTCATTCAGTCGCATCAATGCTCCCCTCTATTTTTTATGGAAATTATTCTGGTACTGAAATCTAGATAAAGATATGCATAAGTTCTGGTTAATTTTCGCACAAACAGTGACGATATTCCTTGCGGTATTGTTTGTTGTCTCTACCTTGCGTCCTGAACTATTACCGCAGGGTAATCATGTCGGCATGGTGACGCTGAAAGAGGCTGTCCGCGATGGCGCATCTAAGCCTGGTGGCTTTAGTGATGCCGTGCAAGTTGCAACTCCCTCAGTAGTAAATGTTTTTACCAGCAAGGATGTCAAGGTGCCTGCCCATCCGCTGTTGGATGATCCCATGTTCCGACGTTTCTTTGGCGATCGTTTCGAATCCCAGTCACGGCGCTCATCAAGTCTTGGATCCGGTGTAATCGTAAGTCCAGAAGGTTATATCCTTACCAATCATCATGTAGTTGAGGCCGCGGATGAGATCGATATTGCATTGATGGATGGCAGAAAAGCTAGGGCGCGCATCATTGGTTCGGATCCAGAGACTGACATTGCCGTTATAAAGGTCAATATGGGAGTATTACCTGCTATAACTTTTGGACACTCTGATCACGCCAAGGTGGGTGATATGGTGCTTGCCATTGGCAACCCGTTTGGTGTTGGACAGACTGTAACTATGGGCATTATCAGCGCGCTGGGAAGATCGCATCTAGGCATTAATACTTTTGAGAATTTTATTCAGACCGATGCTGCTATTAATCCTGGGAATTCTGGTGGCGCACTGGTGGATGCCTCCGGAAACCTGATCGGGATTAATACTGCAATTGTTTCTCCAAATGGCGGATCACTTGGTATTGGCTTTGCTATTCCTGCCAATATTGCCAAACAGATAATGGAACAGATCATTCAAACGGGTGGGGTGACACGTGGCTGGATTGGTGTAGAGGTGCAAGATTTGACTCCGGAGTTGGCTGAGTCATTTAAACGTAACAGCGCCGACGGTGCGTTGATTGCGGGGGTGCTTAAGGATGGCCCCGCCGATAAAGCCGGAATGAAGCCTGGGGATATCGTGGTGGCGGTGGACAATAAAGTGGTCAATGACTCCTCAGTCATGCTTAATCTGATTTCAGCAATTCCTCCGGGAGAGACTGGCGCTATTACAGTGGTCCGTAGTCAGGTAGAGAAAATCGTCAAAATAAAGGTTGGAAAACGACCTAAGCCATCTCCGCAGGAAGCAGATCAGAATGCGATGGAATAGTGCTAGAGATACTTCTAGCCAATCGGTTTTTGGCTTAACGACTTTCCTTGGCCTCAGTCTCATTCGGACTCTGTTTCTTTCCTTCATCGCTCGTGAACTGACAACTTTTAACTGGTAAAGGTTTTCCCATGAAAACTGCGACCAGGATACCCAGTTCATAGAGTAGATAAAGTGGTACTGCCAGCATGAATTGCGAAACCACATCGGGCGGTGTAAAGATCGCACCAACTACGAATGCACCAACCAAGACGTAGCTACGGATATCTTTCAATTTAGCAATCGAAATAACACCCATTCGGACCAGCATTACGACGAGTACCGGCACCTCAAAAGTCACGCCGAAGGCCATGAACATGGTCAGGACAAAGTCGAGATACTTGCCGATATCGGTCATTACTGCCACACCTTCAGGTGCAAAATGGGTGACGAACTCGAATACCAATGGCAGTGCGGCGAAGTAGGCAAATGCCATTCCACAGATGAACAGGAAGCTGCTAGCAAGAACCAACGGCAATACCATGCGTTTTTCGTGTGAATATAGCCCCGGCGCAACGAAGGCCCACACCTGGTAGAGAGTGTGCGGTAATGTGATTACCACAGCAGCCATCATTGCAACTTTCATCGGAACAAAGAATGGAGTGACAATTTCCGTGGCAATCATCTGTCCACCTTGCGGTAGTTGTTCCAGAAGGGGTTGTGCCAGAAGCGAATAAAGTTCTTGTGCATAATAGGCACAGGGCAGAAATCCCAGCAACAGAACTCCGAATGCGCGTATCAGCCGAGTGCGCAATTCCATCAGATGTGAAATGAAAGTATCTTCAGTGCTCATGTCATCACAGGGCAGGGCAATGGGTGTCGATGCGGTTGTATTGATCTACCAGTACGAGAGTGTTATTTGAAAGTCGCACTACCGGCATCGTCAGGAAGCTTCCTGGTTGCATCATCTGACTTTGGATTCTGTTTAGATGCAGGCCCAGCTTGGGCGGTATTGAATTCCACCAATGATCTGTCCCCTGTCATGATTGCTCGTGGTGGCACAGAAACTGCCGGGGTCTTCCTTGTTTCCTGTAACTTATTTATTTCTTGCCGAATCGTATCATCAAAAGTATGGGTAGCTTCCTGCATTGAATTTTTTAGTTTCTTCAGCTCTTCCAGCTCCATTTCATGCCGGATATCACTTTTGATATTATCTGCGTAACGCTGCGCACGTCCGAATAGATATCCTAAGGTCCGGGCGACCTTGGGGAGTCGCTGTGGGCCCACCACGATCAGAGCCATAATTGCAATGATCAGTATTTCAGCGAAACTGATATCGAACATTTTTTGTGCGGGTCGTGGACTGAGAACAGTATCGAGGGGTTATATCTCTACCTAAGGGATGATTCAATCAGCCTAGCTTTTGTTGTAGTTATCACGGTTTTGTTTGTGACTTGTCTCTGACCTCGCCCTCAATAGTTTGACCGCCCATCTGCTGTGGGGGGGAGGTATTTTCTTCATCAGCACCTTTCGCACCCTCTTTAAAACCCTTCACTGCCCCACCTAGGTCGCTACCGAGATTACGTAGTTTCTTGGTGCCAAATATCAAAACGACAATCACTAGAACTACCAGCCAATGCCAGATGCTGAATGTCCCCATCATTTACTCCTTTATCTCTGGTGATGAATCATCACAGGTAAACATTCGGCGCCACCGACAATGTGGATATGGAGGTGATAAATTTCCTGCCCACCTACCCGTCCCGTATTGATAATGGTGCGAAAGCCGTCTGTGCAGCCTTGATCTTTCGCTAATTTCGGCACCAGTAGCATAATCTTACCCAGCAAATCACAGTGCTGTTCCTCAATCTCGGTCAATGAAGAGATATGCAACTTGGGTATCAGCATGAAATGCACCGGTGCTGCTGGATGGATATCATGAAATGCGAGAACCTCCGCATCTTCATATACCTTGTTACAAGGTACTTCCCCTCCTACAATTTTGCAGAATAAGCAGCCTTCCATTTTTATCCGATTTTCCGCGACGCCTTCTCGGCTACTCCGGAAACCCCTTCACGCCGCTGTAGTTCATTCAGTACATCGTTCGGTCCTAGACCATGATGTGCGAGCAATATTAAGCAATGGAACCATAGGTCTGCAGTCTCGCGTACGATATGCTCCTTATCACAGTCTTTTGCAGCCAATAGCGTTTCGGTGGCCTCTTCCGTTATTTTTCTGAGTATCTTGTCATTTCCTTCGTGCAGTAATTTTGCGACATATGAAGTAGCAGGGTCACCATTCTTGCGAGACTCAATGGTTTCCGCTAGACGGCAAAGAATCGTCGATTCTGTCATTTCTTGTAGATTTCTTCAGGATTCTTGATTACCGGCTCAGTTACCACCCACCGGTCATTTTTTAGATGGTTGTAGAAGCAGCTATGTCTACCAGTATGACAGGCAATGCCACCAGCCTGCTGAACCTTTAGCAGCAAAACATCCCCATCGCAGTCCATGCGAATTTCCTTTATCTTCTGAACGTTACCGGATTCTTCACCTTTGTGCCAGAGTTTCTTGCGGGAGCGTGACCAGTATACCGCCTCACCCGTCTCTGCGGTGAGGCGTAATGCTTCGCGGTTCATCCAAGCGACCATCAATACTTGGCCGGTATCAGCCTCCTGAGCCACTGCCGTCACCAGTCCGTCATCGGACCACTTTACCTTGTTGAGCCAAGTAACGGACATAAATACAGGATCCTGGTTTGGTGGAAAGACCTCTTAAGCTCAATTTTAACACTATAGTCTAACTTCAATCCCATGTTGGGCCATATACTCTTTAGCCTGCCGGATAGTATATTCACCGTAATGAAATATGCTTGCCGCAAGAACGGCCTCGGCATGGCCCTGTATTACACCATCAACTAGATGTTGGAGACTGCCCACCCCACCACTGGCAATGACCGGTACGTCCAATGCATCTGATACCGCTCGAGTCAGCTCCAGATCAAAACCATTGTGGGTCCCATCTCTATCCATACTCGTAAGTAGAATCTCACCTGCTCCTAGAGATTGCATTTTCATTGCCCATTCCACTGCATCGAGACCAGTAGCTCTGCGTCCACCATGGGTAAATACTTCCCAGCGGTTCGTATCAGGATCCACACCACTCATTCTTTTGGCATCTATTGCAACCACGATACATTGAGAACCGTAATGGCCTGCGGCATCTGCCACTAGTTGAGGGTTCTGAATGGCCGATGTGTTAATGCTTACCTTATCAGCGCCCGCATTCAATAGTCTGCGTACATCCCCTACTTCACGAACTCCCCCTCCCACAGTTAACGGGATGAAGACTTGAGCTGCAACTTCTTCAATGATACGTAAAATAATGTCACGATTGTCAGAGCTGGCGGTGATGTCTAGGAATGTTAGTTCATCAGCTCCTTGTTCATCGTAACGGCGTGCGATCTCAACGGGATCGCCCGCGTCCCGTAGGGCTACGAAGTTGATACCCTTGACCACGCGCCCATTGGTTACATCGAGGCAGGGGATAATACGTTTGGCGAGACCCATAAGAGTTAAGACCTTTTACCCTAAAGGTAATCAGAGATACAGAGGAGTTCAGGCAAGTAAATAATTGAGTTTATCTGTCTAAGCCTCACGGGCCTATGGTGATGAATTAGTGAGGAGATTGTTGACTCATGGGTTGGCGTTAAGAGTATCGGATAACTCCTGTGCCGCCCTGAAGTCCAGGGAACCTTCGTAAATAGCACGGCCAGTGATGGCCCCCATGATGCCTTCAGATTCGACTTCGCAAAGCGCTTTGACATCATCGAGGTTGGTGATGCCTCCGCTAGCAATGACCGGAATGGTGAGCGCCCTAGCCATTTCTACGGTTGCCTTGATATTGACGCCACTGAGCATGCCATCGCGACCGATGTCGGTATAGATGATCGCTTGGACCCCATAATTTTCGAATTTCTTGGCCAAATCAATTACATCGTGACCGGTTACTTTGGACCAGCCATCGACTGCTACCTTGCCATCCTTCGCATCCAGTCCCACCATAATATGACCAGGAAATGCATTGCAGGCATCGTGCAGGAACCCAGGGGTTTTCACTGCCGCAGTTCCTATAATAACGTAGGTAATGCCATCGTCTAGATAGCGTTCAATGGTTTCAAGATCTCGGATGCCGCCACCCAATTGAATCGGAATTCTGTCGCCAATGGTTTCGACAATGGCGCGGATTTCTGGTCCATTCTTTGGTCTGCCAGCGAATGCCCCATTTAGATCGATCAAGTGTAAGCGACGTGCGCCTTGCTGCAACCAATGCTCAGCCATGGACGCAGGGTTCTCTGAAAATACAGTGGCCTCTTCCATTATTCCTTGTTTAAGGCGGACACAGTGTCCATCTTTCAGGTCTATTGCAGGAATGATTAGCATTTTGAATCGGAGTTAAATTGTTGGGGTTTGATATTCTGTATGTGGAGAAAATTCATGCGCGGGCCTGATCGGTCTAGTTTGTGGCAGTCGGTTCCCATTGCACAAAATTCCCAAGTAGAGTCAGTCCCGCCGAATGACTTTTTTCTGGGTGAAACTGGATGGCGAAAATATTATCCCTTGCCACTGCACATGTAAACTGAAAAGGATAAAAACTGTAACCCGCTACCGGCTCAGGGTTGTCGGCGTCGACATAGTAACTATGTACGAAATAAAAACGTGCATCGTTATTGATTCCATGCCATAAAGGGTGATCGATAGCCTGATGGACTTGATTCCAGCCCATATGGGGCACCTTGAGTTTCTGCCCGTCAGCGTTCTGCATTGCCGACGCGGTAGGGAAGCGCCGTACCTTTCCAGGCAGGATGCCAAGACCTTTCACATTACCTTCTTCGCTGGTTTCAAACAGCATCTGTAAGCCGAGACATATGCCGAGAAATGGTTTGTTAGCAGCGGCATGCATTATTGCATCGCGCAAACCACGTGAATCCATTTCATGCATGCAATTAGGCATCGCACCCTGACCTGGGAAAACGACACGCGAAGCTTGTCTGACTACTACGGGGTCGCTAGTAATGACCACAGTTGCCTTAGGGGCGACGTGTTCTAGAGCTTTTGACACGGAGCGAAGATTGCCCATGCCGTAGTCAACGATTGCGATGTCAGTCATGCTGCAAAGAGAGGTAAGGAGGTTACAGAGAACCTTTGGTAGATGGGATTATGCCGGCGGCACGTGGATCTGGTTCTATCGCAACCCTTAGCGCTCGGCCAAACGCCTTAAATACAGTTTCCGCCTGATGGTGGGCATTTCCTCCAGACAGGTTGTCAATGTGCAGTGTGATCAAGGCATGGTTAACGAAACCTTGGAAAAACTCATTTGTCAGGTCTACGTCAAACTCGCCGATGCGGGCACGTACGAAATTGACATTGAACTTCATGCCAGGGCGTCCAGAAAGATCCACCACTACCCGCGACAAGGCCTCGTCCAAGGGAACATACGCATGACCATAACGGCGCAGACCTTTTTTATCCCCGATAGCTTGTGCGAATGCTTGACCTAAAGTGATGCCTATATCCTCTACCGTGTGATGGGCATCAATGTGCAAATCCCCTTGAGCGGTAATTTCGAGGTCTATCATGCCGTGGCGGGCCACTTGATCGAGCATATGATCAAGAAACGGGATACCAGTATTCAGTAATGTTTTGCCGGTTCCATCTAGATTGATGGCGACGCTGATCTGGGTTTCCAAAGTATTTCGGGTGATTTGTGTCTGGCGCATTATTGTCTGGGTTGCAGTTTTAGTTCAGTTAATTGGCTGTTTGATCGAGGCCTGTAGTGCTGCTAGGAATTGCATATTCTCATCGGGGGTCCCAACCGTCACACGCAGACAATTCTTCAGCAGCGGATGTGATCCATCGAGATTCTTAATCAGTACGCCCCTTTGTTTAAGCCCTTGAAACACTTGGCCAGCATCAGCCATCCGTATCAAAATGAAATTTGCATCTGTCGGAAAGACCTTAACACCAACCATTGCTTGTAAAGCTCGGACTAAAACTGCCCGCTCGGCTTTAATGGATGCGGCCTGTTGCAGCAGGATATCGATATGCTGCAGCACTTTTTCTGCTATCAACTGAGTAGCAACCCCCACATTATACGGTAAACGCAGTTTTTCTAGTTGTGTCAACCACTCTGACCTGCCGATGAGCAGTCCCAGCCTTAAACCAGCTAGACCTAGTTTGGAGAGTGTGCGCATTAGAAGTAGATTGGGATAGTGTGCAAGCCTGTCAATCAAGCTCGCATCTGCGAAAGCATGATAGGCCTCATCTATTACCACCAAGCCAGGAGCAGCATCAAGAATTTTAACGATAGAGGTGTCGTCAAAAAGATTGCCCGTGGGATTGTTAGGGTAGGCCAGGAAGATCAGTGCTGGCTGATGTTGCTTGATGGCAGCGAGCATTTCATCCAGATCAAGGGTGAAATCGTCTTTCAACAGCACTCCTGCATAACTCATACCTGTGAAAGTCGCAATCATGCGGAACATCACGAATGCGGGTTCGACGCTCAGTAATACTGCGCCGGGCTTAGCTACGGCCAGCGCTATTATCTGGATAATCTCGTCTGATCCGTTTCCTAATAGGATATCCATCCCCGGAGGGATATCCAGCACCTCTCTCAATCGGGTTTTAAGGTGTGAGGCACTTGCATCCGGGTAACGGTTGAGAGGTGCCTCTGCAGTCAGTTGCGCAATTTCGTTACGCAATGATTGTGGCAGATTAAATGGATTCTCCATCGCATCCAGTTTTACCATGAGATTAGCTGGCTGCACATAGTAGGCAGAGAGCGAGAGAATCTCCGGGCGAATGATCTGGTCTGGAGTAGCGCTCATCTTTGATTAATTCTGTTCTTTGAAGCGGTACTCAGCCGACATCGCATGTGCCTGCAAGCCTTCTCCCCGAGCTAGGGTGGCAGCAATTTCACCAAGCTCCGCGGCACCTTGTGCCGATACTTGAATGATACTGCTGCGTTTTTGAAAGTCATATACACCCAGTGGTGATGAGAAGCGGGCGGTACGTGAAGTGGGTAAAACATGGTTGGGCCCAGCACAATAGTCGCCGAGGGCTTCAGAGGTATAGCGCCCAAGAAAAATCGCACCAGCATGGCGAATTTTTTCTACCCATTTCTCTGGTTGTTCAACCGATAACTCTAGGTGCTCTGGCCCTATCCGGTTAGCGATGGCGCAGGCCTCATCCAAGTCGCAAACTTGAATCAGTGCTCCACGATTTTGGAGAGAGGTTCTTATCACTGCCTGGCGGGGCATTATAGGCAGTTGCCGGGCTAGACTTGTCGCAACGGCTTCGATAAAGGCCGCATCTGGAGAGAGCAGGATGGCCTGAGCCATTTCATCGTGTTCCGCTTGCGAAAATAGGTCCATCGCAATCCAGTCTGGATTAGTTTTGCCATCACAAATCACTAGGATTTCAGACGGCCCCGCTATCATATCAATACCAACTACGCCGAACACTCGGCGTTTGGCGGCTGCTACATAAGCATTCCCGGGGCCTACGATCTTGTCCACCTGCGGAACGGTCACAGTACCATAAGCTAGCGCTGCAACAGCTTGAGCACCACCGAGAGTGAATACTCGATCAACCTCGCAAATCGCCGCTGCTGCTAGCACCAGTTCGTTCTTTTCGCCACCTGGAGTCGGCACAACCATAATAAGCTCACCTACTCCAGCCACCTTGGCAGGGATTGCATTCATTAGTACTGACGAAGGATAGGATGCCTTGCCGCCCGGGACGTATAGACCAACCCGATCAAGTGGGGTTATCTTCTGACCAAGCATCGTGCCATTGGGCTCTGTATAGCTCCAAGATTTTGATAACTGCTTCTCATGGTAGCGACGTACCCGTTCAGCAGCCTGCTCTAGAGGTTTTCGTTGAGCCACTGGTAATTCTAGTAGGGCTTTCTGCAAGCGTTCTTTAGGTAATTCAAGCTGACCGACCGAGGTTGCATCTAAGTGATCGAAGCGGCGAGTGTATTCGAGCAGCGCTTCATCCCCTCGTTTTTTAATGTCCGCAATAATTGTGTTGACGGTTATATCTATCTCCGCGTCCTGTGAATCTTCAAAAGCAAGCAGTTTTTTTAGTGCCGTATCGAAATCGACATCGGTCGATGAGAGTCGTTTTATCTGTAGCATAAGGAGGAGCAGTTCAGAGTTATTAAGTGGCTAGAGTGAACGCATTCCGGCTATTCATTAACTCTTTACTGCGGCTGAGAATGCTTCCAACAGTGGCTGGATCGTTTTGTATTTCAGTTTCAATGCAGCCTGATTGATCACCAGTCGCGCAGAGATTGGCATGATCTCTTCCACCGCTTTAAGTTGATTAGCCTTTAGAGTGTTTCCACTAGAAACTAGATCTACGATCGCATCTGCCAGTCCTACCAGAGGTGCAAGTTCCATTGATCCGTAGAGTTTGATCAAGTCAACATGAATCCCCTTTTTGGCGAAGTGTTCCCGTGCCGTTTGTAGATACTTGGTAGCTACCCGTAAGCGAGCGCCTTGACGTACTGCGGATTCATAATCAAAATCATCCGGTACTGCCACCATCATACGGCAGCAGGCTATATTCAAATCGAGGGGTTGATAGAGTCCTGCGCCCCCGTGTTCAAGCAGCACATCCTTACCGGCAATACCCATATCTGCCGAGCCATATTGCACATAAGTTGGCACATCAGAAGCGCGCACAATAATCAATCGCACGTCTTCACGGGTGGTGGTGAGTATCAGCTTGCGCGAGGTTTCAGGGTCGTCGAGCGCAATCACGCCAGCTGCTTTAAGCAGGGGTGCTGTATCGTCAAAAATTCGACCCTTAGAAAGGGCGATGGTGATGCTAGTCATGATGAGAGTCTATGAAAAATTGCATTTTACCGCAGAGAGTTGCCATGATATACGTTTCATTAATTCAGACGCCGGACCTTTGCTCCTAATCGGGTTAGTTTTTCATCAATATGTTCATAGCCACGGTCAAGATGGTATATCCGCTCAATGGTGGTCTCACCCCGGGCAATTAATCCGGCTAGCACGAGGCTGGCAGAGGCACGTAGGTCAGTGGCCATAACATTGGTACCATCGAGGCTGGCTACGCCATGAACTATGGCGGCACTCCCTTCCACCTCTATGTTGGCGCCCATACGTTTTAACTCCTGGACATGCATGAAACGATTTTCGAATATCGTTTCGGTGATGATGGAAGTCCCCTCAGCAACACTGTTGAGAACCATGAATTGAGCTTGCATATCAGTGGGGAATGCTGGGTAAGGAGCCGTTCGAAGGTTTATGGATTTCAGTACCCCCTTCATTTTAAGACTGATCCAGTCTTGTCCAGACTCGATCGTTGCCCCAGCCTCTCTCAACTTGTCTAGAACAGCTGTTAGTATGTCGGCACGGGTATCTCTCAGGTAAATCTCGCCACCGCTAGCAGCAGCAGCTACAAGAAAGGTGCCGGTTTCAATACGGTCAGGCATGACCCGATGGGTTGTGCCATGCAGGGTTCGGACCCCTTCAATGGTAATAGTGTCGCTACCTGCACCGTAAATTTTTGCACCCATTGCGATCAGACAGTCAGCTAGGTTGGTAACTTCTGGTTCACGTGCGGCATTCTCTAGAACTGTTGTGCCATTAGCTAGGGTCGCTGCCATCATCAGATTTTCGGTGCCGGTTACGGTTACCAGATCCATCACGATATGGGCACCAGTGAGGTGTTTTGCTTGAGCATGAATATAGCCATGATCAATTTTTATTTCAGCACCCATCGCCTGTAAACCTTTGATATGCTGATCTACTGGGCGCAAACCGATGGCGCAACCGCCGGGCAGAGATACCATCGCCTTACCTGCCCGTGCGAGCATTGGTCCCAGAACCAAAATAGCTGCACGCATAGTTTTCACCATCTCATAAGGTGCGACCAAATTGGAGAGACTTGCGGCAGCCAGCTCAACACCCTGTTTGCCATCTTGCGTGATATCTATGCCCATCTGTCTCAGCAGGGCAAGCATGGTCGTGACGTCGTTAAGCTGAGGAACATTCTCGATCTTGAGTGTCTCCGCAGTTAGCAGAGAAGCGCATAGGATCGGTAGCGCGGCATTCTTTGCTCCGGATATACAGATCTCTCCGCTCAGAGATGTGCCACCTTGAATGACTAGTTTTTGCATAATCTAAAATTTTGACTACAAATTCCCATCAAATTATTTTCGAAGACAGGTAATAAGGGAGGGCTTGTAACAGATTTATGGTTGAAATGTACCGAAGTTCCCTTCATCATATCGTAAAGGTTCCTTCTATAAGTCAAATTTTACGATAGTTTACTTTGTCTTCTCAGACCAGCAATGTGCTGTCGACCCATCTAATTTAGGAGTTCAAGTGATAAAACAAACGATACAGACGCCCAATGCGCCGCAGGCAATTGGCACTTATTCCCAAGCGATACGAGTGGTTAAGGGTGAGACAGTTTATCTCTCTGGGCAGATCGGTTTGGATCCTTTTACCATGCAGATGGTGGATGGGATTGAGTCGCAAATTCAGCAAGTATTTCTGAATCTGAAGGCCGTAGCAGTGGCGAGTGGAGGAGATCTGGCTGATATCGTCAAACTGAATATCTATCTGACAGATCTGGTCCATTTTGCAAGGCTCAACGAAATCATGGCGAGCTACTTTAGCCAGCCTTATCCTGCGCGAGCAGCGGTCGGTGTGGCAGCGCTACCGCGAGGGGCATTGGTGGAAATGGATGCGGTGATGGCGCTGTAAGGATAAGGATTGAAGGGTAAGAGACTAGGAAGAGTCGGATCGTTGGTTGCCCCTGGCGAACCTGACGAGGGTATGCAAGATAAGTTCGCCGCACTTGGCATTGCTAACGAGCTTGATCTGGTGCTGCACTTGCCGCTGCGTTATGAGGATGAAACCCATCTTTATCCCATCGCCGCTACCCCTCCAGATAAAGTGGTTCAGGTTGAAGGAACCATCATCCAGAGTGAGGTCATGTACCGACCACGGCGGCAATTAGTGTGTCAAGTGGAGGACGACACTGGTATCCTCTTCATCCGATTTCTCAATTTCTATGGTAGCCAGGTAAAGGCATACTCTGTTGGGAAGCGCGTACGGTTGCTTGGAGAGGTGCGGAAAGGTTTTTTTGGCGCCGAGATGGTTCACCCAAAGTGTCATATGGTGAGTGCGGACACACTGTTACCCGATGCGCTGACGCCGATTTATCCTACTACCGCAGGACTCTCTCAGGAAACGATCCGCAAACGAATTAGGCAGGCGCTGGCTCATAGCGATCAAACGGGCAGCCTCAATGAGGTCCTGCCTGTGGAAGTCTTAAAACGATATCAGTTACAGGACTTCCGTGAAAGTGTGATATTTCTTCATCAGCCGACAGCGGATGCGTCGGTCGCCCTTCTGCAGGAAGGTACTCATCCGGCCTGGAGTCGGATCAAGTTTGATGAATTGCTAGCACAGCAATTGTCCCTGAGATTGCATTATCAGAAGCGTCGTTCACGCTGCGCACCTGCACTTCCAGAGAAAAATCTTTTAACAAGCACACTACTTCAATTACTTTCCTTCGATCTGACCGGAGCACAAAAAAAAGTATTGGCTGAGATTAGTAGTGACCTTGCTAAGCCTCACCCGATGCAACGCCTGTTACAGGGAGATGTGGGCAGCGGGAAGACGGTAGTGGCTGCACTGGCAGCTTTTCAGGCGATCAAGAATGACTATCAGGTGGCCATCATGGCCCCGACAGAAATTCTTGCCGAGCAGCATTATCAGAAACTCTCTGGCTGGTTTACGCCGCTGGGAATTACGATTGCATGGTTATCCGGTAGCCAGAAGAAGAAGCAGCGCCAAGATGCGCTCGCCGATATCAGCGAAGGAAGGGCCATGCTGGTCATCGGAACCCATGCCTTGTTTCAGGAGCAGGTGGAGTTCAACAGGCTTGGACTTGCCATCATCGATGAGCAGCATCGGTTTGGCGTCGAACAACGACTCGCGCTGCGTACTAAGGCTGCAAAAACTGGATTTGTTCCACATCAGTTGATGATGAGCGCTACACCGATCCCGCGCACATTGGCAATGAGCTATTATGCTGATTTGGATGTGTCCGTGATCGACGAATTGCCACCGGGCAGGACTCAGGTGGTTACTAAATTGTTTGAAGAGATTCGTCGCGATGAAGTGATCACGCGCGTGCGTGAATCATGTCATGCGGGCAAACAAGCTTACTGGGTATGTCCACTGATTGAAGAGTCTGATACCTTGCAGCTTAAGACCGCTCTGGAAACATATGAATCGCTGACGCTTACTTTTCCGGACTTAAAAATTGGTTTGGTGCATGGTAGGCTCCCGTCGCTGGAGAAGTCAGCGGTCATGGAAAGGTTCAAGCAAGGCTCAATTCAGTTACTGGTGGCAACCACAGTAATCGAGGTAGGTGTAGATGTTCCCAATGCTTGTTTGATGGTGATTGAGCACGCCGAGCGCATGGGACTGTCACAGTTACACCAGTTGAGGGGTCGAGTTGGGCGAGGTGCAGAGGCCAGCGTGTGCATCCTGTTGTACCAGAATCCATTGTCAGAGAATGCGCGCAAACGACTCAGAATTATCTTTGAGAGTACCGATGGTTTTGAGATCGCGCGCCAGGACTTATCTCTGCGCGGACCGGGTCAATTTCTTAGTGCGCGCCAGAGTGGAGTGCCCATGTTACGTTTTGCCGATCCGGAGAAGGATGCAGATTTGCTTGCTGCAGCCCGTATCGCTGCCGAGGAGATTCTGCGTGATGATTCGGCATCAGCACAGAGACATCTACTGCGTTGGCTGGGTAATAAGAGCCAATACCTGCAGGCATAGCCCAACTTAAATGTTACAAACCAGGAATCTGAATTTGCAATATCCCGGCAAGCTACTGTGCCGTGACTTAAATCTCACCGTTAATCCCGGGGAATGTTGGGCCATTCTTGGTAAGAATGGGAGTGGTAAGACCACTTTAATTCATGCGTTGAGTGATCTGTATCCCGGAGGAGCAGCCAGCGTCATGGTAGCGGGCAAGGCTCTACAAGAATGGCCCCGGCGCGATCTTGCCCGAGAACTTGGCATTATGTTACAGGAGGAACCTGGTGAGTTTTGGGGCAATGTTCTGGAGTACGTGTTGCTGGGTCGATACCCCCATGTTGTGAACCATTTCGGATGGGAAGTGGGGGATCGGAGCATTGCATTACAGGCTATTGACCATCTGGAATTGACTGCTTTAGCTCAAAGGCCAATGGCCACGCTGTCAGGTGGGGAGCGTCAACGTGCCCGTATCGCTTTGTTGCTTACTCAATCACCAAACTGCTATTTATTGGATGAGCCGTTGCAACATCTCGACCTTCGTCACCAACTCCTTGCTATGACGCTTTTCAGTAAGTTGGCCCTGCAAGGTAGCGCGGTGATGATGGTTTTACATGACCTTGCCTGGGTCAGCCCCTATTGTGACCACGTTCTGATGCTGTTCGATAATGGACGTTCACTCGCTGGGCCTACTGAGGAGGTATTTAATCGTTCCAATCTGGAGGCCCTCTACCAGTGCAGCCTGGAGGAGTCTGGTCTGGCCAGTACCCGTCACTTTATGCCGACAATGGAGGTGGGTGTATAATCCAGAGCTTAATACTCAACCCATTATGTAATGATCCGTAAACTTCTTCACCGCGTTTTCAAGCGTAAATCATCTGTTTCTACCTCCATCTCCAACGATTCTGGCATTAGGCCGCACATCATCCCGCTTAAGCAGCACGGAATTTCCCGTAATCACTTAAGTCCTTGTGCATTGAAAGTCACGATAGATTTGCAACAAGCGGGTTATTCTGCTTTTGTAGTGGGGGGGGCGGTACGTGACTTGCTGCTGGGGATAGAGCCAAAAGATTATGATGTTGCTACCAATGCCACTCCTGAGGATGTACGTGCTGTATTTCGCCGATCCCGCATTATCGGTCGCCGCTTCCGCCTAGTGCATGTGATGTGTGGTGCAGAGACTGTAGAGGTCTCTACTTTTCGTGGCAACTCATCCATAGAGGAGTCGGATGGATCGTCAGCGGATAAGCATGCAGATGAGCATGGACGTCTGCTGCGAGATAATGTATTCGGCAGCCAGGAAGAGGATGCAGTAAGGCGCGATTTCACCATCAATGCATTATTCTATGACCCTTCAAATGAGGAGATTTGGGACTACCTGAAGGGCTACGATGATATCAAGGCAAAACGGCTCCGAATCATTGGAGATCCTTTGCTGCGCTACCGTGAAGATCCGGTAAGGATGTTGCGTGCAGTACGTTTGGCGGCCAAGCTCGCAATGCAGATTGATGATGCTAGTGCTGCCCCCATCGGCGATCTGGCCCCGTTATTACGCAATGTCCCACCATCTCGATTATTCGATGAGATGCTGAAGTTGCTGCTATCGGGACAGGCATTGGCCTGCGTGGTGGATTTACGTGCACGTGGGCTGCACCATGGCCTTCTGCCGATGCTGGATGTCATACTGGAGCAACCATTAGGCGAACGTTTTGTTGTGCTCGCTCTGAAGAATGCTGATGAACGCGTTCGGCAAGAAAAGCCAGTCTCGCCGGCTTTTTTATTTGCGGCACTTTTATGGCATGAGGTGCTGGCACAATGGAATATCCTGCGGACTGCGGGGGGGAAGCCTATGCTTGCCTTGCAGCAGGCCATGGATGAGGTAGTGGCGGTACAGAATAAAGAACTCGCAATCCCGCGTCGGTATGATGCAATCATGCAGGAAATCTGGGCGATGCAGCCCCGTTTTTTAGGGCGAGGAGGGCGCAGGCCATTCCGTTTACTTGAGCATCCACGCTTTCGCGCCGCTTATGATTTTATGCACCTACGCTGCGAGAGTGGCGAGATGGATCCAGAGTTGGGCCATTGGTGGGAGACATTTCAACGAGTCGGTGCTAGTGAACGTGAGGCCATGCTACTCAAGGATGAGGCGCCAAAGAAACGCAGAAAACGGCGCCGCCAACCTGAATCTGCTGCTGATGTTGAGACTAGTTCTGCCAGTTCAGATGCGGATACGGTGATAACTTGACATCGGGCACCAAAGCTCACCCACTTTGCCGTGCTTTCATTGCCCTAGGCAGCAACTTGGATCAGCCTACACTTCAAGTCAGACGTGCCTTCGCTGAGTTGTCTCAGCTTCCCGCCAGCCGTTTGTTGAATTGCTCCGCAATTTATCGAAGCGCTCCTGTGGGATATCTTGAGCAGCCTGACTTTATAAATGCCGTGGCGCAGATTGAAACCACTCTCACGCCGCATGATCTACTCAAGTCTTTACTTAAAATAGAGCAACGCTTCGGACGAGTTCGTTCCACTCCCAATGCTCCACGCATATTAGATCTTGACCTGCTACTCTATTCTGATCTGCAGTGCGATGAGCCCGGCTTGACCCTGCCACATCCACGTATGCACCTACGTGCATTCGTGTTGCAGCCGCTGGTTGAGATAGCACCAGATTGCTGTATTCCTGGACAGGGCTCAGTAGCTGAAATGTTGATTGCCTGTGACGAACAACAGTTAGAACGGGTGGTACCCGCATGAAGTTGGAAAAATATCGTTATATTGTAGTTGAGGGTCCGATAGGTGTTGGAAAGACCAGCCTGGCACAGCGCCTGGCGGGCCATCTGAATAGTGCGCTACTGCTAGAGAAGCCTGCTGAGAATCCGTTTCTTGAGAAGTTCTACAGTGACATTTCACGGTATGCACTACCGGCGCAATTATTCTTCCTGTTTCAACGCGCCACTCAGGTACAGAGTCTGGCACAGTTGGACATGTTTGCTCAGGCGACGGTGAGCGATTTCCTGCTCGATAAGGATCAATTATTCGCTGGACTTACATTGAGTGATGCGGAGCATGATCTCTACCAGCAGATTTACCGGCACTTGAAACCCCAAGCTCCGCAGCCAGATCTGGTCATTTATTTACAGGCCTCCCCCAATACATTAGTAGAGAGGATTAAAAGACGTGGAAGTTCTTTTGAGAAAAATATTTCAGAGGACTATCTTTGGCGTCTTGCTGAGACTTACACACGATTTTTTTATCAGTTCGAGAGTGCGCCGGTGATGATTGTCAATAGTGAGAACCTCAATTTTGTTGATAACTCAGAGGATTTTGATTTATTGTTGCAGCAGATAGAGCAGATGCGCGGTTCACGGGAATACTTCAACCGGGGCTAAGGGACTGGTGGACAGACCCTTCATCGCGCGAGTTTTAGTCAAAGAGTCGTCAGGAGATCGATTATGCGGACTACATTAAGTACGCTTCAGAAAATGCGTGATGATGGCGAGAAGATCGCTATGGTGACCTGTTACGATGCAAGTTTTGCAGGAGTATTAGAAAGTGCTGGTGTCGATATTCTGCTGGTGGGAGATTCACTTGGCAATGTAGTACAGGGCGAAGAGACGACTCTACCGGTATCGTTAGACGATATGATTTATCACACTCGCTGCGTGGTGAGAGGATCGAATACCGCTTTCATCATGGCTGACATGCCGTTTGGTACTTCGCAGATAACGCCGGAGGATACTTTTCAAAATGCTGCAGAGCTGATGGCGGCAGGGGCCAACATGGTTAAGATCGAAGGTGGCGAGATCATGTCAGAGACGGTCGAGTTTCTTATCCGACGAGGTATCCCAGTATGTGCACATATTGGACTTACACCACAGTCGGTTCACCAGTTGGGGGGCTATAAAGTTCAAGGTGAGTCTGCCCATCAGGCAAAACAGTTAATGATTGATGCTGTTGCATTGGAAAAGGCTGGCGCAAGCATGCTGCTAATGGAAGTCGTTCCGGCAGCACTTGCTAAGAAAATTACCAAAAGACTTTCTATTCCCACTGCTGGCATCGGCGCTGGTGTGGATTGTTCGGCACAGGTGTTGGTGCTATATGACATGCTGGGAATTTATTCCGGCAAGAAGGCGCGATTCATGAAAAATTTCATGACCGGTGCAGAGAGTATTCAGGTGGCCGTAGAGAATTACGTCAAGGAAGTTAAAGCCGGAAGATTCCCCGGCCCTGAGCATGGATTCTGAGAGGTCGTGGAGATAATAACTGACATTTCGACACTACGTGCACGACTCCAGTGTGAGTCTGAGATTGCTTTTGTCCCAACCATGGGAGGCCTACATGAAGGCCATTTGTCACTAGTACAGCGTGCTCAGCAAGAAGCAGATTGTGTGGTGGCAAGCATATTCGTGAACCGGTTGCAGTTTGCGCCGACTGAGGATTTTGCTCAATACCCACGCACACTGGAAGATGATTGTAAGTTGCTGCAAAAACAGGGTGTTAATGTGGTTTTTGCACCCGATGACAAGGATATTTATTCGGTCCAACAGGATTTTCTGATTGAACCCTCGCCATTGGCCAATACCCTGGAGGGAGAATTCCGTCCGGATTTTTTTCGTGGCGTGATGACGGTGATACTTAAACTATTCAATATAGTACAGCCACAGGTTGCAGTATTCGGCAAAAAAGATTATCAGCAGATGCAGCTCGTACGTGAAATGGTGAGACAAATGAATCTGCCATTAAAAGTTATTGCATGTGAAACCACGCGTGCCCCAGATGGCCTGGCATTGAGTTCGCGCAACCGTTATCTGAGCAATGAAGAGAGGATTGAGGCCGCGCGTTTGTTTCGGGTTTTATCAGAGATAAAGAGAGCGGCGGAATCAGGAAATGGGGATTTTCGGCGGTTGTGCAAAGATGCACGCGAGAATCTCACCGGCCATCAATGGCAAGTTGACTACATCGGACTACATCAACGAGATACTCTGGCCCCAGCAGGGGTCGGTGATTTAGATTTGGTAGCCTTGGCAGCCGCTAGATTGGGTAAAACTCGACTCATTGACAGCCTTGAAATCTCCGTCAAGCATTGAGTTCTAATCACGCAGAATTATGCCGCATTCGGACTGGACTCTTCTTTAATAAATAGAATCAGGACTTGTCATGCCCATTAAATCCCGCATTCGTACCATCCCGCATTATCCCCATCAGGGGATTATGTTTCGCGATATCACTACACTACTGAAAGATCCGGTCGGGCTGAGAGCAACCATCCAGGAGATTGCTAGCCGCTACCAGTCACTAAAGATCGACAAGGTAGTGGGTATCGAGTCGCGTGGGTTCATTATTGGGGCTCCGGTTGCTTACGAACTCAATTTAGGCTTCATCCCGATACGTAAGAAAGGAAAGCTACCAGCTGCAACCGTCGGGCGGGATTATCAATTGGAATATGGAAGTGACGGTATTGAGATTCATGTGGATGCAATCCAGCCGGGTGAACGTATTTTATTAGTGGATGATCTGATTGCGACAGGTGGTACAGCCGAAGCTGCTGCTGGGCTTATACAGGAGATGGGTGGGTTGGTGGTGGAATGTTGTTTCGTGATCGATCTTCCCGATGTGGGTGGTAGGGCGCGACTGGAGAAGCTAGGTCTAAAAGTATTTTCACTGTGTGAATTTAGCGGGAATTGAGATAGGAATTAAAGCTTGGGTCTATTCTTCATTAGCCGAACAAAGCGGCGGTAACGGAATTCTCTGTATCGTCCAATTCGCTAGCGACCATTTCCAGAAGGATGCAAGGCTGCTCTCAACTATTTCTGCTGGTGGATTATGGCCGAGAAACTCTAATGCCGAGATTAGTTGTGCGACGGGATTGGATATATCAATGGCTGCCGCTCGGGTCTGTTTGCTGAGTTTTTCACCTTGGGTGTTGGTCACCAGTGGCAGGTGCATGTAAGTTGGCGTTGAATAGCCCAGTAAGTGTTGCAGGTAAATCTGGCGCGGAGTTGAATCCAGTAGGTCCGAACCTCGTACCACATGGGTGATACCTTGTGCGGCATCATCCACCACCACTGCCAGTTGATAGGTATAGATGCCATCAGCCCGACGCAATACAAAATCCCCCGTGGTACTCGTTAGTTGCTGCCAAATTGGACCGAGCAGGGAATCGTTAAATTCAATCGGGTCATTATGGGTTAGTACCCGCAACGAGACTGAATTCCTGTAATTGGATAAACCAGTACGGCAGGTACCAGGATAAACTACAGACTCTCTGCCGATGATGCCAGAATCGGCAATCTCCTTGCGGCTGCATGTGCAAGGGTAGATCATACCCTGTTGCTCGAGCATGGCGAGCGCGGTTTGGTAAGCTTCATGACGCTGGTCTTGATAGACCACCTCCCCATCCCATTCCATCCCCAGCGCTTCCAGTGTATCCAAAATTTCTTTGGCTGCGCCAGTGACCTCGCGAGGAGAGTCAATATTCTCGATCCTGACTAACCATTCACCCCGGCAAGATTTTGCTTCCAAATAACTCCCCACAGCCGCTACCAACGATCCAAAGTGGAGGGGGCCAGTGGGGGAGGGGGCGAAACGACCACGATAACGTGGTGGGGTAGTATCTATATCCTGTGTCATGCGGCAAGGATACCAGAGCAATTGTTAGTGGTGAGTTTTGCAGAGTCGAACAAAAGTTGTTTGGGCGGTGGACGTGGGTAGAAACTCCGTGCACAATAGCGGTGTGACGATATTGCAACTGCAAGAGAGCGTCTGCATAGATTGTCCTTGTAGTATCAATTATTCGTAAATACTTTCTATGGCGGGCCTCCCCGCATTGCACGGTAGTGAACCTGGTCAGGTCCGGAAGGAAGCAGCCACAGCTATTTCTTGCAAGTGCCGGGGGTTAGGCTCGCCACCATTTTTAACAAGTAGTTAATACCTCCCTGCTGCCAACCAACATCGTGTCACTAACCCAAGTCCTTGCGCGCAAATGGCGCCCCAAGAGCTTTTCAGAGCTGACTGGACAAGATCATGTGGTCAAGGCGCTGACTAATGCATTAGAGCGAAAACGTCTGCACCATGCCTACCTATTTACCGGTACGCGTGGCGTCGGAAAGACCACTATCGCACGCATCTTAGCCAAGGCACTCAACTGTGAAAATGGCATCACCGCAACCCCTTGCGGTAAGTGTGGTGCCTGTATCGAGATCGATGGGGGGCGCTTTGTTGATTTGATTGAACTGGATGCTGCTTCCAATACGCAAGTAGATAGTATGCGAGAGCTACTGGAAAATGCGCTCTATGCACCTACCTATGGTCGGTACAAGGTTTACATCATTGATGAAGTGCATATGCTTTCTAAGTCAGCCTTCAATGCAATGCTGAAAACTTTGGAAGAGCCGCCGGACCATGTCAAGTTCGTGCTTGCCACGACAGACCCACAGAAGATCCCGGTCACTGTGCTGTCGCGTTGCCTGCAATTTAATCTGAAGCAGATTCCACCGTCACTAATTGCTAATCATCTCACGTATGTGCTGGAACAAGAGCAGATAAGTGGGGATGCCATGTCAACTCAATTGTTGGCGAGAGCAGCACAGGGTAGCATGCGCGATGCGCTGAGTATGCTTGATCAGGCGATTGCTTTTGGTGAGGGCACAGTCTCTGAATCTTCAGTGCGCATCATGCTCGGCGCTATCGACCAAGGTTATCTGTACGATTTGCTGGATGCTTTAGCGAGAAAAGATGGATCCCAGATGCTGATGTTGGCGGATGCGATGGAGGCACGTAGCCTGTCCTTCGATGCGGCTTTGCAAGATCTGGCGGCGTTATTGCATCAGTTGGCATTGGCGCAGACCGTGCCACAAGCCATCAGCGAAGACCTTCCAGAATATGAACGAATCTTCACATTGACGAAAATATTCACGCCGGAAGAGATTCAATTGTTTTATCAGATTGCATTGCATGGACGTAGTGACTTGAGCTTAGCGCCGGATGAGTACGCCGGTTTTACTATGACGCTGATGCGCATGCTGGCCTTCGTCCCAGGGGACGCGGCTGATGGTGCGCGTAAACCATTCTTAACTGCTAGTGAGACCACTACTCCTAGTCGTTCATCCGATGTAATCAAGCAGGGACCCCCCATCGTCAAGCAACCGGTAGCCTCAGTAACGGAACCTCCGATAGGAGTGCCGAGCATTGTGTCAACGGATGCGACTTCAGATCATGTAGCTCCCTTCGATGTGGACTGGCCGGCACTGGTGAGTCAGCTCAAATTGAGTGGTATGACGAGAATGCTGGCGCAGAACTGCGAGGTAAAGAGGATCTCCGACAATGAAGTCGAGTTATGCGTTCCTGAACCTCATAGGCATCTACTGGAAAAGGCTTATCAAGATAAGATGAAGGCCGTAATCAGCGAGCATTATGGCAAGCCGATACGATTGAAATTTTCTGTTGGAAGTGTCACAGGCATGACGCCAGCTGAACTGGAAAGTTGTGAGAAGCAGGCAAAGCAATCGCAGGCCATTGCTGCTATAGAGACAGACCCATTTGTGCGTGAACTGATAGAGAATTTTGATGCAAGATTGATCGTTTCTTCGATCAAGCCCATTCAATAACGGAGGTGGAGAATGATGAAAGGTGGTTTGGGTAATCTAATGAAACAGGCCCAGCAAATGCAAGAAAATATGAAGGTCATGCAAGACCAGTTGGCCAAGATGGAGATCGAAGGCCAATCTGGTGCGGGCATGGTTAAAGTGATAATGACCTGTCGTTACGATGTGAAACGCGTAAGCATAGACGACAGCCTGATCGGAGATGACAAGGAGATGCTCGAGGATCTGCTCGCGGCTGCTGTCAATGATGCGGTACGGCGGGTCGAGTCCATCTCTCAGGAGAAGATGGCCGGCTTTACATCCGGGATGGGCCTGCCACCAGGCATGAAGCTACCATTTTAAATTTGCGAAGGCCATTGCGCATGTGATCCGTCTTTACTAATTCAGCGTATTCATGCACCGAGCATTTCTGAATTCACCTCTGCTCCCTAAATTTCATTCCAAATGAAAATACCTATCAGTCTCGAAGACCTGACGGAGTCTCTGCGCTGCCTGCCTGGCGTTGGACCAAAGTCGGCACAACGTATGGCCTACCATCTGTTGCAGCGTGATCATATCGGCGCACAACGCCTCGCCAATGCATTGACCCGGGCATTGGAGCATATAAAGCATTGTGAAATGTGCAACAACTTCACCGAGGAGGCGGTGTGCGAATTCTGTCGTTCTGAGAGACGTGATTCGGGCTTGTTATGTGTGGTCGAGATGCCCGCCGATCTGATGATGATGGAGCAGGCGCAGTGCTACAGGGGTATGTACTTCGTGCTGATGGGTAGGCTATCGCCGCTTGATGGCATTGGACCCCGAGAGATCCATCTTGAACGGTTACTAAAGCGGGCCCAGGACGGATTGGTTCAGGAAGTTGTTCTGGCCACTAATTTCACCATGGAAGGGGAGGCCACTGCACATTACATTAGTGAGCTGTTGCACACCCGTGGAGTCAGAGTTACACGCATCGCACGTGGCTTGCCGGTTGGTGGAGAGCTCGAACATGTTGATAGCGGCACTTTAGCGCAGGCAGTCTTGGAGCGTAGGGAGATCTGACTGCAGATTCATTTTACCGGCAACATTTTGATGGATTCTTGCCCATACCTTGTCGTACTATTGCAGTATCTTTGGAGGTGGTTTCCCGCTGCTGCTTCTTACTCTCAATTTATTGGAATAAAGGTGGAGAAAGAATACTCTTCCGCACTCAAGAGCAGATGAAAGTTATTAGACCAATCAGGCCAATCAAGAAGAAGATACCGGCCCCAACGACTGCCAGAGCTAGCTCCGCAGCTCCATCAAGCGTCACTCACAAGTTGCATAAGTTATTGGCTCAGGCAGGTCTGGGGTCGAGGCGTGAGATGGAGGAGCTAATCGCCACCGGACAGGTGACGATAAATAGTAAAGCAGCTGAGGTCGGAAGTCGTGCCGGGCCTGAGGATGTGGTTCGGGTGGGGAGGCGGACAATCCAACTCAAATTTGGTGATCGACTACCCCGAGTCATTCTCTATCACAAGCCTGAAGGCGAGATAGTTAGTCGAGATGATCCACAGGGCCGCCCATCAGTTTTCGATAGGCTGCCGCAGCTGCAATCATCTAAATGGGTCGCAATTGGTCGTTTAGACTTCAATACCGGTGGTTTATTGATTTTTACTACCGACGGAGAATTAGCCAACCGTCTGATGCATCCACGTTTTGAAGTCGAGCGGGAGTATGCGGTACGAATCATGGGTCGTCTGACACCGGAGCAGACGGCACAATTAACCGGCGGCATTGAACTCGAAGATGGTCTGGCACGGTTCGATCTTTTATCCGATCAGGGGGGTGAGGGTTCTAACCACTGGTATAGAGTGATATTAAAAGAAGGAAAGAACCGCGAAGTGCGTCGCATGTTCTCAGCAGCGGGGCAGATGGTCAGTCGTCTTACCCGGGTTCGTTTTGGCCCGATTAATCTACCGCCGAGACTCACACGCGGGAAGTCAATGGAGCTCGATGAGGCAGAAGTGAGGCGCCTATTGGAGCTAGTCGCCTAGGCTGTAAACCAGATAGACTTATTCGATCCTGGAGTCTATCCAACCGATGGGAGGCGGCATGAATGATGAGACCTATATTAGGCCCCGAGGTATAGATTTTCTCCGCGACCCCCTGCTTAACAAAGGCACCGCTTTCACGGAAACTGAACGTGATGAGCTTGGCTTACGGGGTTTGCTTCCACCGCACGTCTTTACGCAGGATGATCAGGTTGTCCGTGTTCTGCAGAATCTGCGTAATTTATCCGATCCGCTAGAAAAATTTGTTGCGTTGAATGCTCTTCATGACCGCAATGAGGCCTTATTTTTTCGAGTAGTATGCGACAATATCGATGAAATTCAGCCGCTTATTTATACCCCAACGGTTGGACTGGCCTGTGAGCAGTTCGGTAAAATTTTTCAACGCCCGAGAGGCATGTTTATCGGCATTAATGATCGTGGTCGGGTCGCTGCGATTCTGCGTAACTGGCCACTCAAGGCCGGACTCATTGTTGTGACCGATGGCGAGCGTATCCTAGGACTCGGTGATCTGGGAGCCAATGGGATGGGTATTCCGATTGGCAAGCTATCTCTTTATACAGCCTGTGCAGGGGTAGATCCTGAAATTTGCTTGCCGGTAACGCTCGATATGGGAACCAATAACGAAATGCTCCTGAATGACCCCTACTATGTTGGCTTACGTCGACGACGTGTAACCGGACAGGCTTATGATGAATTGCTTGAAGAGTTCATTACGGCGGCACATGAAGTCTTTCCAAATGTAATTATCCAGTTTGAAGATTTCGCTAGCCATAATGCATCTCGGTTATTGGAGAGGTATCGTAACCGGATCTGCATGTTCAATGATGATATTCAAGGCACAGCATCTGTTGTCCTGGCGGGATTACTGTCAGCGCTACGTATCAAGGGGGGCAACCTTGCTGATGAGAAATTTCTTTTCCTAGGGGCAGGAGGGGCCGCGACAGGTATTGCTGATCTCATTGTATGTGCATTAGTTTCATCCGGTATGGATGAGGGGGATGCTCGTAAATGCTGTTGGCTAGTCGACTCTCAGGGTCTAGTTGTGAAGTCACGAACCGGTCTTTCCCCAAAGAAACTATCGTATGCTCATGATCATGAGCCTGCAGGAGACTTTCTTTCTGCGGTGAAGATGCTTCGACCTACCGGTATTATCGGTGTTTCCGCATCTGGAGGAGCATTTACACCGGAAGTGTTGCGCATTATGGCCGATAGCAATTCTCGACCCATCATATTTGCCCTGTCCAACCCCACTTCGAAAGCGGAATGCACTGCCGAACAGGCCTACACTGAGACTGATGGATGTGCTTTATTTGCGGGTGGCAGCCCATTTCCAGCGACACAGCTGAGCGGAAAAATTCTGGTACCGCGTCAGTGCAATAATTCATACATCTTTCCGGGTATTGGTTTGGGTGCAATTACCTGCGGAGCCACGCGCATCATCGATGAGATGTTTCTTGCTGCCGCTCACACGCTTGCGTCACGAGTGACGATAACAGACCTTCAACAGGGGAGTCTTTATCCACCCTTGACCAAAATTCGTGATGTCTCTGTGCAGATTGCAGTAGCGGTCGCACAGATTGCTTATCAGCATGGTCTTGCATCTAAACCTCAGCCTACAGACTTATTAGAGTGCGTGCGAGAACAGATGTATGATCCTCATTACTTGAGTTACATATAGTCTGTTACGATTTTAAAATTTCACTGTAGTGTCTGACTTAAATTCTTATTAGAGCCACTCAGTTTATGATTGCTTATCGTTTTTGAAAGCATGCGAGCATCGATTCAACGCGCCTGACGATAGCGGTAGGAGGTTTCTGTTTTAAAGTCTTCCCAGATATACTGCGGGTCGACCCATGGATCGGTTGGCAGCAGAAATGTTACCACATTCAGTGCGCCGATAAGGGTACGGCCAGCCATATGCATCACCCCCTTAGCCATACCGATGCTCATTCCGTAAAATATATTTTCACGTTGGCTTGTCAAGATCATAGTCTTCGGTAGTTCTAAGACACCCGTGGCAACATTAGCGATTCCGCTGAGAAATTTCTCCCCTGCATCGATGCGGTAGCTCTCTGCCATGGAAACTTGCGGCGTAAAGAGTAACAGTGAGGACAGAAGTAATAGTGATTTGAGTACTCTCTTCATCGGTGGGCCTCTAAAGTAGATTGAAATGAAATTAATGTGTGGCTGAGGAATCACTGCGAGTCGGGTGCTGCATGGTGCGGCAATACAAGTGCGGTAATCATCGGGTTGACGGTGAAAAGAATAATAGCGGTAGCGATGAATGCTATCCAGTTGATACTGACAAGCCAGCGAGACAGCAAGAAAATTACCGTTGCACAGAAGTACATGGTTGCGACCAGCATGAAAGCGCTCAGAAGAAAGCGTGGAGATTGTCGGCAAGCTCCACCAATTCCAAATACATCAAACATAATTGTTGCCGGCCAAAAGAACAGAATTGATAGACCAGCCTTGAGATTCCCTTCGCGAATATAAGCTTTTCTCTCAGATAAAGGGGTGGCAAAGTCATAGCCAATCAATCCGATACCAGTTGAAATGTAGGCCATGATTATCAATATTATTTGCTCGGAGCCACTCATGTCAGTCTATACATGCCTATCTATTATGGGAGATGATCGCGCGTCAACATAAATACAAAACCATCGCCCGCAGTAGTTTCAAGCCAGGTGAATGGGGTTTGGGGGAATGCCTCTTCTAATGTTGCACGGTTGTGACCAATTTCGACAATCAACATTCCCTCATCGGTTAAATAATTGGCAGCTCTCTTAAGAATTTCCTTCGTTGCCTCAAGCCCATCATTGCCACTCGCTAGCGCATTGCGAGGCTCGTGGCGGTACTCCGCGGGTAGTGAGGCCATCGATTCAGCATTTACATATGGCGGGTTGCTGATGATCAGGTTATAGCGACGGCCCTCTAATCCGTCGAATAAATCTGATTGCAATAGATGGACTCTCTGGTTCAGATCATAATGATCTACATTCTTGTTCGCGACTTCTAGCGCTGCATCTGAGATATCCGTTGCATCGATTGTGGCATTCTCAAAAGCATGTGCGAGAAGTATCGCAAGGCATCCTGATCCGGTACAAAGATCAAGCACGGAATGGACAGATGCCGGATCAGATACCCAGGGAGAGAGCTGTTCGCGAAGTAATTCAGCAATGAATGATCGTGGTATCAACACGCGTTGATCCACATAGAAACTAAAATCTCCGAGCCAGGCCTCTTGGGTGAGATAGGCAGCCGGAATTTTTTCTAGGGCGCGGCGCTTAACAATGCACAATACTTGTGAGATTTCCTTATTGGTAAGGCGTGCATCCAGAAAAGTCTCCATCTGATCGGGTGGCAGATGTAAAGTATGCAGAATGAGATAGGCAGCCTCATCGTAAGCATTACTTAAGCCGTGACCGAAGAAAAGGCCGGCCTCATTGAGGCGACTCACCGAAAAACGCAATAGATCACGGAAGGTATGAAGTTGGGATTCCGCTTGAGTGAACATGAGTATCTTAAAGAGATAGATGCTTTATTACTTTAGCAGCAAGTTCTCGAGCGTTAGTCGGTAGATCTGCGATAACCGATCCACATCAGCTACCTCTACGCACTCGTTGAGTTGGTGGATGGTGGCATTGCGAGGACCGAATTCAACTACTTGTGAGCAGATATCGGCAATGAAGCGTCCATCAGAAGTGCCACCGGAGGTGGAGAGTTGTGGCTCAGATCCGGTCACGGTTTTGATCGCGAGCCCTATCGCTTCAACCAGTATGCCCTTGGGAGTGAGATAAGGCTTGCCAGAGAGATTCCATATTAAATCGTAATCAAGGCCATGCCGGTCGAGAATAGCATGCACACGATCACGCAATGATTGGACTGAGCTTGCGGTGGAGAAACGGAAATTGAATAACATCTTGACCTCACCGGGGATCACATTGGTAGCGCCGGTTCCGCCATTGATATTAGAAATCTGCCAGGTAGTCGGCGGGAAATACTCATTCCCATGATCCCACTCAGTCTTTGCCAGTTCAGCAATGGCAGGTGCTGCCAAATGGATTGGATTCTTCCCTAGATGGGGGTAGGCAATATGCCCCTGAATGCCCTTTACTGTAAGGGTTCCAGATAATGATCCGCGCCTGCCATTCTTAACGGTATCGCCCAGTTTATCTACGCAGGTAGGTTCGCCGACAATGCAAAAATCAATTAACTCACTGCGCAGACCGAGAGTCTCCACCACCCTGACAGTACCGTCTACCGCAATGCCTTCCTCATCGGATGTGATCAAGAGTGCAATTGATCCGTTATGATCATGATGAGCGGCAACAAAGGCCTCAATCGCAGTGACAAATGCCGCTAGAGATGCCTTCATGTCAGCCGCGCCGCGGCCATAGAGCTTGCCGTCTCGAATTACTGGGGTAAATGGGTCGCTATCCCACTTCTCTAGCGGGCCGGTCGGAACCACATCGGTATGGCCTGCAAAGCACAGAAGTGGGCTGGCAATTCCGCGTCTTGCCCATAGATTGTCGACCGCCCCGTGGCGCATTCTTTCGATCTGGAATCCGAGCTTTAGTAAACGATCGACCAGAATCTCCTGACAGCCCCCATCGTCGGGAGTGAGTGAACGGCAGGCTATCAAAGTCTGTGCAAGGGTTAGTGTGTCGTTTGACATGGCGTATTGGTTAGTTAAGCGGTATTAAGTAAATAGTAGGACGTTTAGATCCCACGCAATAACTCATTAATTCCAGTCTTTGCTCGGGTCTTGGCATCAACCTGCTTGACGATCACCGCACAGTAAAGGCTGTACTTGCCATCGGCAGAAGGCATATTACCGGAGACCACTACAGACCCCGGCGGGATGCGACCGTAGCTTACTTCGCCGGTCTCACGGTTATAAATCTTTGTACTCTGACCGATGTAGACACCCATTGAGATCACTGAGTTCTCGCCCACAATCACGCCCTCGACCACCTCTGAACGTGCACCGATAAAACAGTTATCCTCAATGATGGTCGGGTTTGCCTGAACTGGCTCTAGCACGCCGCCGATACCCACCCCACCGGATAAGTGAACATTCTTACCTATCTGAGCACAAGACCCTACAGTGGCCCAGGTATCGACCATGGTATTTTCACCCACATAAGCGCCAATATTTACATAGGATGGCATCAGTACCACATTACTGGCGATGAATGAGCCTTTGCGCACGGCTGCTGGTGGAACCACGCGGAAACCACCATCACGGAAATCCCTAGAGCTATAGTCCGCAAATTTGGAAGGAACTTTATCAAAATAGTTGGAAAAACCCCCCTTGATGAAGCTGTTGTCCTCCATGCGGAATGACAGCAGAACTGCCTTTTTGAGCCATTGGTGGGTATGCCACTCGCCATCGATCTTCTCCGCTACTCGCAGCTTGCCGTTGTCGAGCATATCGAGTACTTGGGTGACAGATTCTTTGAGCTTGGCCTCAACGTTATGTGGAGTAATGTCAGCACGACGTTCGAATGCCTCTTCAATGGTACTTTGCAGTTGATTCATGATTTTCCTTAAAAGATGGTGCTATCGATTCGACTCTTCTGGTGTATCAGAAACGAATCTCACGGAGGGTTCATTCGGCAGTTTACTAGACTGTTCATGCGACCAATCGCTTCGATGCATTCCGCCAGTGGTGGGACTAGTGCGATGCGCACGAAATTTTCACCGGGGTTGATGCCGTGCGCATGCCGCGCCAGATAACTTCCTGGTAAGACGGTGACATTATAATCGCGATAAAGCTGTTGGGCGAATTCGACATCGCTCACTGGTGTTCTTGCCCATAAATAGAAAGACGCTGCCGGGATGGGTGCTGGCATGGAAATCGGCATCATTGCTGCGGCTTCAGTGAATTTTTGCCGGTATAGGCGGCGATTTTCCAGAACGTGAAACTCGTCAGTCCACGCCGCTTCGCTCGCAGCTTGCACCGTTGGGCTCATCGCGCTGCCATGATAAGTTCGATAGAGTAGGAATTTTTCCAGTAATGCAGCATCCCCGGCAACGAAACCGGAACGCATGCCTGGTACGTTAGAGCGTTTAGACAGACTACTGAATACTACGAGTCTGGGAAAGCCGCTGCGGCCTAGACGATTCGCGGCCTCCAGTGCGCCTAGCGGGGGCCGCATTTCATCAAAATAGATTTCGGAATAGCATTCATCGGCTGCGATGATGAATCCGTATCGATCAGACAGTGCGAACAGTTCCCGCCACTCGTCTAGCGACATTACTCTGCCGGTGGGGTTGCCGGGAGAGCAGACATAGATCAACTGCGTGCGAGTCCAGATATCATTAGGGAGTTGTGCATAGTCGAGTGAAAAATCATTTTCCGGTAGGGCATTGAGGAAATAGGGCGTAGCTCCTGCAAGCAGGGCTGCGCCTTCATAGATTTGATAAAATGGATTGGGGCAGACAACAGCGGGTCGTGAAGAGAACGGGTTTATCACTGTTTGGGCGAATGAGAATAGCGCCTCTCGGCTGCCATTGACAGGGATAACCTCAGTGTCTGGATCGATGGCAGGAAGGTTGTAACGGCGAATGAGCCAAGCGGAAATGCTCTCTCGCAACGTTCTGGTTCCAATCGTTGTGGGATAATGGGCCAGTCCCTCGAGGTTGCGTGTCACTGACTCCTGAATGAAATCTGGAGTTGCATGACGAGGCTCTCCGATGTGCAGATTGATGGGTCTAAGGGATGGGTTGGGCGTGATTCCCTCGAAAAGCTGCTTGAGCTTCTGGAAGGGGTAGGGCTGTAGATGGATGAGATTGGGGTTCACTGTTATCTAGTTAGGTAGATCATGCTCGTCTTTTTCGATGCCGCACCACTTCAGTAAAGTTGAATTATAAAGGTCGGACGAGTTGTTAACCACACCAAGCCAGCAAAATGTTTTCCCGGTAGCGGCATTGCTAACTGGAGCTGCTATCTGGGGCCTCCTGTGGTATCCATACCGCCTGCTGACTCAGGACGGAATAAGCGGGCAGGTCTCAACGGTGATTACTTATGCCATTGCCTTGGTGATGGGTTTGGTATTATTTAGAAAAAGCATTAGGGCATCGCAGATATTCACTGGTAAGCCGCAGCTTCTGTTCTGGATCGCCTTGTTCGCGGGCTGGACCAATACGGCTTATATTCTTGGCGTCATTCACGGCGAGGTGATGCGAGTATTGCTTTTGTTTTATCTGGCCCCATTGTGGACTATCCTATTTGCACGGCTGTTGCTGAACGAGAAGCTGAGTCTGCACGGGTATCTCGTCATCGTTCTATCGCTGGCTGGTGCAGCTTCTATGCTGTGGCAGCCCGGGAGTGGCTTTCCGCTACCTTCATCCTACGGTGACTGGATGGGATTAACTGGTGGCGTTATGTTCGCGATGATGAATGTGATGATTCGCAAAGATCAGCACCACAGTATCCAGGTAAAGTCACTCGCACTATGTCTGGGTGTGATGCTGGTGGGGCTGAGTCACAGCCTACTGCTTCCCTTTCCGTTCGCGCTGACTAAAATTTCTATAGACTCGTGGCTACTCATGCTGATGATCGGGGTGGTGGTATTCGCTCTGAGCTTGATCATGCAATATGGTTTGACTCATATCGCGGCGAATCGTGCCAGCGTGATTATGCTGTTTGAATTGGTGGTTGCTGCCATTGCCGCATATTTTCTGGCAAATGAGACCATGGCTCTGAAGGAGTGGGTGGGGGGTGCAATGATCGTATCTGCAAGTCTGTTTTCTGCAAGAATGAATCAGAAGTGATGGAGCCCAGATATGCTCTGTATGTTGATGGGCAATGATTCATTCGTTTTTGTCGCGTTAGTTGACAAGCCAGAGGCCCTCCGCTAGTCTTCCCGCTATGCTCCTGGTTATTTGGAATGCAGGCATTTTGAGTCCGCGATCTCATTCTAGATATTCTGTTGCCCTGTTGCGCGCCATAACTAGATTCTAAGGCTTCGGCAACGGCAGTTCTCAGATTACCTAAATCGATCGGAACTTCTGAAATACTGGTGACTCTAACAGAGTCTTTACTCATAAACTTGTTATATCAATAGGAGGAAATAATGCAATTAAAAGGATCGAAGACTGAAGCTAATCTGAAGGCCGCCTTTGCAGGCGAATCCCAAGCCAATCGTCGCTATCTGTATTTCGCTGCTAAGGCCGATGTGGAAGGCCAGAATGATGTGGCAGTGGTGTTCCGTTCTACTGCAGAAGGTGAGACCGGGCATGCACATGGTCATCTAGAATACCTAGAGAGCTGCGGTGATCCGGCTACTGGCTTGCCATTCGGCGCTTCCCGTGACAATCTGAAAGCAGCTATCGCTGGTGAGACCCACGAATATACGGACATGTACCCTGGCATGGCTAAGTCTGCACGCGATGAAGGTTTTGATGAGATTGCTGATTGGTTTGAAACATTGGCCAAGGCAGAGCGCTCACATGCAAACCGTTTTCAGAAGGCTTTGGATAACTTCGCTGACTAGTAGAGGGTTGTTAAAGAGCGGACCGACCGGATGGGGGTGCTCAGCCCTGATTCAGTTGATCCGTAATCACCCTGCAGACTTTCGCTGAGCATCCTCTTCCTATCCTCATGACCACCCACGAAGGCAGTCTGGAAGCGCCCAAGCGCCATCCGATCGACTGGAAAAACTTAGATTTTTATGATGAAACAAAGCTGCTTGATGAGGCGCAGCGGGTTTTTGACGTCTGTCATAGCTGTCGTCGCTGTGTCAGTCTGTGTACGGCATTTCCGCGCCTGTTTGATCTGATTGATGAGGGCGGTACCGGCGAGCTTGATGGGGTCGAAAAACAGAAGTACTGGGAGGTGGTTGATCGATGCTACCTCTGCGATATGTGTTTCATGACCAAGTGTCCCTACGTGCCGCCACACCCATGGAATGTGGATTTCCCACATTTGATGCTACGTGCTAAGGCTATCAAGTACAAAAAAGGTGCTACTAGTTTCCGCGATAAGATGCTATCTAGCACCGATCTGGTTGGAAAGCTTGCAACCATTCCGGTGGTGGTACAGGCAGTAAATGCTATTAATAAGGCGCCTTACGCCCGTAAGCTGATGGATGGAATGTTGGGAATCCATGTTGAACGAGAGCTGCCTGAGTATGATAGTCATAGGTTTCGTGCACATGCGAGGCCGAATGAGTCCTTCGTGGTCAAGGATGGGGTCAAGACGAAAGGCAAGGTTGCAATTTATTCTACCTGTTATGTGAACTACAACGAGCCTGGGATTGGGCATGATTTATTAAAAATACTCGAACACAATGAGATTCCAGTGTGTCTGGTGGAGAAGGAGGCTTGTTGTGGGATGCCCAAACTTGAACTGGGTGATCTGGATGCGGTAGAGCGACTTAAAAACGTAAATATTCCCCACCTGTTAAAGCTGGTCAAAGAAGGTTATATGATCCTAACGCCGACCCCTTCTTGTACGCTCATGTACAAACAGGAGCTACCGTTAATGTTCCCGGATGATGAGGGGGTTATGGCAGTATCAGCAGAAATATCTGACCCCTTTGAGTATTTAATGCTACGTAACCGTGATGGACTACTCAAGACCGATTTTAAACGGCCATTGGGTAATGTGTCATACCATATCCCGTGTCATTTGCGTGTTCAGAATATTGGACAGAAGACCAAGGATTTGTTGAAGTTGGTTCCTGAGACTCAGGTCACCGTGGTTGAGCGCTGCTCTGGTCATGATGGTACCTGGGGGATCAAGAGTGAACATTTTTTTGATTCCATGAAGATCGGGAAACCGGTATTCAAGCAGATGTCAGCGCCAGACCCTGATTACATTAGCTCAGACTGCGCCATTGCCGGGCGACATATCCAGCAAGGTATGGGGGAGAGCAGGGCCCAGAAACATCACCCATTGACGTTGATCCGAATTGCTTACGGGATTGACTAAGAGCTAAAACAGAATGCTTTGGGCGGTTTTCTAGCCCTTATTAACAAGGAGGATTCATGCCGAAAATTAGCCGTGATAGCCTGATGACCCTTGAGACTTATTCGAAGGAGCGACAAGAGTTTCGCGCTCGCGTGATGTCACACAAAAAAAATCGAAGAGTCCAATTGGGTAAAAACGTAACACTCATTTTTGAAGATGAGCTGACCATTCGCTATCAAATTCAGGAAATGCTGAGGGTTGAGAAAATATTTGAAGAAGCGGGCATACTCGACGAATTGCATACTTATGGTGTTTTGGTTCCTGATGGCAGCAACTGGAAGGCAACCATGATGATCGAATACGCTGACCCTGACGAGCGTGCTATCAGATTGGCACAGTTGATTGGTATAGAGGATACGGTATGGGTGAGGGTGCAAGGTCATGATCCGGTCTATGCCATCGCTGATGAAGACCTGGAGCGGGAGACTGAGGAAAAGACTTCTTCGGTACATTTCCTCCGTTTTGAACTCCCCGAGGACTCGATCCGGACCTTGCATCAGGGTGCTGTTCTAAGCATGGGAATTGATCATCTTGCTTATCAAGTAATGATTGAGTCGGTAGATGTAGCGGCGCGCGAATCATTAGTCGGCGACTTGGCACCAGTGCCATGAGAAAGATCATCCTATTGCTCTGCTTACTACCGATTTCAGTTTTCGCCGAGCAGCAGAATCAGAAGGGATTTGATAAGGAATTTGATAGCGAAAAGACTTGGACTGAACTGCTGGCGCAGTTGCCCGCCTTTCCTAAGCAAGAGAACCTGTTAATGTTTGATGCAGGGCCTGCCAGTAAGAATCTTCATTATATTGACGCTCCTTCCATCAAGGTCGAGGAGGATGGCGTAGTGCTCTACAGTCTGGTCATCAAGTCACCTGGAGGAGCGATGAATATAAGCTATGAGGGTATGCGGTGTGCAAGCCAGGAGGCGAAGGGTGAGATATTGATATTTAAATTTCACAATACCGAAAGAAGGCTTTTCGCCCTTGGCCGTGACGATAAGACTTGGGTACGGGCACGGGTATCAAAATGGGAGGAGCTTGAGAATATACCCCAACACTATGCTCAACGAGCGCTTGCTAGATATTTCTTCTGTCCGACTAATATCATTGTAAAGAATGAAGAAGAGGCCATCCAAGCCCTGAAGAGGGGCAGTCATCCGCGCGTGATTCAGTAATCATAGTGGGCTCTGGCTTTAGTTCATGCCAAATCTAATAGCTCTCTGGAGCAGATATATTAATAGTTTAATATCGTTATGACAGGGACCTGACAACGAGGTCTGCTAGTCATGGCACGATGAGAAGAGGTATGGATTTTGTGTCAGGTTCCAATATATCTAGACAGATAGTCCCCTAAGAGTTTTATATTCTCGCTAAGTCTTTCTTTCTCAGAGCAAAATCAGATTATCTCGATGGATCAGTTCAAACTCATCCACGTAGCCCAAGACACCTTCAATTTCATGGCTTGCCCGTTGCTGAATTCTTCGGGTTTCCGCAGCACTATAGTTAATCAGCCCACGAGCAATTTCATTGCCCGCTGGATCAAGGCAAATCACTACCTCGCCACGCTCGAAATCACCACTGACCTTAGTTACGCCGATCGGTAGTAGGCTCTTGCCGCCGGATGAGAGTGCTTCTACCGCACCTGCATCTAGAAGGACCTTGCCACGTACTTGTAGATGATCCGCGAGCCACTGCTTGCGTGCTGCCAGCGGCATAGTCTCCGCCAGCAGCTGGGTGCCGATCACTTCTCCCTGAGCAAGACGGATGAGTACATCAGTCTCGTGACCTGATGCGATGATCGTGTGTGCACCGCTACGTGCAGCGCGTTTTGCAGCGATGACCTTGGTCAGCATGCCACCGCTTCCGATATCACTGCCGACACCGCCGGCCATTGTTTCTAGGGCAGGGTCACCAGCCTTAGCCTCGTCGATCAGTGTGGCCTGGGAGTTCTTGCGGGGATCGGCTGTGAATAACCCGGGCTGGTCGGTGAGTATCACCAGCGCATCAGCCTCGATCAGATTGGTTACTAGAGCAGCCAGCGTGTCATTGTCCCCAAAACGGATCTCATCAGTCGCCACCGTATCATTTTCATTGATAACGGGAACGACTTTTAAACTTAGTAGCGTTGTCAGGGTTGAACGGGCGTTGAGATAGCGTTTACGGTCAGAGAGATCCTCGTGAGTGAGGAGTACCTGAGCAGCTTGTAGATCATGTTCGCGGAAGCAGGACTCATAGGCCTGTACTAATCCCATCTGCCCGACCGCGGCTGCAGCCTGCAACTCGTGCAGCGCGTGTGGACGCTTTTTCCAGTTTAGGCGTTGCATACCTTCGGCTATCGCTCCCGAGGAGACCAGCACAATCTCCTTGCCCATTTGTTTAAGTCGAGCAATTTGTGCAGCCCAGAGTGACAGCGCAGCATGGTCTAGGCCTTGTCCCTGATTCGTGACGAGGCTGCTACCGACTTTAATAACAATACGACGGGAATGTTTTAGAACTGATTGCATGGCAATTTTTAAATTAATTCAGCTGACTAATCGTACTCTGAAAGAAATAAGAATCAATCATTTGGTATTGCTCCATCAGACTCTTCGGACTTCTTGAATTCCTTCTCTAGGCTTTCCATAATGGCGTAGGTTAACTCCTTGCAGCCTTCGTTGGTAAGGGCTGAAATGATAAATGTTTTCCCCTCCCAGCCCAAGCTCCGGATGAATTTTTTACAAATTTTTTCACGATCACCCTCAGGGTGCATGTCGGTCTTGTTGAGTACAAGCCAGCGTGGCTTCTGGTAGAGGGATTCATCGTATTTCATTAGCTCTTTTACGATGGCCTTTGCATCGCGTACGGGGTTAATGCTCTCATCAACTGGCGCGATATCCACTAAATGCAGCAATAACCGTGTGCGGGCAAGGTGCTTGAGGAAGCGGTGTCCGAGTCCTGCCCCTTCCGCAGCACCTTCTATCAGGCCGGGAATATCTGCCATTACAAAGCTGCGATTCTGATCTACCCGTACCATACCAAGATTTGGGTGCAGTGTGGTGAAGGGGTAATCTGCGACTTTTGGACGAGCAGCTGAGACTGCACGTATCAGTGTGGACTTGCCGGCATTCGGCAGCCCTAGGAGCCCCACATCCGCGAGCACCTTGAGCTCAAGTTTAAGGTCGAACTCCTGTCCAGGTTCACCAAAGGTGAACTGACGTGGTGCGCGGTTGGTACTGGATTTAAAGTGTAAATTACCGATTCCACCAGCACCGCCCTTGGCAAGCATGGTTTTCTGTTGATGATGATTGAGATCGGCGATGACCTCGCCGGTAGCAATATTGG
The DNA here is from genome assembly GCA_013450215.1 of Nitrosospira sp. Classification (GTDB taxonomy): domain Bacteria; phylum Pseudomonadota; class Gammaproteobacteria; order Burkholderiales; family Nitrosomonadaceae; genus VFJL01. The sequence continues at coordinate 40,264 of JACDSH010000011.1, forward strand.
TGATGACAGTACCGACAGGCATGCGCAAAAGAATGTCATTAGCACCCTTGCCATACCGATCTGAACCGTGACCGTTCTCACCTTTCTTGGCGCGATGCATCCGTGCAAACCGGTAATCCACCAAGGTATTGATATTGCGGTCAGCAACGGCAAGAATGCTGCCACCATTCCCACCATCGCCACCATCTGGACCGCCCCTCGGGATAAATTTCTCCCGACGGAAACTGGCTGAGCCATCGCCACCCTTACCAGCAAGTACTTGGATTACTGCTTCGTCTATGAATTTCATGAGAGGACTTCTTTAAATTCAGACGCCACAAACAAAAAAGCCCCATCGCGTTGGACAGGGCTTTTCGTGGCGGGCCGATTAGTGCTAAGCCGGTACGATACTGACCGTTTTGCGCTGTGCCGGGCCTTTCACATAGAAATTTACTTTACCGGTGATTTTGGCAAAGAGTGTGTGATCTTTGCCCATACCTACATTGTCACCTGGATGAATTTGAGTGCCCCGCTGACGAATAATGATGCTACCCGCAGGGATTAGCTCACCACCGTAACTTTTAACGCCCAGTCGTTTAGAGTGCGAATCACGACCATTTCTGGAGCTTCCGCCTGCTTTTTTATGTGCCATGGTGAGCTCTCCTTATGCTGAGATACCAGTAATCTGGATCTCAGTGTAATTCTGCCGATGTCCCTGATGCTTCTGGTAGTGTTTACGGCGGCGCATTTTGAAAATACGTACCTTGTCGTGGCGTCCCTGTGAGAGTACAGTCGCTTGGACTGTAGCGCCGAGTACAAGGGGCTTGCCCATTGAGACTTTTTCACCGTCAGCGACCATTAAGACCTGATCAATTACCAGCTCGCTGCCGATATCAACCAGAATCTGTTCTATTTTAAGCTTTTCCCCGGCCTCAACGCGGTACTGTTTCCCGCCGGTTTTTATGACCGCATACATGTCAGACTCCATATATTGCTTTTACTGAAGCGCGGATTATACATAGCCAGGCTCATCAGGTCAAAGGCTTGTTGCGAATGATGTTTATGCGGAATATCATTGTCGTTCGGCAATTTAATTGAATAGATTCATCTGGTTATTGTCTTGCGGCGTATCTATTTGCGGCTCCATGTTTTTAAGTATTTGATCGAGCAGCGCTTTCTCTAAAAGGGTGAGGCTCAATATTTGTAGAATTGTGTAAAGCGAAGCCTCAGTATTGGGGCGTTTTTTCATGATAGTGACCAAGACGTAAACGGTGACGGCAATCCAGATTTGTGTTTTGACTGCGTTCTCGGTGGTGCCGTAAAACTTCTTGATCCGAAAATGTTGTTTGATCCATTTGAATAATAGTTCGACCTGCCAACGGCAGCGATAAAGCTTAGCGATGGTCAGCGCAGGCAAGTCGAAGTTGTTGGTCAGAAACACAAGATGCTTGTCGTATTCTGCATCGTAGAACTTGATGTGTCGCAAGTGTTGCGGGTAGTCCTTGCATGCCTTCGGAGCGGTTAACGAAATGGTCTGGTCGCAACGCAGTCCCGTGGCTGATTGAATCTATCGGTTAGCTGATTAAATTATCACCTGAGGGGAAGTGGGTATTAATCTTGAGTGATACGGTATTCTCTTCTGTTTAAACGATCGTGATCATCGAGGGATTAATCAAATCATTTTGATAGATCGTATCGCTAGTCTGAAGGGTCCGGCCTGGCGGTCGGCGATCATCAGTCCGATCTGTCTTAAATGAGCCGGATCAAGTGGTGGCGAACCGGGTACCAATCGACCTCTGAAGTTTGGTCGGAATAATGAGACCGGCATTTGGATTGAGGCCCACTGATCTTTTGGAGCATCGAATGCTGATTGATACTTGACCCCATCGAACGAGTTGTCTGTGACAAGATTAAGGTTATATCTCTTGCCATCTCCGTAGACTTCGATCACGCAGGTGACGGCTCCTGGAGATGCTAGATCCAGAGAGCACGAACGGACTGAGGCGAATCCTCCATTCTGTTCCAGAGAAACAAGACCCTCGAACACGGAATACCCTGAGGCATTATATCGAAGGTGGCTATGAGAGACCCCTCCCATAACGACATCATCAATGGCCCTCCAGTTTTCGACTGATGAGGCTGACTCGAAACAGAATAGCTCTCGTACCATAATCTCTCGTGTCAATTTACGTAATCAGTCGCCGGGTGTCATCAAGTGGGTATTCAAAAAAATCTATTTTGTTGTATTTCTCCAAGAGGGTGTTGTTTGATTTGAATTTTAGAGGCCAGAATGAGCTGGTATGGTTGGTAAAGGTTGGTAATTGATCGATGGATCTCGAGATTGCCCGTCAGAGGACAAGTGATTCGAGTCATCTTGCTGAGAGACGGAGTGGGAGAGGGTTAACTCGACCAGTTCTAAACGCGCTCCGCAGCCTGGGATCTTTAATGGTGAGATCCCCTCGAGAATGTGGGCAAATAATTCATCATATCCTCCTTCCAGTCGGAACCGACCTTGATAGGGATCTTGATGCCGACACTCTTACCGGTCGAGTCTTGACCATCCAGCTCCAGAACATAGCTCCCATACTCTTTCAGCATAAATGCTTGGGTAATGACCCCGGATAGATACACCTTAGCAGGAGCTGAAAGTAGCTCCAGTTCGGTATGATCTTTTTCTATTTGTGTCAGTCGTAATGAGAATGGAATGCTTCGTGACTGGGTTGGATACAGCAGATCAATAGTGACATTAAGGTTTCCAGGACCGGGAACCTTGCCGCATAGGGTTGGTACGAATGGGGTGCTCATTGCATCCTTGGGAACTTCATAGTCTTTCGGAAGAAAGTATCCAGAGTATCCGACAGTCAGTGACTCAGTTTCTATGGTACAGGCTCCACCACGAAACCCCTTTGGATAGGTCTGAGATAAGTCTCCTTGAGAGCTCACGCGCAGGTAGGCCCCAACAAATACAAACATAATTATTACACTACCCCCTACCAAGAGCTGGAATGAGCGTGATATTGTTTTTGAATTACTCGGCATGGATACCTCTTTCTGCGACTCCTAATGAGGAGCAAGTATTAGATAGAGTCACAGTCAGATTAATTACACTCTTACCCCGCTCAGGGGGAGGGATTGGTTGTATTAATTACTACCCTGAGTCCGAACCCCTTTATTACTGACAAGCGCCTTCTCAATTGCGCTGATAAGAGTGACATCTTCAGGCGTGGTATGACTTGCATAGCTCGATACCAGATTGCCATTCCGGTCGATCAGATATTTAAAAAAATTCCAGGTCGGTTTTTTACCACTAGTCTTCGTGAGTAGAGAATACATCGGGTTTGCATCCTTCCCAATGACTGATGACTTTGCGAGCATGGGGAACTTCACTCCATACGTGTTGTAGCAAAAGTTAGCAATCTCAGCATTTTTCCCAGGTTCTTGATTGAAATCGTTGGAGGGAAATCCTAGAACCACGAGCCCCCTGTTTTTGTAATTTGCGTACAACTGCTCGAGCCCCTCATACTGACCGGTATAACCACAATAGCTGGCAGTATTAACCACCAGAATGACCTTTCCGGTGTACTGACAGAGATTCTGCGATGCATCATCTTGCAGGCGTTTGAAATTAAAATCTAATAATGCTGGACAGGATTCAGCCGCCTTGACCGGGATACTAGCCAGTAGCAGAAGTGCTGCAGATGCGAGGAGTAAACGTCGGAAGGTATATCTTGCCATGATTCAAATCCTTAAGGGAGGCTACCCATTAAAGACCGGATTTATAGATAAAAGTTCCCCGAAAGGGGGAGTGGGTATCAATCAGATGGTGCGAGCGGGTTATAGGATGGTTCAATTTCGACACCCTCAAGCCGGGCTAAGATACGGACCGAGAATCCATCATCATTTATCGGTTTGCCGCGCATAGCATCCCCCACAAGATGATAGAGAAACCAGTCATTTCTCGCATCGGCATTAGACCGAATGGTTTCGATGAGGGAGCGCGTTCTATCGCCTGTGTTGGTTGACTCGATCCAACTACCCTCAAGTTCTGGCTCGAGCAGCTTTCTCAGAATGACATCAACGAGAGATCGTGGGTTGTCTGAGACGAGTTCGGAGTCGATATATGAGGACATCTCTTCCGACACCCTACCAACCAGTGGTTCAGTTTGGGTCAAGCAGCGAACGTAGGCCGGGTCGAGCAGCTTACGCAGTAGGACATCGATTAGGGATCGAGAGGTATCTGTATTCATCATTGAGTCAGCATATGGGGCTAATCCTTCTTTCAATCTACCACCGGTTATTGCGTACTGGGTCTAGTAACTTACTTAGTAATCCTGCTGCTTGTTCTCGAGCACGAAATATTCGGGATCGTACTGTTCCGATAGGACAATTCATAGCTTGAGCAATTTCTTCATAACTTAAACCTTCTACCTCTCTCAGAGTGATCGCAGTAGCTAACTCCTCTGGCAGTTTCTTGAGAGTCTCTGCAATTGATTCTGCGATCTGCCGATTTACTAGGATTCGCTCAGGGTCTTCATCGTCCACAGTTTCAGGAACCGTCAACTCCTCTGAATCCTCAGTGACCCTAGGCTCGTAGTTAGGGATACGACTGCGTCTGGCAGATAGAAAGTGCAAAGCGGTATTCACCGCGATTCGGTGTAGCCAGGTTGAGAATTGACTCTCACCTCGGAATGAATTGATCCCACGGTAAGCCTTGATGAAGGTTTCTTGGGTTATATCCTCGACATCCTGTGAAGACTTTATATAGCGAGATATCACATGAGCAATCTTGCGCTGATGTTTTACCACGAGCATATCAAAGGTGTGGCGGTCCCCCCTTTGTGCTCTCTTAACCAGATCTAAATCAGTGTCGATTTTGTTTGCTCTGCTCAGATTAGAATGAGTAATGATAGTTACCTGCAAGTACCCATTAAGGCGCAATCATAGCCAAAATGCGTAGCTATACTAACCGATCTGATCAGTCTTTACGCTAATAATTCTCGATATGGCGTCTCCATTATTAATTCTCCCGGTGGTCAGACTGATCAACCTTGAGAGTGGTTACGCAGCCAGATTCTGATTATTGTGCATCTTGGTTACTAAATCCTTCGATAAAGTTCAGTTTATATATGGTTGACTGGCCCCATAGTCTGAGAATAAATGGGTTCATCTTTACCCTCGTTCGCTGCACTATGCGATAATTTCAGTCTTCTCTAGGATCCTGCACGATGCAAACGCTCTACGACAAACTCTGGCAAGGACACATAGTTCACGAGGAATCCGATAAGCCGGATGAAATGGCGCTCGTCTATATTGACCGTCATCTGGTTCACGAAGTCACTAGTCCGCAGGCATTTGAGGGCTTAAGGATCGCCGGACGCAAGCCCTGGCGGTTAGATTCAATCCTCGCCGTGGCGGACCATAATGTTCCCACCACTGAACGTAGCCACGGTATTACCGACCCGATATCGCGTCTGCAGGTGGATACACTGGACCAGAATTGTGAAGATCTGGGCATCACTGAATTCAAAATGACCGACTTGAGACAGGGTATCGTTCATGTCGTTGGCCCTGAGCAGGGGGCCACCTTACCGGGTATGACGGTCGTGTGCGGTGACTCTCATACCAGCACTCATGGAGCATTTGCATGTCTCGCTTTTGGGATTGGCACATCGGAGGTGGAGCATGTACTTGCGACCCAGTGCCTACTTCTGAAGAAGGCGAAATCCATGCAAATTCTAGTCGAGGGCAATCTTGGGCCTGGAGTCACGGCTAAGGATATTGCACTCGCGATCATCGGCAAGATTGGCACCGCAGGTGGTAATGGTTATGTCATTGAATTTGCTGGTAATGCTATTCGAGAGCTTTCTATGGAAGCGCGGATGACTATTTGCAATATGGCGATAGAAGGCGGATCCCGTGCCGGCATGATAGCGGTCGATGAAACCACCATCGATTACATTAAGGGACGTCCTTTTGCACCGAGAGGCGATTTATGGGAGAGGGCAACTACTTACTGGCGGACGCTTAAGAGTGATGAGGGGGCTGCCTTTGATCGGGTAGTAACTCTTGATGCCGCTCAGATTAAACCGCAAGTCACCTGGGGGACCTCTCCCGAGATGGTGACAACTATTGATGGGAGGGTTCCCGATCCGGCTCAGGTGACTGACACGGTGAAGCGTCACGATATGGAGAACGCGCTCAAGTATATGGGACTCACTCCGAATCTGCCGATCAGTGAAATCTACCTGGATAAGATATTCATTGGTTCCTGTACTAATTCTCGTATCGAAGACTTACGAGCGGCTGCGGTGGTGGTGAGGGGTAGGCATATCGCTGCAAATATTAAACTCGCAATGGTTGTTCCGGGTTCTGGCCTGGTGAAGCGTCAGGCCGAGGAGGAGGGTCTTGATAAGGTATTTAGAGATGCGGGTTTCGAGTGGCGCGAGCCAGGCTGCTCTATGTGTCTTGCGATGAACGATGATCGACTCTCTGCGGGTGAGCGTTGCGCCTCTACATCGAACCGTAATTTTGAGGGTAGGCAGGGACCGGGCGGGCGTACTCATCTGGTGAGCCCGGCGATGGCGGCTGCGGCTGCCGTGGCAGGACATTTTGTGGATGTACGAGAGATATATTAGACTGTAAAATAAGGCTTTTAGTCTATCTTCTTAATGATAGGGGGTATTATGAAAAAATTACCGGTGTTGATCCTGCTGATTGCTACTTTCTGTTTATCTGCCTGTAATACCTTCCAAGGTATCGGTAGAGACCTACAGAGGAGTGGCGAGGTAATTGAGAGAACAGCAAAATAACTTCTGAGTGGAAAAATTTCATTCCTTCAGGGGGTTGGTCGCGCCACTGGATCGGGCCAATATCGATACCGATGCCATTATCCCTAAGCAATTTCTAAAGTCCATCAAGCGTTCCGGTTTCGGTCAGAATCTATTCGACGAGTGGCGCTACCTTGATCATGGTGAGCCTGGGATGGATAGCTCCAAACGCACACTTAATCCAGATTTTATCCTCAATCAATTGCGCTATCAGGGCGCGCAAATACTACTTGCACGTTCAAACTTTGGATGTGGTTCGAGCAGGGAGCATGCCCCATGGGCATTGCAGGATTATGGTTTTCGGGTGGTTATTGCCCCCAGCTTCGCAGATATCTTCTTCAGCAACTGCTTTAAGATCGGACTGCTTCCGATCGTACTCGGTACAGACTCCATCGACCGGATATTCAGTGAGGTAGACTCGACAGAGGGCTATGCACTGACCGTCAATCTGGAGGATCAGACCGTAACGACTCCCTGTGGCGAGATCTGCAGTTTCGATACCGATCCATTCCGTAGGCATTGCCTATTAAATGGTCTGGATGAGATCAGTTTAACCTTGCAACATATGGACAAGATCATTGCATTCGAGCAGAGGCGACGTACGGAACAGCCGTGGTTGTTTAAGTAAAAATTATTTTTCTAATACTTAAGAAAAGATTATATGAAGATTGCAGTCTTACCCGGTGACGGTATCGGCCCTGAAATTGTTGCCCAGGCTGTACGCGTGATTGAGGTATTGAGGGGCGATGGTTTAAATTTTGAGATGGAGCCCGGTTTGATGGGGGGTTGTGCAGTAGACGCAACCGGGGAACCATTTCCGGAGGCCACACGCAGGTTAGTTAAGGATGCGGATGCCATTCTGCTAGGTGCCGTCGGTGGTCCTCAGTATGACTCTCTACCACGCCCACAGAGACCGGAGCGTGGGCTCTTAGATATCCGCAAATCTCTAAATCTTTTTGCCAATCTGAGGCCAGCGGTTCTCTACCCAGAGCTTGCCAATGCATCCACTCTGAAGCCCGAGGTAGTGGCAGGTCTAGATATCCTGATTGTGCGTGAATTAACCGGAGACATTTACTTCGGAGAGCCGCGTGGTATCGAGATGAGGGAGGGTCAGCGGGTCGGGTTTAATACCATGATTTATAGTGAATCAGAAATACGCAGGATCGCGCATATCGCCTTTCAGGCTGCTCAGAAGAGGGATCGCAAGCTATGCTCCGTTGACAAGATGAACGTTCTCGAGTGTACGCAACTCTGGCGTGAGGTGGTGATTGAGACCTCCTCTGAGTATCCAGATGTGGAGCTTACTCATATGCTGGTTGATAATGCTGCGATGCAGTTGGTACGTAACCCTCGACAGTTCGATGTGATTGTGACGGGGAACATATTCGGGGATATCCTGTCCGATGAAGCTTCAATGCTGACAGGCTCTATCGGCATGTTGCCATCGGCTTCACTTGATGAAAATAATAAAGGTTTGTACGAGCCGATACACGGATCAGCTCCAGATATCGCTGGCAAGGATGTGGCGAATCCGCTGGCAACGATCCTATCTCTGGCGATGATGATGAGATATACATTCAGTCAGGAATCTATTTCTAAACGTATTGAGATGGCGGTCAAAAAAGTGCTGTCTCAGGGTTACCGGACCAGTGATATTTATGAATCTGGGATGAGAAGAGTCGGTACCGCTGGGATGGGTGACGCGGTACTTGCAAATTTATAGCTAGTTAAGAGAGACGATCAAATGAAACGAGTCGGATTTGTTGGTTGGCGTGGGATGGTGGGCTCTGTCCTGATGCAGAGGATGCGCGAGGAGGATGATTTTGCGCTGGTTGAGCCGGTATTTTTTACGACCTCTCAAAAGGGCGGACAGGGTCCTGATATCGGAAGAGATACCCCCCCTCTGAGGGATGCATACAATATCGACGAGCTCAAGTTGATGGATGTCATCATCTCCTGTCAGGGTGGGGACTACACCACCGCGGTATTCGACAAGCTTCGTCATTCCGGGTGGAATGGATACTGGATCGATGCGGCCTCAACACTTCGGATGGTGAACGATGCGGTCATCATACTAGATCCGATTAATCTGCCCGTGATCAAGCAGTCTCTGCATAATGGGGGTAAGAACTATATCGGTGGAAACTGTACTGTGAGCCTGATGCTGATGGCGATGGGGGGTCTGTTCGAAGAGGATTTGGTTGAGTGGATAAGTGCCATGACCTATCAGGCCGCTTCCGGTGCGGGTGCGCAGAATATGCGTGAGCTGCTGCAGCAGATGGGTGAGGCGCATCGGGTTGCTAAGAGCATGCTGGACGATCCTGCTGCGAGCATACTCGATATCGATCGGGAGGTGGCCGGGACGTTGCGTGATGATAGTTTCCCCACAGCGAATTTTGGAGTGCCATTGGCGGGTAGTCTGATACCTTGGATAGACCGTGATCTCGGCAATGGACAGACACGAGAGGAGTGGAAGGGCCAGTCTGAGACTAATAAGATTCTTGGGCGCAGTGATCAGGTGATCCCGGTGGATGGAATCTGCGTCCGTGTTGGGGCCATGCGCTGCCATAGTCAGGCACTGACCATCAAGCTCAAGAAGGATGTTCCGCTGGATGAGATCGAGGATATTCTTGCTGCAGCCAATAGCTGGGTCAGGGTAGTTCCGAATGATCGTGAGAATACTTTAAAAGAATTGACCCCTGCCGCTGTCACGGGAACGCTTAATATACCGGTTGGAAGATTACGCAAGCTTGCGATGGGCGATCAGTATCTGTCCGCATTTACGGTGGGTGATCAATTGCTATGGGGTGCAGCAGAACCGCTGCGTAGGATGCTGAGAATTCTGGTGCAGGCCTGATCATTTTAAGTGTCGCGTAGAGGTCGCCGCATCAGGATCTAGATTTAGGGGTAAATTGATCTTTGATCTGATCGGCCGGATGGACATTTTAATTGAGAAATAATTAAGTAGAGGCGATGAATTAGATAATGGCCGAACTTGATTAGTTAAGTCTATGATATTATTACATTTTCTATTAAAAAATATTTGAGCGACTTGCTGTGTGCAAATCATTTATTACAGTAGGTCTGATCCTAGCAGCGCTGATGTCACCCTGGTCTTTGCAGGCGGCTGGCCTAGGAAAGCTGACTGTTAACTCTTCCTTGGGTCAGCCTTTCAAGGCAGAGATTGATCTGATCGTACTCAAGAAGGCGGATATCCCCTCCCTATCAGCTCGTCTCGCCCCTCGTGATGCTTTCCGCAAGGCGGATGTCGATTACGCGCCATTCTTTTCCACATTCGCGGTCAGTGTCGAAGTCCGCTCGGACGGACAGCCCTACATCAAGATCATCTCCTCACAGCCGGTTATAGAGCCATTTCTGAATATGTTAATCGAGTTGAATTGGTCATCCGGGAGGTTGCTGAGAGAGTATGCCGTACTGTTGGATCTGCCAGAGACTGATCTGCCTCAGCCGGCATTGGCCACCACTCAGTTTGTCCCCCCTATCCAGGTTGCACCGACTGAACCACCATCCATCGAGTCTAAAATGGACATGGCTGAAAGGCTCGGCCCTCCAACTCAAGACTCTATTAGTGATAAGCAGACTCCGATACAGAAATCATTACTACGGAAACCGGCTCAACAGAAGCTAGCGCAACAGATAACCACACCGCCAGATTTAGCGGGTATTGCTAACTATGGCCAAGTTAGGAGTGGCGATACCTTGACCAGGATCGCCAGACAGGTTGCCCCAGATGGAGTCAATCTCAATCAAATGTTAATCGCTTTGCACCGTGCAAACCGTGACGCCTTCTCAGGCAATAATATCAATCGGCTAAAGATTGGAGTAATCCTAAGGGCACCCGAGACTAGCGAGATTGCGCGTATCTCGCCCACAGAAGCGACAAGAGAGGTCAGAGCACAGACATCTGACTGGAATGCTTACCGTCAGAAGCTGGCATCTGTTAGTGGTGCAGCTTCTGCAGCAGGGGGGCTCAAGAGATCGGCGAGTGGCAAGATCACGACCACGGTTCAGGATAATTCAGCCAAGCTTAAATCGCCCTCTAAAGAAGTACTGAAACTCTCTAAGGGTGAGCAGATCGGTGAAGTGGGTAAGGACTCCGCCCAGGAGCGTCTCCACGCAATGGAGGAAGAGGTCACTGCCAAAAATAAGGCATTAAACGAAGCTGGTCAGCGTATTGCCCTGCTGGAGAAGAGTGTCAGTGAGATGCAAAAGCTGTTGGAATTAAAATCTAACACCATTGCGGATGCTCAGAAGCGAGCTGAAAACCTTAAACCTACTGATACCTCTAGCTCAGCCACGGTCCAAGTACCTCAGTCAGCCGCTGTAGCCACCACCCCTGCAGATACTTCGGTGACACCGGCAGTGAATGCATCTACAGAAGTTGCTACCAAGACTGGCGAGGAAGCCAAGGCTGTGGCAGAGCCGGCCGCCATACCAGCTGCAGTATCGCCCTCACTAGTGGACGATCTCTTACAGAATATCGAGTATGTGGGAGGGGCGGTTGCACTTCTTCTGGTACTGATCATTATTGGATCGATGACGGGTCGCAAGAAGGGAGAGGGTGCAAGTATTTCCGATGTGATTGAGGATGGTCCAGCGGTAGAATCTTCCCCCATAGAAGTACCTTCTCAGGAGATCGAACCACTCCCCCCCTTGGCGACGGCTGCTTTGGAAGCAGGACCAACCGAGGAACCACCACCAAGCTTCAGCATCGATTTTCCGGTTACACCAGAGCCTGAGCTGGCATCTGAACCAGAATCAAAGAGTGATACCGCCTCTGAACCTGCGCTACATATTGATTCCAAAAACAACCCCGGTCTGGCAGATATTAATTTAAATATGGGTGAATGGACGATTCCAACGGGAACGGATCCGGCATCGACAGAGAGTGCTCACTGGCATGATATTGCAACTAGGATTGATTTGGCGAGGGCTTATCAAGAGATGGGTGACAATGATGGGGCCAGAGAGATTCTTGAGGAAGTCCTCCGCGAAGGGGATGCCAAGCAGCAGGAGAGTGCAAGGACGATGATATCGAATTTGTAGATTGATATCTCAATGAGCTTCGGGACGGGGTCTGAGTCTAAGACGCATTTGAAGCGGTTGGCCCCGCTACTCTGCCTAGACCCTTATACTACTAATTCAATATTCCCAGTATCAATCCTATCCATGCATAATGCATCCCCAGCCCAATCCCGGCTGACACTGACAGAACAGATCCTGTGAGAATTGCACTGGTTCTGGAGTACGATGGAAGTGACTTTTGTGGTTTTCAGAGTCAGCCTTCAGGCAGATCAGTTCAGGATGCGCTCGAGGGAGCATTATCAAAAATTGCTGGCAGTGATATCCGGGTTATCACAGCAGGACGGACTGATACCGGTGTTCATGCACTGTACCAAGTGGTGCACTTCGACTCGCCGGTAGATCGCCCTAAAACTGCCTGGGTCAGAGGGGTCAATGCACTGCTCCCTGATAGTATCTCAGTGCTATCCGCGTCTGAGGTGTCGGATGAGTTCCATGCTCGGTATAGTGCGAGCGAGCGTTGCTATCTCTACCTGCTAATGAATCATCCAATCCGACCGGGGCTCCATCATGGCAAGGTCGGTTGGTTTCACCAGCCTCTTGATCTGGAAAGAATGCAATCAGCAGCACAGATGCTGCTGGGTGAACATGACTTCAGCGCATTCCGCGCAGCAGAGTGCCAGGCCAAGTCACCGGTGCGTAATTTAGTTCATTTGGAGATCACGCGGCAATCTGACATGATTACATTCGAGTTGCGTGCGAATGGTTTTCTGCATCACATGGTGCGCAACATAGTGGGATGCTTGGTCTATGTCGGCAAGGGTAAATACCCGCCAGAGTGGATGCACGAAATTCTGAAGGGTCGTGACCGGACCCATGCAGCACCGACCTTCCCCGCTACCGGGCTTTACTTAGCAGGGGTCACCTACGACTCAAGGTGGAGAATTCCAGGATACATAGAGCCACCCATCGATGCCTTGCTACCGTATTCTCAATCGTTTCAGGGAAGATTGAGTTAGCATTAACAGAGATCATGTTCTCAGATTATTTTAAACAGACTTGTAACTTGTATTGATCCATGCCTACTCGAATAAAGATATGCGGAATTACCCGTATCGAAGATGCTCTGACTGCAACAAGGTTGGGAGCGGATGCGATTGGATTTATATTCTGGCCCAAAAGTGCTCGGTTCATTAGCCCCACCAAGGCGCGTGAGATTGTAGACGAGCTACCGCCCTTCGTGAGTGCAGTTGGGGTGTATGTGGACCCGGATGCGGGCTGGGTAGAGGAGAGCTCAAACATCGCAAGACTGAGTCTGTTGCAATTTCATGGGGATGAATCTTCTGAATTTTGCGATCAGTTCTTACTGCCCTATATTAAGGCCTTACGAGTCAGGGAAGGGATGGATTTGATACAATACGAGGATCAGTATTCCAGCACCAGAGGGTTGCTGCTGGATACTTACACTGAGGGTATGCCAGGCGGGACAGGGGATACCTTTAACTGGGACTTAATTCCACAAGGATTGAAGGTACCATTGATTCTGTCTGGTGGACTTCATCCGGGCAATGTGACGATGGCGATTAAGAGGGTGCAACCATGGGCGGTGGATGTCTCGAGTGGAGTAGAGTCTGCCAAGGGTATCAAGGATGCGGAGAAGATTGCCGCTTTCATGCGAGGAGTTCGACATAGTGAAAGTTTATGACCTTCCTGATAAGCGTGGCCACTTTGGCCCCTACGGCGGCATCTTTGTAGCTGAAACATTAATCGCTGCACTTGAGGAGCTACGCAAACAGTACGAACACTATCGCGACGACTCTGCCTTTCAGGCGGAGTTCGCCTATGAGTTGAAGCATTACGTGGGCCGGCCCAGCCCGATTTATCATGCCAAGCGGTGGTCGACAATTCTGGGAGGGGCCCAGATCCTTCTAAAGCGTGAAGACCTGAACCATACAGGTGCTCACAAGATCAATAACACCATCGGACAGGGGCTACTAGCCAAGCGTATGGGTAAGAAGCGTGTAATCGCGGAGACCGGAGCGGGTCAGCACGGGGTCGCCAGCGCCACGGTGGCCGCTCGGTATGGGATGGAGTGCGTGGTCTATATGGGATCTGAGGATGTAAAGCGCCAGGCCAGTAATGTCTACAGGATGAAGTTATTAGGTGCGACGGTAGTGCCTGTCGAATCAGGTTCACGCACACTAAAGGATGCTCTCAATGAGGCGATGCGTGACTGGGTGACCAATGTTGAAAATACTTTTTACATCATCGGAACGGTGGCGGGTCCTCACCCCTACCCGATGATGGTCCGTGACTTCCAGGCCATTATCGGTCGTGAGGCTAAGGTTCAGATGCAGGAAGAGTACGGCCGTCAACCGGATGCGCTGATCGCATGTGTTGGTGGTGGATCGAATGCGATCGGTCTGTTCTATCCATATATCGATGATGCCGGTGTTCGCATGATCGGAGTGGAGGCGGCAGGGCATGGGATCGAGAGTGGCCGGCACGCGGCCACCCTGATGACAGGTAGGTCGGGTGTGCTGCACGGGAATCGGACATACTTAATACAGGATGATGATGGACAGATCATCGAGACCCATTCCATCTCTGCAGGTCTTGATTACCCCGGAGTGGGGCCTGAACATGCCTGGCTCAAGGATAATAACCGTGCGGAGTATGTGGGGATCACCGACTCTGAGGCACTGGATGCATTCCATGCACTCTGCCGTTACGAGGGAATCATGCCGGCTCTGGAATCAAGTCATGCACTGGCCTATGCTGCCAAGCTCGCACCGACCCTGTCTAAGGATCAGTTGCTGCTGGTGAATCTATCCGGGCGGGGCGACAAGGATATGGCCACCGTGACCCAGGCCTCCGGCCTGACACTCTGAACCAGGACGAGATGACCATGTCCCGTATCAAGACCGTATTTGCGAGTCTTCGCCAGCAACGTAAAAAAGCCCTAATCCCATTCATCACCGCGGGTGATCCGGATCAGACGATGACAGTCCCGCTGATGCATGAACTGGTGAAGGCGGGGGCTGATATCATCGAGCTGGGTGTGCCATTCTCCGACCCGATGGCCGATGGTCCGACTATACAGAGATCTTCTGAGCGAGCTTTAAAGCACCATGTTGGATTAAAGGATGTGCTCGTGATGGTGGCGGAATTCAGAAAGAGTGATCCGATAACACCGGTCGTCCTGATGGGCTATGCGAATCCGGTTGAGTCGATGGGTCAAGAGATATTCGCTGCCAAGGCTAAAGAGTCTGGAGTGGATGGGGTTCTGACAGTGGACTATCCGCCAGAAGAGTGTGGGGAATGGGTTAAGCATCTCAAGCATCATGGTCTGGATGCAATCTTCTTATTATCTCCAACTACCCCTCAGTCTCGAATTGAGAGGGTGGCACAGATGGCGCAGGGTTACGTCTACTACGTCTCCTTAAAAGGCGTGACAGGTTCATCACACCTCGACTTAAACGAAGTCGCCGATAAGCTGAGTATGTTGCGTTCACATATCTCCATCCCAATCGGTGTTGGTTTCGGTATTCGAGATGGTGAGATGGCTAAGGCGGTGGCAGAGCTTGCGGATGCGGTGGTGGTGGGTAGCCGTATCATCGAAGAGATTGAGATCTCATCCAAGTCTCAATTAATGGAGAATGTGATTCGTTTGGTAAGTGGTCTACGTACCGCCATCGATGATGTTGTAGTCAAGCATTAGCCGCTGAGAATAGATTCTCAGAGAATCTCGTTGCTGGTAAAATTAGGCTAGTTAGAGGCTGCATATACAGTCAGCAGATTACTCTACGAAACTGGGGTGATGGGTTCAGCCATTTATTGCCACTTCGTACTCGTATGAGACCTGTTCATCGGTTACTTGAATATT
This sequence comes from Nitrosospira sp., assembly GCA_013450215.1. Classification (GTDB taxonomy): domain Bacteria; phylum Pseudomonadota; class Gammaproteobacteria; order Burkholderiales; family Nitrosomonadaceae; genus VFJL01. Next base: position 55,999 of record JACDSH010000011.1, read on the forward strand.
AAAAAGACTTATGAGCTGGTTCCAGAAACTTCTCCCCCCGAAAATCAAGCGCAAAGAAAGCGGCGACAAGAAGGTCGTACCGGAAGGACTGTGGAGCAAATGCGCTTCATGTGAGTCGGTGTTGTATTACTCCGACCTAGGAAATAATCTTAATGTCTGCCCAAAGTGTAACCATCACAACCGCATCTCTGCCAGAGTAAGGCTGGATTTGTTGCTGGATCCAGAGGCCCAGTACGAGATCGGTGCAGAAGTCCTGCCGATAGACCCTCTTAAATTTAAAGATAGGAAGCGGTACAGCGATCGATTGTCGCAAGGGAAGATAGATACCAGTGAGGATGACTCTCTGGTGGTCATGCAAGGTAGTGTCATGACAGTTCCATTGGTTGCAGCTGCATTCGAGTTCAGTTTTATGGGCGGATCGATGGGATCGGTTGTGGGTGAACGTTTTGTACGTGGGGTGCAGGTCTGTGTCGAGCAGAGGTTACCCTTTGTATGCTTCGCCGCCAGTGGTGGCGCTCGTATGCAAGAGGGACTGTTCTCACTGATGCAAATGGCGAAGACGACTGCTGCACTGACTCAACTCAGTCAGGAGAGGATTCCCTTCATCTCGGTACTCACTGATCCAACCATGGGCGGAGTATCTGCGAGCTTTGCCTTTATCGGTGATGTGGTCATTGCTGAGCCAAATGCGTTGATCGGGTTTGCTGGACCGAGGGTGATTGAACAGACTGTGCGACAGACCCTACCAGAAGGATTTCAGCGTGCTGAGTTCCTGCTTGATCATGGGGCGATAGACATGATTGTAGACCGCAGAAAGATGCGAGAAAAGCTGGCCAATCTTTGCACGCTTCTGATGAAGGAGCCTGCCCCTGTATCTTGATCTGGGTCTGATCTTGGTCTGATGATCTGGGGTTTACGTGACCCGAGTTGAAGCTCAATCTTGCAATGGATCTCTCCTTCTTCAATTTAGATTTAGTCATATATTCTGGCAATGCAATTTCCCTATGTAATAAGAATCATCGACCCTCTTCCACTTGGCTGACAGACGCTGGATGCTCGAATCTAATGTAGCGACTAGAACTTTGACAGAGTGGTTGTTCTATCTAGAACAGCTCCACCCGATCACGATCGAGATGGGTCTGGACCGGGTTGATCAGGTCAAGGACCGGCTCGGGCTTGCACCCGACTTCCCCATCATCACGGTCGGGGGTACGAATGGCAAGGGATCAACATGCGCTATGATGGAGTCGATTCTGAGTTGTGCCGGATATCGGGTCGGTTGCTACACCTCTCCACACCTGTTGCGTTATAACGAACGGGTACGGATAAGTCGGTATGAAGCACGTGATGAGGATCTCTGTAAGGCCTTTGAAGAGGTCGAATTGGCGAGAGTGGGAAGTGCTATTTCATTGACTTACTTCGAGTTTGGAACTCTGGCTGCGATGCAGTTATTTAAGCAGTCTGGAGTGGATGTTGTAATTCTAGAGGTGGGGCTGGGGGGGCGGTTAGACGCGGTAAATATCTTTGAACCGGATTGCTCGGTCCTGACCAGCATTGATCTTGATCACATGGACTATCTGGGGAGTACGCGCGAAGAGATTGGATTTGAAAAGGCTGGTATCTTTAGGGGTGGCAAGGCGGCAATCTGTTCGGAGGCAGAAATGCCAGCCTCCATCCTCCGTCAAGCAGAATTAATCGGCGCTGATTTGATGCATATTGATTCTGAATTTGGTTATTCCGTCCAGGATAATCAATGGAGTTATTGGGGGCCTGGGGGTAATCGTCATGCACTCCCGCACCCTGCACTGAGAGGCTCGTATCAATTGCGTAATGCCTGTACCTGCCTCGCTGCGTTGGATGTAGTGAGGGAAAGATTGCCAACGAATATGGGCGACATCCGTCAGGGTCTGTTGCAGGTCGAATTACCGGGGCGTTTCCAGATCCTGCCGGGTCTGCCGGTAACTATTCTGGACGTGGCACATAACCCGGCCGCCGCCCGTACGCTCGCGACTAGCCTGGGAAGTATGGGTCAATACCACAAGACTTTTGCGATATTTGCTATGCTTAAAGACAAGGACATACCGGGCGTAGTAACGGCTTTAAAGAGTGTGGTTGATGTATGGCTGGTTGCCGGCATTGATGTGTCACGAGGGGCCTCTGCGGATGATCTAAGGCAGGTATTAGTAAGTGAAGGTATTGTCGAGAATGGGGTGATGGTTATTGACTTCCCGGACATCGGTTCGGCCTATGCATATGCCTGTGAGCGGGCCAGTGAAAATGATAGAATCTGCGTATTCGGATCGTTCTACACCGTAAGCGGGGTATTGAGATACCGGGATGCGGTTAAGCATCGGCAGCAGTAAAGAGGCGGACTCAGATGGCAAGAACCGATAGCGAAGCAGAGATTCAATTAAGGAAGCGTGCCAGAGGGCGACTGATCGGGGCGGTTGCATTGGTGACCGTATCGGTTGTGATTCTGCCGATGGTACTCGATAGCGAGCCGAAACGGGTGGTTCATGAGATTGATATTCAAATCCCCTCGGAGAACTCTGTAGCCGAGTTCACGCCCAAGATAGTTCCAGAGGTAGCGCCGCCAGTCGTGGCAGAACTTTCAAATAGAGAGCCGGTTGAAGATCCAAGACCTGAAACGCCTAAAATCGAGCCGGTTGAGAGCAAGCCCATCTCGAAGTTCGAGTCTCGAGTCGAAAAAAAGCCCTCATCTGCGAGCACGTTTGTGGTGCAACTGGGAGCCTTCTCAGACCCTCTCAAGGCTAAACAGCAGCAGCAAAATCTCACAACGAATGGAATCACTACCTATACCGAGAACATCACAACCGAGGGGGGTGAAGTCACTCGGGTACGTATCGGTCCCTTCTCGGTTCGGAGTGAGGCTGAGGAGATGCGTAACCGGCTAAATGGATTAGGAATTAACGGGGTAGTGACGACACCATAACCTACCCCAGCAGATTAGGATGCAGAGCATTGAGGATGACCGAACGATAGATCTAGTCTACAACGGTAAATTTACCCCTGCTGACAGATGACGATCTTCGATTATGCTGTCCTAGGTGTTCTGCTTGTTTCAGTTCTGCTGAGTATATTCCGTGGTGCGGTGCGGGAGTTATTGTCTCTGGCAGGATGGGTTGTCGCATTCATGGCCGCAAGATCTTTATCGGCAGATCTTTCGCCGATGTTACCGCCCAGTATCGAGGACGAATCGCTACGCATGTCCGTGGCATTTGTTGCGATATTCTTGGTGGTATTAGTGGCGATGGGTCTGATCTCGATGCTGCTATCTGCCTTGATTAAGACGGCGGGGATGGGCTTTATTGATAGGATATTGGGGTCAGCGTTTGGACTGGTGAGGGGTCTCTTGATTGTATTGTTGGTGGTTCTGTTGGCAGGGATGACAACCCTCCCTCAAGAGCCACTCTGGCAGAAGGCATTACTGAGTAAGACACTTGAGAAAGCGGCGGGGCTGATACTGCCTTGGCTCCCTCAGGAATTATCCAAGCATATTCATTATGAGAAAAAAAGATGATCCGATAAATGGCAATAATGCAAGACAATTTGCTGGTTAAGATTAGAAGTAAATCTCTTTACATGTTTTTCGTGCAGCATTAATCTGTACGCTCTTTCCGGGAAGGCATCATGTGTGGAATTCTGGGTGTAGTTGCACAATCTTCCGCTAACCAGTTGCTCTATGACGGTTTACTGGTGCTACAGCATCGCGGTCAAGATGCTTCCGGTATCGTCACGGCCCAGGGGAATACATTCCACATGCAAAAGGGTGGTGGACTGGTGAGGGATGTATTCAGAACTCGAAATATGCGCGCATTGGCCGGGAATATGGGTATTGCCCATGTCCGATATCCGACAGCGGGATCAGCTGAATCCACTGCAGAGGCGCAGCCCTTTTATGTGAACTCTCCATTTGGCATCGTACTAGGTCACAACGGTAACCTTACCAACGCGTCACAGCTCAATCAGGAGCTATTCCGCGAGGACTTACGTCACGTCAATACCAATTCAGATTCCGAGGTACTTCTCAACGTGCTTGCTCATGAGCTTCAGAGGAGTACGAAGAAAAATCAGCTCGACCCCGCCGCTATTTTCGCCGCTGTTGCGGGTGTCCATCAGCGTTGTCGAGGGGCGTATGCGGTGGTTGCGATGATTGCGGGTTATGGTCTACTGGCCTTTCGCGACCCCTATGGCATCCGTCCTCTGGTATTTGGCTCTGTCGATACCGAAAAGGGGAGTGAGTATTTGGTTGCCTCCGAGAGTGTTGCACTCGACACACTCGGTTTCAAGCTGGTCCGTGATATTGCACCGGGTGAGGCGGTTTTTATTGACGAGGGCGGAAATTTTTACAGTAAGCAGTGTGCTGCCAACCCGACGCTCAATCCATGTATCTTCGAGTATGTCTACCTAGCCCGTCCCGATTCGGTGATGGATGGTATCTCGGTCTATGAAACTCGGCTGAATATGGGCGAGAGCCTTGCCGATAAGATCAACAAGGATATGCGCCACCTGGATATCGACGTGGTCATTCCAATTCCAGACTCAAGCCGACCGAGTGCATTGCAGCTTGCCAACCGACTCGGACTTAACTTCCGAGAGGGTTTCGTTAAGAACCGTTATATCGGCCGCACGTTCATCATGCCGGGTCAGCAACAACGTCGTAAATCCGTCAGGCAAAAGCTCAACGCGATGGGTGTGGAGTTTCAGGGTAAGAATGTGTTGCTGGTGGATGACTCGATCGTGCGAGGAACAACCAGCCGAGAGATTGTACAAATGGCCAAGGAGGCGGGTGCGAATAAGGTATATTTTGCATCGGCAGCGCCACCTGTGAGGTTTCCCAATGTCTACGGGATCGATATGCCAACCCGTCAAGAGCTGATCGCGACCGGTCGCAATGATGATGATATCTGCCGCGAGATCGGCGCAGATCATCTGATTTATCAGGACCTGGAGTCCCTCAAGAGGGACGTATCACGAGCTAATCCGTTGGTGACTCGGTATGAGACCTCCTGCTTCGATGGTCAGTACATCACCGGGGATGTGACCGCTGAATACCTATCCATGATCGAAGCCAGGCGCAATAGTGGGTTGTCGTTACCACAGACCGTATCGAGTACTCAGTTAGATTTAAATCTGGTGTCGGTTGACTAGGAAATTTGACAAAAATACCGACCAAGTGTAACTTGTGATTGTGCGCCGATTTGAGATTCAGCTTGCGGGCGCGTTATAAATACAGCTAAAGCGTGGGAAACCCGTTTTAGCAAAGGCTAAGCGGGTTTTTTATTTGGAGGGGGTCTCCCATATGTCTGACAAACTTGAATTAGAAACACTGGCACTGCATACGGGCATTCACCGCAGCCAGTTCAATGAACACTCCGAGGCTCTGTACCTAACCTCGAGCTATGTATTTGATAATGCCGCCCAAGCTGCTGCCAGGTTTTCTGGAGAAGAGCCGGGGAATGTCTACTCTCGTTTTACAAATCCCACGGTCACCGCGTTTGAGGAGAGGCTTGCAGCACTGGAGGGGGCTGAGTCCTGTGTCGCAACCTCATCCGGCATGTCTGCAATACTTGCTTGTGTCATGGGGCTTCTGTCGTCAGGGGATCACATGATCGCATCACGCAGCCTATTTGGTGCAACGGTCAACCTGTTTAATAATATTCTCAAGCGTTTTGGTGTTGAGACCACATTCGTTTCTGCCACAGATGTTAATGAATGGCAGTCAGCAGTTAGGCCTAATACAAAGCTCTTATTTATAGAGACTCCATCGAATCCGCTCACAGAGATTTCAGATATCGCGGCACTGTCCGCTGTTGCGAAGAAGGCGGGTGCATGGCTTGCGGTGGACAACTGCTTCTGCTCACCGATTCTGCAAAGGCCGCTTGAAATGGGGGCAGATCTTGTGATCCACTCAGCAACTAAGTATCTCGATGGACAGGGGAGAGTTCTGGGGGGTGCCGTTCTGGGTAATCGAGAGTTGATTATGGAGAAGGGGGTGCATGGGTTCCTGCGCACCGCCGGTCCGACCTTGAGTGCATTCAATGCATGGGTAATACTGAAAGGAATGGAGACCCTCAAGATCCGGATGGAGGCACACTCGGCCAATGCTCTGGATATCGCTCAATGGCTCGAGAAGCAGCCCAGTATAGAACGGGTTTACTATCCCGGTCTGGATTCGCATCCGCAGTATGACCTTGCTCGTCAGCAGCAGAAGACGGGTGGCGGTATTGTCTCGTTTGAAATGAAGGGAGGAAGAGAGGCCGCATGGAGGGTGATCGATACAACTCGACTGATCTCGATTACTGCCAATCTGGGGGATACTAAGAGCACACTCACCCATCCAGCCACCACGACACATGCGCGTATCACTCAGGAGGCGAGGGATGCTGCTGGCATTTGTGAGGGATTGTTACGAATTGCAGTAGGTTTGGAAGCGACTCGAGATATTAAGTCAGACTTAGCGAGAGGTCTTTAGGCCCTTTAGGAGTTTAGGGGCTGCAGAGGAGGGCAGCATTGAGTGGTCTACAGGCCTCAGCTCTGCCTGAGAATCATCTATTATTGAATACCCCGTTGCAACCCCATCCCGCCCTAAATTACTACGGACTTCTTGATCACGACATCCTTAACCGGCACATTCTGGTGTCCGTGCTTGCTGGTGGTTTTGACTTTCTTGATCGTATCGACCACGTCCTTACCTTCGATCACCTTGCCAAATACACAGTAACCGAAACCCTGTGAAGTTGATGAGGCGTAGTTGAGGAAGTCGTTATTGGCGATATTAATAAAGAACTGTGCGGATGCAGAGTGCACGTCCGAGGTGCGGGCCATTGCGATGGTATAGGCATCATTCTTGAGTCCATTAGCGGCTTCATTCTGGATGGAGGGGAGGGTTGTCTTCTGCTCCATATTCGATTCAAACCCTCCCCCCTGGATCATGAAGTCATCAATCACCCGGTGGAATATAGTTCCATCGTAGTGTCCACTATTCACATAATCGAGGAAGTTTTGGGTGGTGATTGGCGCTTTCTCGGTATCGAGCTCGAGCGTAATATCTCCGTAATTGGTTTCTAGCTTGACCATGTTCATCCTTATTTTGTAATTTGCCCAGCTACAGGAGCTGAATCGGTTGCTGAGAGGAGTCTAACGTCTTCGATGATGATGGGTGTCTTGGGAACGTCTCCGGGGAAGGGTCCGCCGGCACCTGTGGGCGTTGCTGCGATCTTGTTGATGACATCCATCCCGCCGATTACCTTGCCAAATACGGTATATCCATAGCCCCGATCATTGGGCGCAGTATAGTTCAGGAAGGCATTATCAGACACATTGATGAAAAACTGCGCCGTGGCAGAGTTAGGGTCTGAGGTACGTGCCATCGCAACGGTTCCAATACTATTCTTCAGTCCATTCGAGGATTCAATCTGAATGGGAGCCATGGTCGGTTTTTCCCGATAGGATTGGTCAAAGCCACCTCCTTGAATCATGAATCCAGGGATGACTCGGTGGAAGACGGTCGACTTGTAGTGACCCCCCTTCACATACTTTAGAAAATTCTCAACGCTCTTTGGAGCCTTATCCGGACTGAGTTCCAGATGGATGGTTCCGAGATTAGTCTTTATTTCGACCTGAGGGCCGGCAGCGAAAGCAGAGATACTAAGCAAAAATGAAATCCCGATGGCTAGATGTTTCAAAAGGTGCATGGTGGGCCCTATTGCAGAAATTAAAGAGAGTGATTCAGAAGAACTTGATTAAGTGGAGCCTTTGTAAATAATCTTCCAGCGTCCGTTCTTTTCCTTCATCCAGTATTGGCGTTTTTTCATCTTGTTGGTGAGCCTATGACAAGGCTCACCACGAGAAACAGCGGGGTCGCGCAAGCCATCACAGGTGCAAGAACCGGCTGAAAGGTTGATATTTTCATTGTGCTATACTTCTCCCGCTTTTGATTAGCTAATTCAAGAATAGTGTAGATTCTACCAAGAAGCCCGCCCAGTTAACAGTCTAGTTCAATGCTCAAGATCTATAACTCCCTCACCCGGTCCAAGCAAGACTTTGTCCCGCTGACCCCGGGCAAGGCAGGTCTCTACGTCTGCGGTATGACAGTATATGATTATTGCCATCTCGGCCATGCTCGGGTGATGGTGGTATTCGATATGGTGGTCAGGTGGTTGCAGGTGGGTGGTCTTGATGTGAACTATGTTCGGAATATCACCGATATCGATGACAAGATAATCAAGCGTTCTCAAGAAAAAAATGAACCGATAGAGGCACTGACAGACCGTTTCATCCGGGCGATGGATGAGGATGCAGCTGCACTCGGGGTAATCCCGCCGACTCACGAGCCCCGTGCCACCTGCTACGTTGAGAGTATGGTCTCGATGATCCGGATACTGGTAGATAAGGGTATCGCTTACTCCGCAAGCAATGGGGATGTTTACTATGCTGTCCATAAATTCCCGGGATACGGAAAGCTCTCCGGGAAATCTCTTGATGATTTACGTGCGGGAGAGCGGGTGATCATTGATCCGCACAAGAAAGATCCACTCGATTTCGTTCTATGGAAGGCCGCTAAGCCGGGTGAGCCGGAGTGGGATTCCCCTTGGGGAAAGGGACGTCCAGGATGGCATATCGAGTGTTCTGCAATGAGTGAGCATTATCTGGGCAATCATTTCGATATCCATGGGGGTGGGCAGGATCTGCAGTTCCCTCATCACGAAAACGAGATCGCTCAGAGTGAGGGTGCACACGACCATACCTTTGTTAACTACTGGATGCACAATGGTTTCGTGCGGGTTGACGATGAAAAAATGTCCAAATCATTGGGCAATTTTTTCACGGTGAGAGAGGTCCTGTCTCGATACCAACCTGAGGTGGTGCGGTTCTTCATTCTGAGGGCACACTACCGTAGCCCATTGAATTATTCAGATCAGCATCTTGATGATGCCAAGAGTGCTCTTACTCGGCTCTATATTGCATTAAAGGGGAGGGAGATCCCTGCAACGGTGATCGACTGGAAAGGACCTCATGCTCAGAGGTTTAAGGATGCGATGGATGATGACTTCAATACCCCTGAGGCGGTCGCTGTGCTATTTGATCTTGCCAGTGAGGCGAACAGAACCGGATCACTCGCGGATATGGCATTACTTAAATCGATGGGTGGTGTGTTGGGACTGCTTCAGAGGGATCCTCATCAGCATCTTCAGGATGAGTCGCTGGAGGGGGATGCTAAATTCACGCCGGAACGAATTGAGCAGATGATACAGCAGAGACTATCTGCCCGTGCCGCCAGAAACTTTACTGAGGCTGACCGTATCCGTAAGGATCTCTCCGATGCTGATATCCTGCTGGAAGATGGTTCTGACGGAACGAGTTGGCGGCGTAAGTAGATCCGTTTGAAAAGACTTTACACGGGACCGCTCAGAGGGTCTTACTCTAACCTAGAGGCAAGTCTCCGCTGCTCATCCCGATCCCACCGATCTCCCTCACTGCTTTTACAAAACCCGCATCTTCGTGCAGCTTGATCATTGAGTCAGGGTGCGGACGTCCATGCATGCGGGCGAGACGTGCCAGACTAGTCGCTGAGATATTCCACTCGAGCCCTCCTAGTAGCTCATCAGTAGACTGTGGGTTATTACATACCAGCGCCATATCGCAGCCTGCACCGAGAGCAGCCTGTGCTCTTTGAACAATATTACCCGCAACGGTTGCACCCTCCATGCTCAAGTCATCACTGAAGATGCACCCCTCAAAGTCCAGTTCACCACGAAGGACCTCATTCAGCCAGATCTTGGAGAATCCTGCGGGATGACGATCCACCTTGGAGTAGATGATATGAGCAGGCATGATACCGGCGAGACCGAGATCGATCATTCGCCGGAATGGGGTCATGTCATCCATTGCGATATCGTCGTACGTGCGTTCATCCACCGGTATTTCAAGATGAGAGTCTGATTCTATGTGTCCATGACCAGGGAAATGCTTTCCGACCGCGGTCATTCCCCCAGACTTTAGCCCCATCATCAGGCTATGAGCCAAATCGGTAATCGCCTGAGAATCTCGATGAAAGGATCGGTCGCCGATGACGGAGCTCTGTCCATGGTCCATATCAAGAACCGGCGTGAAGCTGAGATCGACCCCGCATGCACGCAGCTCTGCTGCCAGAACATATCCCGTCTGATGTGCCAGGTGCCGTGCACGGATGGGGTGTTGATCCCATATCTTACCCAGTTCTCGCATGGCCGGCAGTCGTGTGAAATTCTCGCGGAAGCGTTGAACTCTGCCACCTTCATGGTCTACCGCGATCAGGAGTGGCGGGCTGCGTAGCGAGTGAATCTGGGCGGTCAGTTCAGCCAGTTGACTGATAGATGAGTAGTTCCTACTGAATAGAATCACGCCACCGGTCAGGGGGTGCTGAAGTCTTCTTCGATCAGAGTCGGTCAGTTGCTTGCCCTCGATATCGAGCATGATGGGACCGAGGGTCATGACGACTTTTCTAGGATAACGAATGCGCAGGCAAGATTGAGTTCATCACTGATGGAGAGGTGATGATTAGTGATGCCTTTATTTTTAACTAGCTCGTTTAAGTCAGAGTGAAATTCAAAGCCGGGTTTTCCGTGCTCATCATGCGTGATGCCGATATGGTTTAAGCTCACGGGATAACGCAAGCCAATCCCGATCGCTTTGGATAGGGCCTCCTTAGCGGCGAATCGTTTGGATAGAAACATCGCCTTCTGACTACTCTTGAGATATTCAGGCCATTCTTGATCTGTCAGAAGACGCTTGGCAAAGCGCTCGCCGTATTTTTCCAGTAGACGTGCAATACGCGATAGTTCGACCAAATCGGTGCCGATACCGTAGATCATACTCGGGATTCCAGTAGCAATCTCTTCATCTCCCGTACCGCCTGTTCAAATCCGATGAAGAGTGCATGAGCTACGATCGCGTGCCCAATATTCAGTTCAGATATTCCGGACAGAGCGGCAATCTGTTGGACATTCTGGTAGTGCAGTCCATGTCCCGCATTCACCTTCAGACCACGATCGATACCATAGATGACCGCGGCACGGATCCGTTCAAACTCGGCCTGGTGTTCACTCTTGGTGGTGGCATCGGCATAGTGACCAGTATGGATTTCTATCACGGGTGCACCGACCTTCACTGCCGCATCAATCTGAGCTGGATCTGGGTCGATGAATAGAGAGGTCCGGATTCCGGCCTTCGAGAGTCTCTCGCAAGCGGACTTCACTTGTTTAAAATGGCGCAATACATCGAGCCCCCCCTCGGTGGTGAGCTCCTCACGTCGTTCTGGCACCAGACAGACATCCTCAGGTCTGATGTGTAGCGCGAAACTGATCATCTCATCGGTCACCGCACTCTCCAGATTCATGCGGGTCTTAAGCCTCCCCTTCAGAGTCTCTACATCCCTGTCCTGGATATGGCGGCGGTCTTCACGAAGGTGGAGGGTGATAGAATCTGCTCCAGCAGATTCTGCTATCAGAGCAGCCTCTACCGGGCTGGGGTAGCTTGTTCCGCGAGCTTGCCGTAAGGTCGCGATGTGGTCGATATTAACGCCGAGTTCGATCATAGCTGTTGTAGATCCTTCAGCAATTGCCGTGTATGGAGGGGTTGGTCGCCCAGATAATGGTTAAGGATATAACGTATCAGTGCCTTGCTCTGTTGACGGGTAACGGCATCGGAATAATCATCCTGATCCATATCCAGTAACGTCTTACCGGTGATTTTAAGCCCAGATCCGTTGGATCCTTTCTTTAGTGACACCGGCCCATACTCGATTTTGTAACAGTACTCTTGATCTGAGCTTATTGGCTTACTCGACTCTACATCATGACTGAGTATAAGTGCATAACCCAGCTCTTGTAGCATACGCTGCTCGAAGTGTCGTAGCACCGGAGTGTAATCTTTCTGAGTGCTCAGTGCAGCCAGTGTCTGCTGGTAGTACAAGAATAACTGCTCGTGTGGATCATCACGGTGAAGCAATCGGACCAGAAGCTCATTCAAATAAAATCCGCAGATCAGACTCATCCCCTGAAGGAATGGTTGGCCACCCTGCCACTCGACCTTGTGGAGAGTCTTAAGTTCTGATTTACCAGCCCAGGAAATTTGTAACGGTTGAAATGCCATGAGAGAGCCCCTTAGAGCTGACCTGGGTCGTCTTGCACCCTTCGCGACCAGTGGTACCCGTCCGAAATTCTGGGTGAAGGTCTCTATCACTAGACTAGTCTCTAGGTAGGGGTAGGTATGCAGCACGAAAGCTGGCTGGGCATCTTGCCGGTGTTTATCGGTGGTCATGACTCTTGTCTAGAACGGGTCTGACTCATTTATTCTAAAGATATTATCCATATCCTAAGCTTTTTAGCATCTGTGCATCATCAGCCCAACCTGATTTTACCTTTACCCAGATCTCTAGATAGACCTTGCCACCGAAGATACTCTCCATATCTTTACGTGCTTGGGTCCCGATCATTTTGAGTTTCTCGCCACCCTTGCCAATGATGATCGCCTTATGCCCGGACTTATCGACGATGATGCAGGCATGAATTTTACGGAGATCATTCTCGGTTGTGAACTGATCAATGGTGATGCTGGTTGAGTAGGGGATTTCTTCACCGGTCAGACGAAAGAGTTTTTCCCGTATCAATTCTGCGGCGATGAATCGTTCGCTACGATCGGTCGCCTCATCCGACTCGAATAGAGGTTGATTTACCGGCAGGTGGGGTCTAATCGTGCTCAACAGGTCCGGCAGTTGTAGTTTTTCCTGAGCACTGACCGGCACCATCGCCGTGAAGGTGAACTCTTTAGCCATCTTCGCGAGGAAGGGGAGGAGTCTTGATTTTTCAGATAATTGATCAATCTTGTTAATGACTAGTATCACTGGACGATCCGTCGGCAGAAGTTTTAATACCAGCCTGTCGCGTTCATCAAAATGGAGTGACTCAATCACAAATATCACCACATCCACGTCCTTTATGCTCTGGGTGACGGTGCGGTTCATCAGGCTATTTAGCCGGTTTGTATGGAGGTTCTGAAAGCCGGGCGTATCCACAAAAATAAACTGTGACGCATCATCAGTGAGTACTCCTGTGATTCGGTGTCGTGTCGTTTGCGCCTTCTTGGAGGTGATGCTGATCTTCTGGCCGATTAGATTATTTAGTAGTGTGGACTTGCCGACGTTGGGTCGGCCTATGATAGCGATGAAGCCGGTACGGTAATTGAGATTGGCTGTCATCATATAAAATTTTTAGTAAGAGATCTTAGGGGGCTCTGTTCTTGGTAATTTTCAAGCACGTGATTGTGCCTCTTCATAGGCCTCTTTAGCGGACTCCTGCTCAGCACTGCGACGGCTAGATCCTTCACCAATCGTACGAATATTAAGCTTAGCAATAATACATTCCACCATGAACTTTTGCTGATGGGCCTCACCGCTGGTAGCAACCACGGCATATTGTGGAAGTCCCATCTTATGACTCTGCAGGTACTCCTGGAGGAGGGTCTTGGGATCCTTATCGAGTGCCTGAAGATTCAGTTGCTGCAGCAACGGCATCAAGAGGGTGCATACAACCCTCTCAGCCTGTTTAAACCCACCATCAAGATAGACCGCGCCCAAGATGGCTTCCAGTGTATCTGCTAGGATCGAGGGACGTTGATTTCCGCCACTCTTAATCTCTCCCTCCCCCAGACTGATCTGACTGCCAAGTTCTAGTGACTGTGCCAACTCAAAGAGGGCCTGCTGATTGACTAGGTTAGCCCGGATCCGAGATAGTTCACCCTCGGGGAGGTTTGGGAAGTGCCTGAATATCAGCCCAGCGACCGCACAGTTGAGGATGCTATCACCGAGAAATTCAAGGCGCTCATTATGAGGAGAGCTATGGCTACGGTGCGTGAGTGCCTGTCTCAACAATTCCACCTGGTTGAATGTGTAACCAATTTTTTTGCAGAGTATGGTGCTGTCCATTCTTTAAAGTCCTGAATGCGGTCTGTATTGATCGTCAGATCGCTGTGGGTGGCAACTTCTTAAAGATCAATTCATGATGGACAGTGGTCATGCTCTTCAGAGTCACGGCATCTTACTCGATGGCCAGTCCGATCCTCTTGAAGTCGCTGAAGTTCCACCAGATCAAGAATGCCTTGCCGACGATATTACGTTCTGGAACAAATCCCCAATAACGACTGTCGCTACTACTGTCTCGGTTATCGCCCATCGTGAAGTAATTCCCGGCAGGCACCGTGCAGGTGAATTCGGAGTACTGATAGATGCAGTTCTCCTGGAATGGAAATTGATGTACTTCGGAGGGATGCAGGCCGGGGACTTCAGGATTGATAATGATGTTATGACCGTGCTCACCCAGTGATTCTACATAACGCTGGTTGTATACATAGTTTAATCTAGACTCAATATAGGTGTACTCACCGACCGATTCCATCTTTAATGGGTTGCCATTCAGGATTAGCTGTTTATCACGGTATGTGATGGTGTCACCCGGCAGCCCGACGATGCGTTTAATATAATCCAAGGACGGATTCTCAGGGTAGCGGAATACCATCACCTCACCACGCTTAGGCTCATTCACGTCCATTACTTTTAGATTGATGACGGGCAGCCTGACGCCGTAGGTATACTTATTGACCAGAATAAAGTCACCCACCAGCATTGTCGGAATCATCGAACCGGATGGAATCTTGAATGGTTCCACCAGAAAGGACCGTAGGGCGAATACGATCAGGATTACCGGGAAGAAACTTTTTGGGTACTCTATCCACCAGGGCTCTCTTGTATCAGGGGCACGCTTGCGGCGTAGTATGAAATGATCAAGCAGCCAGATGCCACCGGTGACAAGCAGCAGCATCAGCATGATGAGTGGGAAGTTCATTCTTTATCCTTCAGGGAGCAATGTCTTTAGCCAAATAAATAATAGAAGTCTCTATCGTTATATTAACCACCCGGTAATCGAATTGTTACTTGTCGCCCGTCTGTAGAATTGCCAGAAATGCTTCCTGCGGTATCTCTACATTGCCGACCTGCTTCATCCGTTTCTTCCCGGCCTTCTGCTTCTCGAGTAGCTTACGTTTACGGCTGATGTCTCCACCGTAACACTTGGCAAGGACGTTCTTACGTAATGCCTTGATACTTTCTCGGGCGATGATATGAGCGCCGATGGCCGCCTGAACTGCAATATCAAACATCTGACGGGGGATCAGCTCACGCATCTTCTGCGCGAGTGCACGTCCGCGGAATTGACTATTGGTACGGTGAACGATCAGTGATAGCGCATCCACCTTCTCGCTATTAATCAGTATATCCAGTTTCACCAGATCCGATGTTCTGAACTCTTTAAATTCATAATCGAGTGAGGCATATCCACGGCTGGTCGACTTGAGCTTATCAAAAAAATCCATCACGACCTCGTTCAGAGGCATCTCATAAGTAAGCATAACCTGCCGGCCTAGGTACTGGATGTTCTTTTGTTGTCCCCGCTTGCTGATGCAGAGTGTGATAACGGACCCTACATACTCCTGAGGGACCAGTATGGTCGCGGTAATGATCGGTTCTCGGATCTCCTCGATCTTGGAAGGGTCAGGCAATTTGGATGGATTCTCAATCTCGATCACTTCCCCATCCCTCATCATGATTTGATAGACCACCGTCGGTGCGGTGGTGATGAGGTCCATATCGTATTCGCGCTCGAGTCGTTCTTGCACGATATCCAGATGGAGCAGGCCTAAGAACCCGCACCGGAAACCAAACCCGAGTGCCTGAGAGGTTTCTGGCTCGTAGTGCAGTGAGGAGTCATTGAGCTTTAATTTCTCCAGTGCATCACGGAGTGCATCGTACTGGTTGGACTCGATTGGGTAGAGTCCGGCAAAGACCTGTGGCTTGATCTCTTTGAATCCCAGAAGTGGCTGAGTGGCAGGGCGATCTGCCAGGGTTACGGTATCGCCCACCTTGGCAGATTTTAATTCCTTGATGCCTGAGATAATGAAACCAACCTCGCCGGCACTTAATGACTCTCGGGCCTGTGATTTGGGGGTGAATACGCCGACCTGCTCGCATAGGTGAAGGCTCTTGCTGGCCATGAGGAGGATCTTGTCCTTAGGCTTGAGAATGCCATCAACCACCCTGACCAGCATTACTACACCGACATAGTTATCAAACCATGAGTCTATGATCAGTGCCTTCAGGGGGGCGGTTGGGTCCCCCTTTGGGGCGGGGATGCGTGTGATCACCGCCTCCACGATATCTCGTACCCCGTCACCGGTCTTAGCACTGGCACGGAGTGCATCCTGGGCATCGATCCCGATGATGTCTTCAATCTCCTCAATCACGCGGTCCGGCTCCGCCGCGGGGAGATCAATCTTATTTAATACCGGCACCACCTCGACCCCTTGCTCGATTGCGGTATAGCAATTGGCTACGGTCTGGGCTTCGACCCCTTGAGAGGCATCCACCACCAAGAGGGCCCCTTCACAGGCTGCCAGGGAGCGGGATACCTCGTAAGAAAAGTCTACATGGCCTGGTGTGTCGATCAGATTCAGGAGGTAGACATTTCCATCGAGAGAGGTATATCGCAGTGCTGCAGTCTGAGCCTTGATCGTGATCCCACGCTCCTTCTCCAGGTCCATAGAATCCAGCACCTGGGCTTCCATCTCGCGATCTGAGAGTCCCCCGCATAACTGGATAATCCGATCGGCTAGCGTGGACTTACCATGATCGATATGGGCGATGATAGAAAAGTTGCGGATGTATTGCATCAATGATTAGGGACCGATAATCAGGAAAGTGGTAGTTAAGAACTGCGCCAAGGAAACTAAAAGAGGGCACATTCTGTGCCCTCTTGAAGGTTTCTGGCTTGATCCTAAAAGAATCGCCAAAATTCGGCAATGATGTTTACTCAAGAAGTGCGCATTCTAGCGAATTCTAGCGAAATAAGCATCAAGTGCGATCGGATTGAGGTGGTAGTGGCAGATCTCTTCTCCATCTACCACCAGTACTGGAATCCGCACACCATAACGAGCTGTTAGCTCGGTATCGTTGTCGATATCCACCAGTTTAATCTGAAAATGAAGGCGTCCCTGTAATTCATGTAGGTCCGCGATCATGTTCTGACATAGATGGCACTCTTCACGTCCATATACGACTAGGGTGACAGGGCTTTCTATGGCCGATTTACTTAGTGTCATTGCCATTCATTTTCATGGTGATGAAAGTGCTGGTTCCACCACGGCTCACTAGGAGTGCAATGCTACGACCCTTCTCAATTTTTGTGAGAGTCTGGTTGAACTGTTCGGCAGATTTTACGCCTTGATTGTTAATGCTGAGGATCACATCACCGGGACGTATTCCTGCACGGCTACCAATCCCGGGCTGCATATCCTCTACCAGTAGTCCACCCTCAATCTCGAGTTGCTTCTTCTGTTCCGTACTCAGTTCGGTCAGAGCGAGTCCGATCCGGTTGAATGTCTCTGGCACTTTGCCACCCTTTTTGCCTCCGCGAGTGGCCGCCTTCTCATCGGCCGGGATCTCATCGACAACGACGGTCACATCACGGGTGGATCCACTACGCCATAACTGTACCGATACCTTAGACCCTGGCTTGGTCGCACCTACCACCCGGGGCAAATCGGAGGAGGTGTTGATGCTCTTTCCATCAAATTTCAGGATGATATCCCGTGCCTCTATCCCGGCCTTTTCTGCTGGACCGTTTTTTTGAACGGCCGCTACCAATGCACCACTGGGTTTAGATAGACCGAAGGACTCTGCTAGTTCCTTGGTGACCTCCTGAATCATCACACCGATCTTGCCACGGCTCACCTTGCCGTTCGCAATTAGCTGGTTCGAGATCTCGGTCGCAACATCGATCGGGATGGCGAATGACAGTCCCATGAATCCACCCGTGCGGCTGTATATCTGTGAATTAATGCCGACGACCTCTCCCATCATGTTAAAGAGAGGCCCCCCTGAATTACCGGGATTGATCGCGACATCGGTCTGGATGAAGGGGACAAAGTTCTCCTGCGTGAGCGAACGACCCTTGGCGCTGACAATGCCGGCCGTCACGCTGTTATCAAATCCGAAGGGGGAGCCGATTGCCAATACCCATTCACCCACCTTGAGTTTGCTGGGGTCTCCCTGGGTCACCGTGGGTAGATCGGTTGTATCGATCTTGAGAAGTGCAATATCGGTCCTCCGGTCGGCACCGATCACGCGAGCACGGAATTCACGTTTGTCTGTTAGCTTTACAGTGATCTCATCGGCAGATTCAATGACATGTGCGCTGGTCAGGATGTATCCATCGGTGCTGACAATAAATCCAGACCCCAGTGACTTAGACTCAAACTCGCGTGGGGCGGTGTTAGGTGGCATGTGCCTTCGGAAGTGCTCAAAGAATGGATCATCCTCAGGTATATTTGGCATCCCCGGAAAGGTTCGGCTGGTGGCGGTGCTTTGCGTCTGGACTGTACTGATATTGACCACTGCAGAGCCCTGTTTTTCAACCAAATCAGTAAAATCTGGAAGTCCTCTATTCTGAGCTGAAGCGAGTGAGGACAGACCAAACAAGATAACTAGAATAATTTTATACATCATTTGCCTTTGTATTTGACGACCGAGTTACCGATTTGTATGACTGTAGATGGCGGAACCTCTCCCACCGTCGTGACCATACTATCTGCGACGGTACGGGTATATATATTAATCGCTCCGTAGCTTGGGACAAGACCTTGAACCGGTGGGGGAGAGCCCTTCTCGAGTGGCTCAATGAATACCGATACCGCGACCAGACCGTCCGATAGCGCGATATGACTGACCGGAATTGATTTGCCGGAAAGAGTGCGTTTCATCTCCGCCATCTTCTTGAAACCAACTGGTGGGTTATTCACTTGCCAGCCTAGCTTCCCGCTCTCGATCGTGGTCGATACAAGGTTGATGGTCCGCCATTCTCCCGTCTTTGCAGAATACTTAGGCCTTAATAACTCCCGATCTATCGAGCCACCGATCTTCAGCTGCGTAAAAATAAACTGCTCGATCACACGTCCCTTGTCGATCACTGCTGCCTTAAGGAGGAGCCCTGTATGGATATCGACCCATAGCCTATGGCCATAGCGCATATCATCTCGAGGCTCCAGAATAATGACCTCACAATCGTAATCACTTATTCTCTCTGGAGGACCTTTGCTCACACTATAATGCTCACTCAGCGTGTTGAGTGGTTCAGACAGGATTGCCGGGAAAGATTTTCGTAGCCAACGCTTCTCGGTCACGATGGTCTTGCTCTCGGGTAGATAGCAGCTCATCTCGTCATTGTTGCGGATGATCTCGCGTGGCGCTCCATCCAGCACCTCTATCTTTTCATGCTCACCCTCTTGATCTTGGATATGGATGATCCGAGATGTCTCTATATGGCTACCCGAGGAGTAGATAAAGGTACCGGTATAGTTGTGTTGACGTGGTGCGGACGCTATTTTCTGTAGTATGGCTAATACTTCTGGGGAGGATTCAGCCGGACTCTGCGCGAATAGGGGCTGTGCCGCGCCGGATAGAATTAGTAAAGCAATCTGTACAAAACGTATCATCGATCTGGACTTCCTCGCGATTCTACGGATGTGCGTAAGTAGGGTGCGACTCCGTACATCGCTGGAGTGGCTGAGAATTGGCGGTGAGCGAGTAAGTAGTCATTTATCTGAGCGGGGGCGGGTGCTGGGTCGGCAATAGAGCTTGAAGCGGGGATTGCTGGCGATGGTTCAGGCTGGAGGGCTATTTTGTTGTTCGTAAAATTTTCTGGTGAGTGACCCATACTCTGCAGTCCCATCCATCCAACCATTGCGACCGCGGCTAATGAGGCGGCTACCGAGAGGGCAAACACTTTAAACTTATTCTGTTTCGTTGTTCGTGGCGCGAGTAAGGTGGGCTCTGTTGCCAGTGCGGTACTGACACGGCGGGCTATATCGATGGATGATGACGATCGGCGTAAGCTATCTCCGATCAGGTGGTAGGTTGACCATTCGTTCTTTAGATCGCCCGTCTCCTTGATCTGAGTGATGATGCTAGAGACATCTTCAGACTTTAGTTCACCATCCATCATCGCTGATATTTTGCTTTTCATACTACCACCTCGTATCTTGACTGGTTCCCAGTAGGGGCCGTAACTTCTCTGCGATTATTTCACGAGCACGAAATATTCGCGATCGCACTGTACCGATGGGGCAGTTCATGATGGTTGCAATCTCTTCATAACTAATACCCTCGATCTCTCTCAAGGTGATTGCCTTTCGTAATTCCTCTGGCAATTCTTGTAGAGTTTGGTTCACCGTCTCAGCGATCTGTTTACTCATCAGTTCGCTTTCAGGTGTATTCATTTCTCGTAACTGACTACCCTCCTCAAAGTTCTCTGCATCCTCAATATCGAACCCGGCGCTCGTCATGGTTGGGGCACGTCTACCCTGTGAGATCAGGAAATTCTTGGCAGTATTGATACCTATCCGGTATAGCCACGTATAGAAGGCGCTCTCGCCCCTGAATGACGGTAATGCACGGTAGGCCTTGATGAATGTCTCCTGAGCGACATCCTCTACCTCGGCAGCATCTCGGATGAACTGAGACAGCAAGCGAGCCAACTTGCGTTGGTACTTGATCACGAGTAGATCGAAGGCTTGCTTATCTCCGCGCTGTACGCGATCTACCAACTGCTGATCAATCTCCCGGTCACTCATACTGCCTGTTCCCTGAACATTATGATTTTTACTTGTAAATACCACCGCATTCTGAGGCGGCAGATCAAGTATAGCCGTTCAAGGGCCGATTCGAGAACTGAAAGCAGCTTAACATGCAAAAGTTGAAGAAATAGACATCGGATATCCAGGATTAGTTCACTGGTTAAAGTGGTTATTCTAAAAAATCGGGATGGGAATACCAAGTCTGTTATGATTTTCTTTTGATGGTATTCGTAATTAATTCCTGAACAGCATGTCCCAATTGAATTTTGACGTACTTATTGTCGGTAGTGGTCTTGCCGGTCTGACGCTCGCACTTAATTTAGCCCAAACTAAAAAAGTCTGTCTTGTTACCAAGAGAGCGCTCCTTGAAAGTGCCAGTGGATGGGCTCAGGGCGGTATCGCGGCCGCACTCTCTCAGGAAGACTCACCCGATAAGCATATCCGAGACACCCTCTCAGCTGGTGCAGGTTTATGCAATGAATCGGTCACCCGGTATGTGGCTGAGAATGGTCCGCGAGCGGTTGAGTGGTTGATCGATCAGGGTGTGCCATTCACTCGTGATCAGAATAATTCAACCGGTTACCACCTGACTCGAGAGGGTGGCCATAGTGTGAGAAGGGTGATACACGCGGCAGATACCACCGGTCAGGCGGTACAGCTCACCCTCGGGGAGAAGGCTCGGTCTCACCCCAATATCACAGTTCTTGAGCGCCATATCGCGATCGATCTGATCACCGATGCGAAGATGGGCCGTTCTGACGTGAGTAAGAGCCGCTGTTATGGTGCTTATGTGCTGGATAGTTCGGCAGGCCGGGTCGACACCATTTCAGCACATAGTACGGTTCTAGCTACAGGTGGCGCCGGCAAGGTTTATCTTTATACGACCAATCCAGATTCAGCGACCGGGGATGGTATTGCCATGGGCTGGAGGGCTGGCTGCAGCATCTCAAATATGGAGTTCGTTCAGTTCCATCCTACCTGTCTGTACCACCCACACGCGAAATCGTTCTTGATTTCTGAGACGGTTAGGGGGGAGGGCGGTCTACTGAAACTCCTGGATGGTTCTCGATTCATGCCGTGGCACGATGGTCGTGCGGAGCTTGCACCGCGAGATATTGTCGCCCGAGCGATCGACTTTGAAATGAAGAAGCGCGGACTCGATTGCGTATATCTGGACATCTCTCACAAGTCTGAAGACTTCCTACGAGAGCGCTTCCCCAATATCTATGCGCGCTGCCTAGAGTTAGGGATCGATATAACAAAGCAGCCGATCCCGGTGGTGCCGGCTGCTCATTATACGTGCGGTGGTATTGTCACAGACTTGGACGGAAAGACCGATCTGGATAATCTTTATGCCATCGGTGAGACCGCCCATACCGGGCTACACGGTGCCAACCGGCTTGCCAGTAATTCACTGCTTGAGTGCTTGGTCTTTGGACAGGCTGCAGCGGCAGACATTCTTCGATTACCGAATATGCCTGCCATACAACTACCTTTATGGGATGAGAGCCGAGTCAGTGATGCAGATGAGGAGATTGTTATCTCTCATAACTGGGATGAACTGAGGCGTTTCATGTGGGACTACGTGGGCATCGTTCGTACCAATAAACGTCTTCAGCGTGCTCAGCACCGCATCAAGCTACTACACGAAGAGATCAGCGAATACTACGCCAATTTCCGTGTCACCAGCGATCTACTTGAGTTGCGTAATCTAGTGGATACAGCTGGTCTTATTGTGCAGAGTGCCATGCTCCGTCATGAGAGTCGGGGTCTTCACTTCAGCAAGGACTACCCAGACCTCCTGCCGGAGGCAGTCAATACCATACTCAAGCAGTGATTCTTTAATCGGCGAGTCTGTCATGGCAGTACCGAATAATAGTACGCTCCCTAAGTTGATTCTTTGGTTGTCACGCAGCTTTAATAGATAGCCCCCTTAATTCCCGGTATTTCATTTCGATCCATTCCTGCCAGTCGCCTGCTGAAACTACATAAACCCGGCAGAATCAGTGTTCCTTTCATTCTGTGCCAATACGCATATAGAGATTTAGCTCGGCGTCATTCCGACGGTCAAGCTCAAGTACCGAGTCATTGTAAATAACTATCAACATCTGAATTTCATTTCTGAACCCATTTGAAAAAAGCTTCCTCGTAGGAGTCCTTATTTAAGAAGCAAACAGAGTCAAGGCCTTCTGACCATCAGCGGTATCGTACAAAACCTCGAGAGAGCCCCACTCCGGCAGCACTACCTGCTCGGTTAATTGTATAATCAAAACTCCCCTCGTTCACCTGAACTTCTCTATGAATGCTACTTGGAAAACCTATCTACAGCAGCAAGGTGCTGTTGTTCATAATGGATATCCCGTTGACTTTGGCGACGCCGCTGACGAACTCAAAAGTACTGGCTCTGGCACGGTTCTGGCTGATCTATCACACTTTGGTCTGATTCGCTTCTCCGGTGAGGATGCGCAAATCTTTCTGCAGGGGCAAGTGAGTTGTGACGTCGGGGAGATCGATACCATCCATGCCCATTATGGTAGTTATTGCAATCCAAAGGGACGGATACTGGCGAGTTTTTTGTTGTGGAATGACGGTGACTCCTACCTGATGCAATTGCCATCTGACTTGCAGGCCGCTATCCAAAAGCGACTCTCCATGTTCGTAATGAGAGCCAAAGTGATACTGACCGATCATAGCGCTGATCTGATACAGTTCGGTGTGGCGGGGGATCGTGCAGAGACTCTACTGACGGAGGTCATTGGTGCAGTGCCTGCTCATGATCTAAGCGTGATCCATACCGAGCATGGGACTGTCATCCGACTTGGATTAGATCGGTTCAAGATCATTACTCTGCTGGAAAAGGCATCTTCATTATGGGAACGATTGAGCAAAGATGCCAAGCCGGTCGGGATGTCTTGCTGGAGTTGGTTGGATATTAAGGCGGGCATTCCTGTGATTATGACTGCCACTCAAGAGCAGTTCATCCCGCAGATGGTGAACCTGCAATCGATCGGAGGGGTGAGCTTTCAGAAGGGCTGTTATCCCGGACAGGAGATTGTCGCTCGTACTCAGTACTTGGGAAAGATTAAAAGGCGTATGTACTTGGCGAGTATCCAATCATCGATTCCAGTATCGGCTGGGGATGAGCTATTCAGTGCAGACATGGCAGAACAATCGAGCGGAATGGTCATAAATGCGGCCCCCTCACCCAAAGGCGGATTCGATCTTCTGGGGGTGATACAGACCAGTAGCGCCGAGGCCAGTCAGATTCATTGGCAGTCACTGGAGGGTCCTCTCCTAGAGATGATGTCTCTACCCTATTCAGTGTGATCTAGCTCGCAAGATCATCTAAAGAAACGCTCTACCTCGGCCAGATCGCGAGTCCGTTTCATCGGTGGCAGGCTCTGCCAAATCTTCTTTCCATAAGACTTAGTGATGAGTCGTGGATCGCAGATCATCAATACCCCACGGTCGGTCTCGTCACGGATCAACCGACCTGCACCCTGTTTCAGGTTAATGACTGCACGTGGTAGCTGATACTCCATAAATGCATTACGGCCCTCTTTATTAATTTTCTCAATCCGTGCCGATAGTACCGGATCATCTGGCGGTGCAAATGGTAGCTTATCAATTACGACCAGTGACAATGCCTCGCCCCTCACGTCCACCCCCTCCCAGAAGGATTGACTGCCGATCAGGACTGCATTCCTCATCTTACGAAAACGGTCCAGCATATCTGAGCGCGAGCTCTGTCCTTGGAGCAGTATCGGGTAGTCGAGCTTTTCACGCTCGAATGCTTCTATCAGTAGTTCATGCGCCCGCTTGGTTGCACGTAGGCTAGTACATAAGAAGAATGCACGTCCACGACTCGCCATTAGAACTGGTAGGGCGGCCTTCACTACCTCATCAGTATAATCACGGTTGCTAGGATCTGGCAGTCCAGTAGGCACATAGAGCAGCGCTTGATTCGCGAAATCAAATGGACTATCCCAACATGCCGACTGTGCCGTTGAGAGACCCATCTCATTGTTGTAGTGTGAGAAATCCCCCTTCACTGCCAGTGTGGCAGAGGTAAAAATCCACGCACGTGGAGAAGCGATCAATTGTTTATTAAAGATCTCTGCAATCGAGAGTGGGGTGGCATTTAACTGTAGTGCATGACTGAAGACTTCCAGCCAACGCACAAATCCCTCCGACTCTGCCTTATCTCGCCAGTGCTTGATCTGGATTGCAATTTCACGTGTTCGTTGCCAACAGTTCTCAAGACCTTCAGAACGTTCAGACTGACTCTCGAGAAGGCTTGATAGTTCTTCGAGCCTCTCTAGTAGATGGTCCAGCGCAATCCCAAATTTGGGGTTCATCGATACAGCAGCCAGTGTCAGGCGGGTATTGTCCCCCTCGATCGTTAGCCTTAAATCTCGTGAAGCCTTCTCCATTAGAGCGATCGAGTCAGGTAAGGCAACAAAGTCCTTAGCGCCGAGTATTGACTCAGACTCGGCATCGCGTGCGAGTTCCAATAGTTGACTGGTGCTGACTGATTCACCAAAGAATAAACTGGCTGTTTCTGGTAATTGGTGAGCCTCATCAAAGATGACGGTATTGCAGGCGGGCAAGAGTTCAGACAGACCCTCATCTCTGAGCATCACATCCGCAAAGAATAGATGATGATTGACCACCACCACATCCGCTGACAGTGCTTGTTTACGAGCCTCCATCACGAAGCAAGTCTTGTAGCTGGGGCAATCAGATCCGAGGCAGTTCTCCCGGGTCGAGGTGACTTGCTGCCAGACTGCGGCACTCTCTGGAACCTCACTCAAACCACTCTTGTCACCGGTCTTGCTGACACCCGCGTACCGCTCGATCAGTTTCAGATACTTCACTTCATCGCGACTAGCAAAGCTGGTCCTTCCATCCTTTAGAGTCCGTTCCAGATGGTAGTGGCACACATAATTGGAACGACCCTTCAAGAGTGCGACGATGACAGGTGCCTTGAGTGCGGCACGTACGGTTGGGATATCACGGTTGAAGAGTTGATCCTGAAGGGTCTTGGTGCCGGTTGAGATGATGACCTTGCCACCCGCGAGCAGTGCCGGGACTAGATATGCGAAGGTCTTGCCGGTTCCGGTCCCAGCCTCCGCCACCAGGACACGGTTGCTAGTAATGGTATCTGCGATCGCCTGTGCCATGGCAAGCTGCTGTGAACGAGCTCGAAAGCCCGGCACGGATTGAGCCAGAGCACCGCTACTGGAGAAGAAAGAATCGAGGTCAGGCATGAAGCATTACCGGCTAAGAGGCCAGAAGCCCCCTCTCGAGGTGTGTTGCACTATATGCCGATACGATCTGCGGGTCTGGCAGGATGATCCGTCTGGATTTGTTCGCATAGTCCAGACGGCTCAACATATCCTTTATGATATTGAGACGTGATAGCTGCTTGTCATCGGCACTCACAATGGTCCAGGGGGTGGTGAGGCTGTGAGTACGGGCCAACATCTCATTACGTACAAGGCTATACTGCTTCCATTTTTTTAGGGCCAGATTATCAAGTGCGCTGATCTTCCACTGAGTCAGTGGATCTAAAGCACGCTTGTCGAGTCGTCTCTTCTGTTCGGACTTGCTGATATCGAGATAGTACTTGAAGAGCTTGATGCCGGAATGAACCAGCATATGCTCGAACTCGGGTACCGAGATTATGAACTCTTTATATTCTGCATCGGTGCAAAAACCCATCACCCGCTCGACACCCGCTCGGTTATACCAACTTCGGTTGAAGAGTACCATCTCCTGAGCGGCGGGTAGGTGGGGTACATAACGCTGGAAGTACCACGAACTCCGGTCTCGGTCAGAGGGCTTTCCCAGTGCGACGACCCGTGTTTCACGTGGGCTTAAGTGCTGAGTGATGTGCTTGATCGTGCCATCCTTGCCGGATGCATCTCGACCTTCAAAGATGATCAGAATCTTTTCATTGTACTTAATGAAGTGTCTCTGCAGCTTAACCAGCTCAATCTGAAGATTGTGCAGGCTCGCCTCATAAACTTCTCGAGTTATAGCGGAGGAGGAGTTATTCGAGTTATGGGTATTAATTTTTCCGCGCATGGATGATGACCTATTCAGTGACTCTTGATCGAGAACGGTGCCAGTAGATCTGACTCTATCAATATATCCACTCCCGCTTCGGGTACGATTGCTTGTGCCGGAATATTTTCTCCATGCCGCCACTTAGCTACAGCATTACGTTTAGACTCACCTGCAACTATAAATAGGACCCCCCTGGAATGGCTCAATCGTGTCGCACTGAGAGATACGCGTTCAGAGGGTGGTTTGGGTGCGTTGATCACTGCCAGTGTATTCGGCGAGTCAGGCTTGTCACCCCAATCATGATTGGGGAATAGGCTCGCGGTATGACCATCCTCACCCAGTCCGAGTAACACCAGATCGAACATTTTAACAGTGCTTAAGATTGCAGCATATCTGAGAGCCGATTGGGGTGCTCCAATCTCAGTGGGGATGATGTATATCTGGCTTTCAGGGATGGGAACAAGGTCTAGCCACGCTTCTCCTGCCATGCGTGAATTTCTATTTTTATCGGTGGTGGGTAGGCAGCGCTCGTCGCTAAAGTAGATATGCCATTTAGACCAATCAGCCTGAGCGGTACGCAATTGTTGGTAGATCTTACGAGGGGTCTCTCCCCCGGAGATGACAAGGTGGAATGCTCCTCTCTGCCGAATGGCAAGCATTGCAGAATCGAGGATTGCAGTCAGTGCTGCATCATGTAGATCTTGTAGATTGGAGGCTGTGTGCCAGCGATACGGTGTTGGAGCGACCGGATTAATCACTCAGGTATATTAGATAAAGTCATACAAGAGTCATCCGGATATTTTTAAAAACGGAAGCTGTACTGGACATAAAGGAGATCCGGTGAAACGCCTGGTTTGTTCGCTTTTAGATACTCACCAGCCCATAGCTTGGAGTATCCGAGCAAGACATCCTGATGGCGGTTGACATGGATATTAAAACGTAAGTCCATCTCATCACCGACATGGCTACCCGCTTGCCCTCCGGTATTATCGTATAAGCTTGCAAATCCAGCAGCATTATATAAAGCATCCGCTTTATTCGCTAGATAGAAACGGTGGTACTGAGCGATCACGGTCAGCCATTGCTGAGGATGAAATGTCACTTGGGAATTAAAGTCATGAATATTCTGACGTCCTACCCGATCCAAGAATCCCATGTAGTAGTGCCCGAATGGGAAGAGCTGGTTAAAGGTATTACTCGTATTTGTATGATCACCTCCATTCCTAGTACCAGAGGCGAAATCGTAACGGATCCACATCTGTGGGTTCATTGGTAGTGCTGCGAAACGGTAACCCGTTCCTGATGCAACAGCGAATGCCGAGACATCGCGTCCAGAACGTTGTCCGAACTGGTACATCCCCTCTAACTCATACAGAAAGTTATTAGTGTCACCGATATAACGGGTACCCACAGTATGAACAAGAGAATTATCAGAATGCAGGCTACCGATAACGTGCCTCGCACCAGTAGAATTATTGTTATCGAGGCTTAAGAAGTACAAGTCTGCAAAGTGACCCCTCTGAGGTTTGTAAGTAGCCCATAAACCATAAAAGTTTCGATTGGTATCCCAGTTATCAAAGTTCTGATTGGAGGATGGAATTATATTCATCGGTCGTACCCAGAATGCATCGACATCTAATTTTGGGTTGCGCCAGAAGGTCTTAACCCCTTGGAAGGTGCGACGTGTATTCGCCCAGTCTAGGGTCGAGATCAGCCTCTGAGAGCCGTACAGTAACTCCTGACGACCAACTCGGACATAGGCTACCCCTTCTTTCGCGGTTGCCAACTTGATATCCGCAAACAGGTTCAGCATATCGGTATGATTGGCATCAATGGCAAGTGGTGCAAGAGTCTGCGATAAGCTCCGTGAGTCGATCCCCTCAGCAAAGAGTCGGAACTTATCCTGATACCATATATCCGCATGTAGACGAGTACGGACTAGGTTAAAGGTATTATCTGTATTGTCGGGGGTATCACGGGTTAATCGGCTATCCGATTCATGTACATGCCTGTACCAAAAATTACCTCCGAATGATACAAGCCAGTCATCGGCTAACTTGATTCTTTTGAGCGGATCGAAGAGGTCCTTTTCATAACCCGGTTTGGCAAGATACCGAAAATCAATGTCGAATGAAGAGGTCGGAAGCAGACCGAACGGTGCGTAAGGGGCTACCGGTGGTGCTTTACGTTCATTGCCGGTGATCTGGTCCCAGAGTGAGTAATAACCCGGCCCAGATGGGGGTGTTATTGAAACCCCTGGCCGTGGCATGGGTGTCACAAGAGGGACCTTTGACATATCGAATGCGCTCTCAGCCACCGGTGCTGCTGCCGCAGCCTTAGGAGTTGTCGTCGGGTTCGCCAGGACTTGGAAGGACAGCCCCAATATTCCTGCCCCCAGGATAATTTGTGGAGGCCATCTATGCCAGCTCGTCAAATTTATTTTTATTGACTTAATATTCATTGAAGTGGGAGTCGACAGAGGGTAGAGCAGTTGCGTAGTTAAGATCTAATGGTCAATATTTTTTTGTATTCTGATATAGATAAGCGCTAGTTACTGGTCATATGTATGTCAACCTGATTTCAAGAGTGCATCGATCCCTGCCTGAGCGATCTGTGCATCCTGATGTGAGCGTACACCGCTCACTCCGATCGCACCGATGAACTGTCCATCAACCTGAATGGGGAGCCCCCCCTCGATCGGCATCGAGCCCGGCAGGCCGAGGTACCTGATACGACCCTCGGTCACATGCTCCTCCCAGACCTTGGTGGGCCGTCTAAATGCAATCGCAGATCGGGCCTTCTGAATGGCCACCTCGATACTGCCGAACTGAGTATCATCTCTACGTATCAGTTGGATCAGGTGAGCACCCTCATCAACGATCGCAATCACGACGGGCCATCCATTACGATTGGCCTCTTCCTCAGCGGCAGAGATCATTCTCTGGGTGTCGTCGAGTGTGAGTGTAATCTTGCTATTCACTGTGAATGAGTTGGAGTGAGCGGTAGTAGTAATACGAGTCGATCGGATTCAATGTAGTTTTCATTAGAAACAGGCACGCCAGAATTTCTTGTGGCGTGCCTTGTTGGACTCATATAAGTTTGCTTTACAGCAGTGGAACGATCAATAGTGCAGTAATGTTCATAATCTTGATCAGAGGATTGACGGCAGGTCCAGCGGTATCCTTGTAGGGGTCACCAACGGTATCGCCGGTGATAGCGGCCTTGTGAGCCTCAGAACCCTTACCACCAAAGTGCCCATCTTCGATGTACTTCTTGGCATTATCCCAAGCACCGCCGCCGGCAGTCATGGAGATGGCAACAAAGATACCTGTGATGATTGCACCGATCAGTACACCACCCAGTGCGACCGGTCCAAGCAGCAGACCCACCGCGACCGGTACAGCGACTGGCAGAAGTGATGGAACGACCATCTCCTTAATGGCGGCCTTAGTGACCATATCCACTGCTCTGGAATAATCTGGCTTGGCGGTACCTTCCATAATCCCCGGGATCTCTTTGAACTGGCGGCGTACTTCAACCACCACAGATCCTGCAGCACGGCCAACCGCTTCCATCGCCATTGCGCCGAATAGGTAGGGGACCATACCGCCGATGAATAACCCAATGATGACCATGTGATCCGATAGGTCGAAAGTCAGCATCTTGCCTGAGCCTGAAAGTGCGTGGGTGTAATCTGCAAATAGCACTAATGCTGCCAGACCTGCTGAACCGATGGCATATCCCTTGGTGACAGCCTTGGTGGTATTGCCCACCGCATCCAGAGGATCTGTAATATCGCGAATCTCTTTAGGCAGTCCAGCCATTTCAGCGATACCACCCGCGTTATCGGTAATCGGGCCGTAAGCATCAAGTGCCACAATAATCCCTGCCATCGATAGCATCGATGTTGCTGCGATCGCAATTCCATAAAGACCTGCAAGCTCTTGAGCGCACCAGATTGAAAGGCAGACTACCAAGACCGGAGCGGCGGTTGATTTCATGGAAACGCCCAGCCCTGCGATCACGTTGGTACCGTGACCGGTACTGGATGCTTCAGCGATATGTTGGACCGGACCATACTCGGTAGAGGTGTAGTACTCTGTGATCCATACCATGGCAGCGGTCAGCACCAGTCCAACCAGTCCGGCCAGATACAAGTTCATCGCGGAGATATTCTTGCCATCAATCACGATACCATCACCCAACATCGTGGTCGTGATGGGGTAGTAGACGATCGCTGCCAGTATCCCTGCAACGGCCAGCCCACGGTAGAGTGCATTCATAACCTTGCCACCCTCACGAGCCTTCACAAAGTAACAACCGATGATGGATGCAATAATAGAAAAACCACCCAGCACCAGTGGATAGATCACAGCATTCGCACTGACGATGGGGTCTGTGATCAGAAGTCCTCCCAGAAGCATTGTTGCGATGATAGTTACGGCATAAGTCTCAAACAGATCGGCCGCCATTCCAGCACAGTCACCCACGTTATCACCTACGTTATCGGCGATCACCGCAGGATTGCGTGGGTCATCTTCAGGAATCCCGGCCTCAACCTTACCGACCAGATCAGCACCCACGTCTGCACCCTTGGTGAAGATCCCCCCCCCAAGACGTGCAAAGATTGAAATCAGTGAACTACCAAATGCAAGGCCTACCAATGCATGGGTCGCATCCGATGCACTGGTCCCCATCCCAACAGTCAGAACAGCGTAGTAACCAGCAACGCCTAGAAGTCCGAGACCGACCACCAGCATGCCGGTGATGGCGCCACCCTTGAATGCAACATCAAGGGCCGCGTTAAGGCCATCTCTGGCGGCTTCTGCGGTACGTACATTGGCACGGACTGAGACATTCATGCCGATATAGCCAGCAATCCCAGACAGGAATGCACCTAGCGCGAAACCGACCGCGGTCTCCATCCCGAGTGCGGCAAAAATGGCCACTAAGAGGATCACACCCACGATACTGATGGTGGTGTATTGGCGGTTTAGATAAGCCGAGGCCCCTTCCTGAATTGCAGTCGCGATCTCGCGCATGCGTTCATTGCCAGGAGACAAGCTTAAAATCCATTTAATCGAAAACGCTCCATAAAGAAGCGCGGCCATCGCGCAGCCGATTGCGATGATTAGACCATTACCCATTTAAATCTCCAATGAAGTTCAGACCGTCTGAGAATGCATACGGAATTCCGGCCCAATAATTCCGTATAACAGATTATTCTTAAAAGTAATTCGGTAAGACTTAAATCTTGAAGTTACCAAGCTTCTTCTTAACTGCAACATTCTTCAGTCGCACGTAACTAGGCAATCCATCCCGATAGGGTGGATAGTCTTCACCCTTGATGAGAGGGGTCAAGTATTCACGACACTTCTCGGTAATTCCAAATCCATCCTTGGTGATGAAGTTGCTGGGCATCATCTTTTCCACATTAGCGACTTTTGAGAGTTGAGCCATACCAACCTTCCACTTATAGGGTTGGTTAGATAAGCGATCGATCGTGGGCATGACTGCATTGTGCCCCTTAATCGCGAACTCAACAGCAGCCTTGCCCATTGCATAGGCCTGTTCAACATCGGTCCTGGATGCGATATGCCGTGCAGCACGTTGTAGATAATCTGCCACACCCCAGTGATACTTAAGACCCAATCCATCCTTAATGATATTCGCCACAACCGGCGCAACACCACCCAACTGTGCATGACCGAATGCATCTCTCAGACCCTGGTCAGAGAGGAAGTTTCCGTCTGGACCCTTTACGCCCTCGGACACAACCACCGAGCAATATCCA
Source organism: Nitrosospira sp. (assembly GCA_013450215.1). Taxonomy (GTDB): domain Bacteria; phylum Pseudomonadota; class Gammaproteobacteria; order Burkholderiales; family Nitrosomonadaceae; genus VFJL01. Next base: position 88,607 of record JACDSH010000011.1, read on the forward strand.
AACTTCTTGACGTAGCTTTTCACCTTGGCCAGAAACTTTACTTGATCGAATGCGATCTCAGGAAAGAGAATGACGATCGGGATTTCGCAGTTGGTGCTCGATGCCAGCCCGCCTGCAGCTGCAATCCATCCTGCATGACGGCCCATCACTTCCAGAACGAATACTTTGGTCGATGTTTTTGACATGCTAGCAACGTCGAAGCTCGCTTCGCGTGTTGAGACAGCGATATACTTTGCAACAGAACCAAATCCGGGACAGCAATCGGTGATCGGTAGATCGTTATCAACGGTCTTTGGGACATGAATCGCTTGGATCGGATATCCCAGTGTTTCAGACAGTTGGGACACCTTGAGGCAGGTATCAGCAGAGTCTCCACCACCGTTATAAAAGAAGTATCCAATATCATGGGCCTTGAAGACTGAGATCAGACGCTCGTACTCGCGGCGGTTCTGCTCAAGACTCTTCAACTTGTATCGGCATGATCCAAACGCACCTGAGGGGGTGTAACGGAGTGCCTTGATAGCAGTGACGGATTCCTTGGAGGTATCGATCAGGTCCTCAGTCAGTGCACCGATAATGCCATTACGGCCCGCATAGACTTTGCCGATCTTATCCTTGTGCTTGCGAGCTGCTTCAATCAGGCCGGAAGCGGACGCATTAATGACCGCCGTGACACCACCCGATTGAGCATAAAACGCATTCTTTAGAACCATATCATTTTCTCCTGATTTATCTAAATCTTCGGCAGTCTTGCCGGTATAAATGCCAATGCTGGATTCAGTGACGAGAGGATCTGCTCTCGAATACCTTCAACCGACCCGATACCGTTTGTTTTCACGTATCTGGGAGCGTCTTTTCCACCTCCAGAGGCCAATTTTGCGTAGTATTCTACCAATGGTTCAGTCTGCGCATGATAGATTTCGAGCCGTTTTCTCACGGTCTCTTCTTTGTCATCATCACGCTGCACCAGTGACTCTCCTGTCACATCATCCCGATTCTCAATTTTAGGGGGGTTGAGTGTCACATGGTAAATCCGACCTGATGGGGAATGGATCCTGCGTCCAGACAGACGCTTGATGATCTCCTCATCCGCTACATCAATCTCGATCACGTAATCGATCAGCACACCTGCAGCCTTCATCGCATCTGCCTGTGGAATGGTCCGTGGAAATCCATCGAAAAGGAACCCCTTGGAACAGTCTTCTTCTGTGATGCGCTCTTTCACCAGGTTAATGATGATTTCATCCGGAACCAATCCACCCGCGTCCATGATCCTCTTGGCTGCAATGCCTAAATCGGTTGCAGCCTTAACCGCGGCTCGTAGCATATCTCCGGTTGAGATCTGCGGGATACCGAAATGCTCTTTGATGAAACTGGCCTGCGTGCCCTTTCCCGCACCGGGCCCCCCTAATAAGATGATGCGTATGATTCTTCTCCCATTTCTAAATAAAACTCCCCGCGGGAATGGCGGGGAGTGGGTGCTGGTTTCAGCGACGCCCGGAATTATATCTCAAGCAGGCTGAATTCTCGAGCTTTTTACTGATTGTATAATGAGATTATCTACATCTTCATAGTAAACGCGTTCTAACCAATCAAATGGGATAAATAATGAGACGAGTGATGCACTTCATGAGATTGATACTGATTGCGGTCATACCTTCATTGATCAGCGTGCCAATGACATCGGCACATGAATCGACTGCACATGTTCATGGACGGGCCACCCTGGAGGTGGCGATTGAGGGGGGGTCTGTGCAGATCAGTCTGGATAGTCCGCTTGATAGTCTGGTAGGTTTTGAGCGCGCTCCTCGTAACGAGAAGGAACGACAATTAGTCAGGGAGATGTCACGTAAGCTCCGGCAGTCTGATCATACATTTATCTTTACACCGCAATCTCAATGCCGATTAGAGTCAGTCCAACTCGAGTCAGCGGTAATTGAACCAGGCCTTCTTGCAGCTGATTCGGACTCTAATGTGGGCAAGGATCTTGACAGAAGCTCGACCAACTCGCCCGATGTGCATTCAGAACTCTCTGCCACCTGGCATTTCCAATGCGCTGTGCCAGAGTCGTTACAGGGGATCAAGGTGAGTCTATTTCAACATTTTCCGAGTCTTAAGAGGATCGATGCTGCTGTGGTCGGGCCTAAGGGTCAGTCAAGAACAAGGCTCTCGCCCAAGTCCACTCTGCTGAAGTGGTAAGATTCTGGTATGAGCCAGACCGTGATCGACATTCAGAATTTATTATTTCAATGGCCTGGCCGAGAGGGGTTCCGTCTTTCGATTCCGAATTTCCAGGTAGATCGTGGAGAGAGGGTCTTTCTTCAGGGTGCGAGCGGTAGCGGCAAGAGCACCCTCTTAAGTCTGTTGGGTGGGGTGTTGGTACCACAGCAGGGTCGTTTGCAGGTGCTCGATACCGATCTTACGAGGATGACCTCGAGTGAGCGTGATCGTTTCCGGGTGGACCATGTGGGACTACTGTTTCAGCAGTTTAATCTGGTCCCCTATCTATCGGTCCGAGAGAATGTAATCTTGCCTTGCAGGTTCTCTCAGAGAAGGAGAGGTAGGGCGCTCGAATCGGCCGATTCGCTCGAACTGTCTGCAGACCGACTGCTCGGTCAGTTGGGACTAGACTCGACCTATGCACAGCAAAGAGTGACCTCACTCTCGGTCGGGCAGCAGCAGCGCGTTGCCGCAGCACGATCGCTGATGGGTCACCCGGACTTAATTATTGCGGATGAGCCCACCTCTGCACTGGATGCAGACCGTCAGTCAGAATTTCTTAATGTACTGCTCGGACGTTGCAATGAAGAGGGTGTCACACTGATCTTTGTCAGTCATGACCAACGTCTGGCACATCACTTCAACCGCAGTATCAACCTGAGTGAACTGTGCTCATTCAATGCGGGGCCGGTATGAGGCCGCTCCTATTTCTCGCCTTTGCGAGCGCCTGGAACCGCCGTACCACACTCGGACTGATGGCGATCAGTATTGGACTTTCAGTGATGCTTCTTTTGGGGGTCGAGCAGTTACGTACCCAGGCACGGGAGAGCTTCTCACAATCGATATCTGGGACAGACCTGGTGGTGGGCGCACGTACTAGTCCGATCCAGCTCATGCTTTATGCTGTTTTCAGATTGGGTGATGCGACCCACAATATTCGTTGGTCGAGCTACCAGACCATATCACAGCATCCCTCTGTTTCGTGGTCGGTTCCGATCTCGTTAGGAGATTCTCACCGGGGCTTTGCAGTCATCGGGACTACGACCGATTACTTTGAATATTTTCGTTATGCCGATCGACGTTTATTAGCATTCTCTTCCGGTAAGCCATTCGTCGATATCTTTGATGCAGTGGTCGGTGCCGATGTCGCTCAGCAACTCGGCTATCAGCTGGGTGACAGCATCATCCTGAACCATGGTGCGGGTGGGATGGGACTGTCAGATCATGCTGATAAACCATTCAGGGTGAGCGGCATACTCAAACGGACCGGTCTCTCGGTTGATCGGAGTGTCCATATCAGCCTTGAAGCGATCGAGGCCATTCATCTCGACTGGCAGGGAGGGGCGCCGATGCCGGGACTATCGATCCCGGCTGAGTATGTCCGTAAATTCGATCTAGCTCCGAAGGAGATCACGGCCATCTTTATAGGATTAAAAAGCCGGGCAGGCGTTTTTCAGATGCAACGGTATATCAATCAGTACAAGACTGAACCACTCCTCGCGGTTCTGCCTGGGGTGGCGCTGGATGAGCTCTGGTCGGTCGTCAGCATTGTTGAGAAATCGCTACTGGCCATCTCCGCGTTGGTGGTTGGGGTCGGTCTGAGTGGCCTGGTTGCTGTGGTGCTGGCCGGTCTCGGAGAACGCAGGCGCGAACTGGCGGTCCTGCGATCGGTCGGGGCGGGTCCGGGTGTGGTCTTCATGCTTCTAGCGATCGAGGGTCTGATGGTGGTTGTGGCGGGATCTCTGATCGGTTTATCGGGTCTAATGGTGTTAAGCATGTTCGCAACACCGATTCTTGAAACACACCTGGGGATATCTCTGGCAACATGGACCTTATCGGCTGAGTCATGGAAGTTATTGCTGATCGTCATGGCCACAGGATTTCTGGTGAGCTTGATACCGGGTTATCGTGCCTACCGAATCTCTTTGGCCGATGGTTTGACACCAAGGTTATAAAAAATATGACACCTCCCTCGAGTCTCAAACGATCATACCGACTCATAGCTGCTCTGATAGGTGGATTATTAACGATTAATCTGCAGACGGTGACCGCTGCTGATTATGAGGTGGGTGACCGGTTAGCATCACCTCCTTCGAAGAGTGCCGGCAAGGCAACTCCTCAAGCAAGTTCAGCGAATCCCGCAAAACCTTACAAAGAAGTCACCTGGGATAATCTGATGCCCAAGAATTGGGACCCGATGGCCCCTCTCAAGGGGTTGAAGCTTGATCATCTCAAGGATGGTGACCCTCGCGCGATCGAGGCCCTAGAGAAGATACGAGCAGCATGGAATGATGCGCCGATTGAGCCGACTTTAAATGGTGCGCGCATCCGTATCCCTGGATTCGTAATCCCTCTCGAGAGGGTTGGAGATAAGGTCAGTGAGTTTTTACTTGTTCCATACTTTGGAGCCTGCATTCATACCCCGCCACCCCCATCCAACCAGATCATTCATGTGACGGTATCGAAGCCGATATCAGGGATGAGAACGATGGACGCCATGTGGGTCAATGGTGTCATGCATGCAGGTAAGATTGATACCGAGATGGGGCAGGCGGGCTATCAACTAAAGGCAGAGATGGTCGCACCTTACAAGTAAGGCATGGAAGCTCTTTAACCCAGTTTTTTTAACTGGTCTTGCAGCTTTTCAAGCGTCGCAACGAAATTAGCCAAGCGCTCCTTCTCTTGCTGAACCACCTTGGCGGGTGCGCGCTCTACAAAGCTCGGATTAGACAGTTTGATTTCGGCCTTGTCTGTCTCGCCCTGGATGCGAGAGATCTCCTTCGACAGGCGTTCACGCTCGGTCGCGATATCCACTTCGATTTTAAGCATCAATCTGAACTCGCCTGCGATTGCGACCGGCGCATCTGCATCAGGCAATTTATTCTGCATGATCTCGACACCCGATAACTTCGCCAATGACATCAGGTAGGGTGAGAAGTTGGTCAGGGTCTGATGGTCACCCGCTGCTAGGAGAGGGACTCTTGCCGCTGGAGATAGGCTCATCTCGCTCCTCAGTGTGCGACAGGCATTAATCATTTCTTTCAGTGCATTAATGCTGTTGATGGCACTCTCGTTAATACGCGATGCGTCCGACTTGGGGTAAGGTCTAACCATGATGCTTGCACCCTTCTCATTTGCCAGGGGAGCTATCTTCTGCCATAGCTCCTCAGTAATGAAGGGAATGATCGGGTGGGCAAGCCGGAGTGTTGCCTCCAGTACACGCACCAAGGTATGACGGGTGCCGCGTTGAACGGCCTCTGTACCCCCATTCAGCTGTACCTTGGCAAGCTCTACATACCAGTCGCAGTATTCATCCCAAACGAATTCATAAATTTCACGCGATGCGATATCGAACCGGTAATCATGGAATGCCTGAGCGACAGCGCTCTCTGCCTGCTGTAACCGGCCGATGATCCACCGATCGGCATCGGAAAATTCTAGGGGCATCTCATCTGCTGAGCCTGCATCCAGAGCCGTATCCTTGCCCTCGCAATTCATTAGTACATAACGTGTGGCATTCCATAATTTATTACAAAAATTACGGTACCCCTCACACCGTTGCATATCAAACTTGATATCACGTCCATGAGAGGCAAGGCTGGAAAACGTAAATCTCAGAGCATCGGTGCCGAATGCGGGGATCCCCTCTGGGAAATGCTTACGGGTGATTTTTTCAATCGAGTCTGCCTGCTTGGGATTCATCAGACCGGTGGTGCGCTTGGCAATGAGATCCGGTAGAGAGATGCCGTCGATGAGGTCCAATGGATCGAGTACATTACCCTTGGACTTGCTCATCTTGTGACCTTCCGAGTCTCGGATCAGTCCGGTCACATAGACCTCACGGAAGGGCACCTTGCCTGTGAAGTGGAGGGACATCATCACCATCCGTGCCACCCAGAAGAAGATGATGTCGAATCCCGTGACCAGCACCGAGGTCGGCAGAAAGGTCTTGATCTCGGGTGTCTCATCTGGCCAGCCGAGTGTTGAGAATGGCCACAAGGCGGATGAGAACCAGGTATCGAGTACATCCTCATCTTGAACGAGCTTGCAATCGCCAGCCTGCTTCTGAGCCTCTTCCATGCTATGAGCAACGTAGACCTTCCCACTCTCGTCGTACCAGGCTGGGATTCTGTGTCCCCACCATAACTGACGGGATATGCACCAGTCTTGAATATTCTCGAGCCACTGGTTATAAACGTGGCTCCAGTTATCTGGAACGAATTTCACATCTCCATTCGCGACCACCTCCAGCCCGCGCTTGGCGAGGCCCTCCATCGCAACGTACCACTGATCGGTCAGCATCGGTTCGATCACAGCATGAGTTCGGTCAGATCGTGGGACCATCAGCTTATGAGCCTTGATTTCAGACAGCAGCTGCAGTGAATCAAGGTCGGCAATGATTTGAGTACGTGCTGAGAAACGGTCCATACCCTGATACTCGATCGGGGCGTGCTCGTTTATCTTGCCATCCAGTGTCAGAATGTTAAGGGGAGCTAGCTCGTGCCGAATGCCCATCTGGTAGTCATTGAAGTCGTGTGCCGGGGTAATCTTTACGCAGCCTGTGCCAAATTTTGGATCTACATAGGTATCCGCAATGATCTGGATACTGCGCCAGTCTGCAGGGTTTCCGGCAGATAATGGAAGACGAACGGCCCGCCCAATCAGGTGTCGGTAACGGGGGTCATCCGGATGTACGGCAACCGCCATATCCCCCAGCATAGTCTCGGGTCGAGTTGTGGCAACAATCAGGTGGGTCAATTCGTTTTGTAGATCAGGCTCTGCAAGAGGGTAGCGGATATGCCAGAGGGACCCATCTTCCTCGGTTGAGACAACCTCCAGATCGGATACTGCGGTCTGGAGCACCGGGTCCCAGTTCACCAACCTCTTGCCGCGGTAGATTAGTCCCTCGGTATGAAGTCTCACGAATACTTCAGTGACGGCACGAGAGAGTCCCTCGTCCATGGTGAACCGCTCTCGTGACCAGTCGCATGAGGCCCCCATCCGGCGCATTTGTCGGGTGATGGTCGATCCGGATTCCTCCTTCCACTGCCATACTCGGTTGAGAAACTCTTCTCGTCCGAGGTCTTGTCGGTTGATGTTCTGCTGATCGAGTTGACGCTCTACCACGATCTGGGTTGCGATACCAGCGTGATCCGTCCCAGGTTGCCATAATGTATTGTTACCGAGCATGCGATGATACCGGGACAGAGCATCCATCAATGTGTGCTGAAATGCATGACCCATGTGAAGTGTGCCGGTGACATTGGGTGGAGGCAGCATGATGCAGTAGGGGGGCACTCCTTCAGAGGGTGCGTTAGAAGACATGGGTTTGAAATAACCGGCATCATCCCAGACGGAGTACCAATGACTTTCAATCAGCTGGGGTTCAAAACTTTTTGTGAGTTCCATTTGGGTCATGCTGATCGGGCGTGAGTCCGCAGCTGCGGAAAGGTCGATCATTATAGAGGAATGAGGGGGTGCCGGTGTCAGGGTTGATCGGGGTGAATTCTGCGATACCTGTATACCGGTATTGGGACTTCCGCTTCCATAATGTTTTGGATGGGGTGTTGCCGAATATCCTTGTAACTGCCGCTCAAGCGATCGGATCAGCAGTTCCTGTGATGGTCGGTCGAGTCCGACCCCAGCTTCTTTTAAAGCGGAATCAATAATCCGCTTCATCGATGGGGTGGTTTCAGGTGGGGCCGCTGAGTTATCTGCTGGGTGAGACACGACCTCTGTGAGGGTCGGTATATCTCTGGATGTTGAGGGGTCTGATTGTCCCAGCTGAGCACCAAAGACTTCTGTCAGGACTGGAACAGTCACGGACTCGATCTTCGTCTTGGATTCAGTGACAGTTGCGGTCTTGCCCTGGCGTTTGCTTAGGAATGCGTCCAATTCATCAAGAATTTTATCTTGATCTGTTCCCGGTGGATCTTTGCTGTCGTTTGTCATGATCGGGGAGGGGGGCGGGGAGAGCGAGTGAGGCTATCCGGTGCTATACGGCCCCAATCTTGTGATGACGAATCTCATACCCACGTTCTTGATAGAACCGGTAACGTACGCGGGCCGCTTGCATTTCATCGGGCATTGTTCCGGTGATCTCGATCAGCCGTTTGAATTGGCTGAAGAAGGGGGGGTGCTCGGTATGCAGGTTGAGAAGCACGTCATCATGAGGGAGATTGTCGGACTGATGACCCAGTACCACCGGTGTGACGTCGGACATTTTGTCGCCGACAGCGCAGTGGGGGACGAATCCGGTCGGCGAGAATGTCCACAGCAGCGTATCGAGGCGCTCGACGGTATCACTATCAGGCGTATAGATCATGACCTTGCAACCCTGCTGCACCGCCTTGGCGGCCAGTCTGCAAGCGGTATGTAGCCTATCGTCTGTATCCGAATAGAAATCGATCTGGGTCATATTGACATCAAGAGGGTAGCTCCGCCTTCTTGACTTCGTGTGATGCACGCTCAATCAGAAACTGAGTGAGGAGGGGTACCGGCCGTCCGGTTGCACCCTTGTCCTTGCCTGACTTCCACGCGGTCCCCGCAATATCTAAGTGTGCCCAACGGTATTTCTTGGTGAATCGTGACAGGAAACAGGCCGCGGTGATGGTTCCGCCGGCACGTCCACCAATATTGGCGATATCCGCAAAATTACTTTTAAGCTGTTCCTGATAGTCATCCCATAGCGGCAGATGCCATGCCCGGTCGACAGATTGCTCTGAGGCCTGCATTAACTCATGGGCGAGCTTGTCATCATTACTCAGCAGTCCGGATGCGACATGACCGAGTGCGATGACGCAGGCACCTGTTAGGGTGGCGATATCGATCACCACCTCGGGTTGATACCGTTCAGCGTAGGTCAACGCATCACACAGGATGAGTCGTCCCTCGGCATCGGTATTGAGAATTTCGATGGTCTGACCGGACATGCTGGTAACGATATCACCCGGCTTGGTTGCATTTCCACCCGGCATATTCTCAGTGGCGGGAATGATTCCAACGACATTGATCGGCAGCCTCATTTGTGCAATCGCTAAGAGGGTCCCCAGTACACTGGCGGCCCCACACATGTCGTACTTCATCTCATCCATTTCAGATGCGGGCTTCAAAGAGATGCCGCCGGTATCAAAGGTGACACCCTTGCCCACGAGTACGATCGGCCGCTCCATCTTTGCCAGGCCACGGTATTCCAGTGCGATCAGCTTTGCAGGTTGCCGGCTGCCGCGCGAGACCGATAGTAAGGAGCCCATACCGAGCTTCTCCATATCTTTTTCTTCTAGGATTGTGGCCTTGAGCTTGTAGGTCTTGGCTAGACTCATGGCCTGTTGCGCAAGATAGGTGGGAGTACAGATATTGGGAGGGAGGTTCCCCAGATCCTTAGCCAGACTCATGCCGTGAGCGATGGAGAGTCCTTGTTGCAGTGCGCCCTCATTGGCAGCAGAGCCTACTGCACTGGTCACTCCTAAGGTGATCTTACTGAGAGGTCTCTTGGTCTCCGAGTGTTTACTTTTAAGCTGGTCTGATCGGTAGATACTTTCCAGTCCAATGATCGCGGTCTGAGAAATTTTCCAAGCGATATTCCGAGTTTTTAGCGGAATTTCAGCTAAGTAGAGGGTTGCATCCGCAGCACCGGTCTCCTGGAGGGCCTTGAAGGCGGTCCTGACCGCATCACGATAACTCTTGTCATGAAACTCTCGCTCCTTACCCAGACCGACGAGCAGTACCCTCGTGCATATGGCGTTCGGCACATTATGAAGAGTCAGGGTGGAGCCTGCTTTGCCTTCCATATCGCCGTTTTTCAAGATGCCGCTGATATAACCCTTGGAGATCTTGTCCATGGCCTCCGCAGCTTCGGTCAGTTTGCGAGGTTCGAACACGCCGACCACTACACAGGCACTGCGCTGTTTTTCCGGGCTTGCATTTTTTATGCTAAATTTCACCTCTTGCTCCTTAATTCGTTGTGTTTCAAATAGATTGATCAGTCTGGGTAACGGCTGATTATCGCCGGACTGTTCGCACAAAGTCAAAGCGGAGAATAATTATTCTGATCATCAAGAGAGATTGGCCGCAGCAATCATTGGACATATTGAGTCGATAGATCCGTTCCAGAATGAACACAGTCAAAACCATTCCGAAGATCAAGACGACAAATCATTATCAGGCGAGACTTGTCGCACCATTTGCGATGCTCGGTATCCGTACTGAAGAGGACTGGTTAACCGGCATCGATTATCTCCCACTCGATACTCTTCCACTTGAGCCACAGAATCCCCTTGCGAGGGAGGTCTGTCAGCAACTAAATGAATACCTGACTAACCCCAATTTTGAATTTGATCTGTCTTTACATATGGGAGGGACCATCCACCAGAGAAGGGTATGGCAGACGATACAGACAATCCCCAGCGGCCGCACTCGCAGTTATGCCGATATTGCTACCCAGCTTCATTCTGCCCCACGTGCCGTGGGGCAGGCATGTGGGGCCAACCGTTTGCCACTCGTGATCCCCTGTCACCGAGTGATCGCCAAGAATGGCAGCTTGGGTGGTTTCATGAATGCCAGTGATGGAATCCCGATTGCCATTAAGAGTTGGTTGTTGAGACATGAATCCGTCTGACCAAAATACAGGTTTGTTAGATGAATTTTCTGATGCGTTGTGGTTGGAGGATGGTCTATCTCGCAATACTCTGGAAAGTTATCGAAGTGATCTACAGAAACTTGCAGAGTGGATGTGGATACAGAACCGGAGCGATGGGTCACTAAAATGTGCTACGCATACCGATCTACTGGAGTTTCTTGCCTATAAAGTATCAAAAAGAGTCAAGGCCAGTACCACCAGTCGTGAGTTATCAAGTCTGAAGCGTTTCTACCGGTTCCTGTTGAGACAAGGGAAGATTCAGACGGATCCCAGTCTCAATATCGACACCCCTAAACTTCCACGTAATCTACCCAAGAGTCTGACCGAGCTGGAGGTTGAGTCTCTACTCGGAGCACCTGATGTGGAGCGCCCATTGGGACTCCGGGACCGTGCAATGCTCGAGGTAATCTATGCGAGTGGTCTGCGGGTATCGGAACTCGTCACACTAAAAGTTGCCCAACTAAGTTCGAATATGGGAGTGGTACGGGTCATGGGAAAGGGGAGCAAGGAGCGGCTAGCACCCCTGGGTGAGGAGGCTCTGGACTGGACTGATCGGTATCTCAGAGAGTCTCGGCCCATACTGCTGGGTGGGAGGGTCAGTGATGCGTTATTCGTAACCGCGCGGGGTGTCGCCATGACTCGACAGGCATTCTGGCATCTGATCAAGCGCCACGCAGATTCTGCGGGCATCAATAAGCCCTTGTCTCCGCATACCTTACGACATGCCTTTGCAACTCACTTACTTAATCATGGTGCTGATTTGCGAGTGGTACAGCTGCTTTTGGGTCATGCAGACATCTCCACCACCCAGATTTACACCCATGTAGCGCGTGAGCGTCTGAAGCAGATCCATCAGAAGCATCATCCTAGGGGGTAGGCTGCCGGAGCAGATGTCGACTGAGTCAGTATCTAAAAAGGCAACTCAAAAGATACTTCGGTATTTGGACGTCATTAGACACCTTCAGCGGGGGAGCGAGAGAATAACAGGGTGTGATGCTGTGCATACCGACTGATCAGGCGGCAGGATTTAAGGCCCGATGATATAGCCATCTCTTGTAAGGAGGAGAGGGGTTCTGGGTAGTCCCAGTCATGAACATGTGTACAGGCCTCTTCCAATTGATCATGGGGCACCCTTGTCCAGCCCTCTCGCATGAAATTCAGATAACCATCCAGGTAGCTTTCTCGGCTTTGGCCTTCATCTCTCACAACATCCACAAGTATCAACCAGCCATCCTGTGAGAGGCAATTTCCGACCGCTTGGAAGAAGCGTTTCTTTGCGTCGAGGGTCAGGTGATGAATCGTAAAGCTAGTGAAGATCACATCCCAGACTTTATCAGTCGACTCGATCGCATCGAGTAGGTTCGCATGGGTCAGAATCACTTGACCTGGCAATCCTGTCAGATAGGCACGCGCTTCTACCAGAGCGTCTTCAGATAAATCTACCCCTTGATAGAGTGCGGGGGAAGATCGTTTCAGACAGGGGGCAAGATACCGAGCATTTCCACAACCCAGGTCCAGCAGACAGGCATTTTCTAGGCTGTTTCGCGATCGCAGTAACTGATCGACTCCGGCATAGATCTCCTGGTGGGACATGTAATTGTATTCTGTGATTAGGTCATACAGAGACCAGGAGTCCTTGAAGATAGCGGTGGGGTCTGCGGAAGTCATGAGATGTTATAAGGAAACGGATGAGAGGGGAGGTGTGTCATTAGTCGGTATCGCGACCATTGAGAGATTCTTCCCGGACCCGTTTGATTGCAGGGAGTCCTCCCAGATAACCGACCGCGCCGCGCTGATCAATACCGGCTCGGAAGCTATTAAAGTCTTGGATCTTGTTCTTGTAGCTCCGTAAATCCGTATCAGCGCCGGGGTGTTGGATGTTAGACATGATGTAGGCGAACCCATTTAGATTCTCCACCACCTGCAGGCCGGTCCATTCTGCACCTGCGCGATTGGTGGCGATGCGTATAGCCTTATTGGTATCGACATTGTATGCCCATAGAAAGTTATTCAGATGGTTAGGACTATCTTCACCGATGAAGAGGGTCCGCATCGACTCCGAATACTTGAGATTATCAGGGTTGGCTACTTTATCGGTATCGCAACGGTCATGGAGTCCGTAAGTGTTTTGTGTGTCGGGTTTCCGAGCACCCATGACGAGAGCTCTGAGATTAGCGGCCACCCATCGGCTATTGATAGGATTGCCCGATGTGTCCACCTGATCGGATTGTAGGTCAGACTGATAAATGATGCCGCAGTCCAGGTCCTTGGAATTGCCTGCCAAGCGGACATGATCCTGAGGGCGTTCTCCATTCTGGTCGGATAACATGCCCCTCTGTACATAGGACATGGCCATGTAAAGCCTCTTATCCTGTTTATTAGAGGTGACTCCCTCAAGCTTGGTAAGTTCGGTGGTCGCTCCCAGGTATGCCGCGAAACGTCGGGTCTCTAAGAAGGCAGCGGCCTTTTCCATTCCGTCTCTGACCCTTAGATATTCTAGCGCCGGAGTGCTGCCGCTGGTGTAGATATAGACTGGTCTAAAGCCGATATAGGAAGAGGAGTTCGATCGGTACTCGACACTACTTGCCACCTCAAAGATATCTGAGAATTTAATGCCCCCGGCCACCAATACATCGATTTCAGCATCTGTGGCATGGCCAAGATTAATCCACTGAAGATCGAACTTGCCTCCATGGAAGGCGTCGGTCTGATGTAACTTGGCGGCATATAGATTGCCACTGGTCAGATCCTGAGGTCTGTCCGCAACGAACATGGTCATCATTACGTCATTGCCATCATCCCCCTTATAGGCGGTCCTGCTGTCTGGCATGACATGAGCGAGCTCATTGGAGGAGCGCCCCATGGAATGGTGCTTGGTAACTTCGGTCTTTCCGCTATAATTTACCTTAACTTCTGTGATCATTCCATATTTGTATGGATTTGCGCCAATTGGCGCAAGCTGTCCTGGAGAGTTCAGATAAAGATTCATGGCAGTGAGGGGCCTGCTTTCAAATACACGTGCATCAGGCTCATGCTCCTCGCCCCCGATATGCGTATTCCACGGGGTGAGTTCGCCGGCACAGGGTGTCCATAGACCCCCTACACCACTCATGTCGATATTTTGTAAATTGAATGCGGTCAATCTTCCGGTGTGAGAGTCTTGTTGAATGGAGGCTAGATTCATCACCATGGGCAAAGATCCATATAGATTGATGATCGGCTTGCTGGAATCGACATTGGGAGACTCGGTATCGTATTCCAAGTGTGTTATTAGGAAGAGCTTATCCCCTTGCTGCATGAGCGTGTTGGCATCGGGACTACGAGCATGAAATGGCCCTTGTGCCGTGTCGCCAGTCTCATTGATCCGAGCGGTTTGCAGTATATGGCCATTTCTATCGACGATGGATCCTGCTCTCCAACTTCCGATTTGTTCGCCTGAGCTGTAGAGGGTATGGTAAGCCAGAGGGTAGGAGATTTTGCGACCATCGGAATAGGTCACGATAGCGCTCGACTCGGTATAAGCCCTTTGCTGTTGAGCGATGCTTGTTGGTGCCTTGGTCTCGGTGAACTCAACCTTGAGTATGGGCAATTCTGCCATGCCGCGCGGGACATGCAGAAGGGAAAATACGATAACTGCAATTAATCTGAGTCGCATAATGAATGAGAGTTTTCCCCAAGTGATTGTTCAGAAATTTGAAATTCTAGTGAAAATTAGGATAATCTTTTTCCATATAAAAACAACCCCCGCTCTGAGATCCCCTCAAAACTCACCTCGTGATCATCTCGCGGTTGGACAGTTCATCTGAGTTAGAATCTGATGATGAATCTTAATGGACCCTCTTCGACAACGACTGGCCTGCACGGCAAGCAAGGTGACGATGCTGATTTCATGAGGGCAGCGCTCGATCTCGCAAAGCAAGCATGGGAGGTTGGGGAGGTGCCGGTGGGCGCGGTGGTGGTGCGGGGTGATGAGATCATTGGTCGGGGCTATAACCGCCCGATTTCGGCTGCTGATCCGACCGCCCATGCCGAGGTGATGGCGATCCGTGATGCCGCTCGCCATACCGGTAATTACCGTCTGACAGATTGCATACTCTACGTCACGCTAGAGCCTTGCACGATGTGTGTCGGTGCGATCTTTCATGCTCGCATTACGAGGCTTATTTATGGCGCAAGAGAGCCCAAGACTGGTGCCTGTGGTAGCTTAATTGATTTACCGGCAGATACCCGGATCAACCATCACTTGCAGATTGCTGGAGGTGTATTGGCAGAAGAGTCGGGTGAGTTATTAAGAAAGTTCTTTGCACAACGCCGAAAGGTGATGGGAATGGCGGATCAATGAGAGTCATCATCAATATCCCAAACCAGACGTTGGACTTGTTAGATTCTGATGGCAGGGTGGTTCAGCATTACAGTATCTCCACTGCCAAGAATGGAGAGGGGCAGAGAATGGGTAGTTTTTGTACACCTCTGGGAAGGCACGTGATACGCGCCAAGATCGGTGAGGGTCAACCGGTGAATACGGTATTCATTAAACGCCGACCGACTGGTGAAATTTATACACCAGAATTGGGTGCTCGTTATCCTGAACGAGACTGGATCCTGACCCGAATACTATGGCTCTCAGGCTGTGAGCCAGGCTTTAACCGATTGAGAGAGGTCGATACGATGCGCCGTTATATCTACATTCACGGTAGCCCAGATAGCACGGTGATGGGTAGACCCGGTTCAATCGGATGCATCCGAATGCATAACCGCGATCTACTGGATTTATTCAAACGGGTCGAGACCGGGGTAGATGTCGAGATAATAGGCCAGTCTTAAGCAAGTGGGAGTGATCCCTTCGGGTGCTGAATCAGCATCGTCCCGTGTCAAATTTGTTCTAGAAGGCCTTTTCCCGTATCATGTACGTCCATGACCAAGTATGTATTTGTAACTGGCGGTGTCGTCTCTTCCCTGGGGAAGGGTATCGCCGCCGCCTCCCTAGCAGCAATTCTCGAAACCCGCGGCATTAAAGTCACCATGCTCAAGCTGGATCCCTACATCAATGTGGATCCCGGCACCATGAGCCCATTCCAGCATGGAGAGGTATTTGTCACCGAGGATGGTGCAGAGACCGATCTTGATTTGGGACATTACGAGCGGTTCATCAGCACCAAGATGAGTAAGCGTAATAACTTCACCACCGGACAGATATACGAGAGCGTAATCAAGAAGGAGCGTCGGGGAGACTATCTCGGCGGCACAGTACAGGTGATTCCACACATCACCGATGAGATCAAACTTCATATCAAGGCCGGTGCGGGCGATGCTCAGGTCGCAATTGTCGAGATTGGTGGTACCGTGGGGGATATCGAGTCACTACCATTTCTAGAAGCGATCCGCCAGATGGCGGTGCAACATCCTCGTAACGATACCTGCTTCATTCATCTCACACTCCTTCCTTATATCGGATCGGCGGGCGAGTTGAAGACCAAACCCACCCAGCACTCAGTCAAGGAACTGCGCGAGATTGGTATTCAGCCGGATGTTCTGTTATGCCGTGCAGACCGAGAGCTGCCAGCCGATGAACGTCGCAAGATTGCGCTATTCACCAATGTGAGAGAGGAGGCGGTGATCTCGGCAGTGGATGCGGACAGTATCTACAAGATTCCAGGTTTACTGCACGATCAGATGCTCGATGAGATCGTATGTCACAAACTAGATATTCTGGCGAAGCCCGCCGACCTGAGCGTATGGAAGAGGCTGGTTGATCATCTGGAGCATCCTCAGCGGTCGGTCAAAATTGCGCTGGTGGGTAAGTATGTGGACCTGACCGAGTCTTATAAATCCCTGTCTGAGGCCTTGATACATGCCGGTATTCATACCCGAAGCAAGATCAATATCCATTATATAGACTCGGAGAATATCGAGAAGCAAGGGACCGATTGCCTGACCAGGATGGATGCAATCCTAGTTCCGGGTGGGTTCGGTAAACGAGGTGTGGAGGGCAAGATTATGGCCATCCGATACGCACGTGAAAACCGCATCCCTTATTTGGGAATCTGTCTCGGACTGCAGTTGGCTGTAATCGAATATGCACGCGACAAGGCCTCTATGGAGGGTGCTCACAGTACCGAATTTAATCCGGACACCCCTTACCCCGTGATCGGTCTGATCACCGAGTGGCGTACCCGCGAAGGGCAATTGGAAATACGTGATGCCAAGTCAGATCTGGGCGGGAGTATGCGTCTTGGGGGGCAGGAGTGTTCTCTGAAGGAGGGGTCCCTGGCGAAGAAGATTTATGGCGCTGATACAATTATCGAACGACATCGCCACCGGTATGAGGTCAATAATGCATACCTCCCTCAGCTTGAGAAGGTTGGGTTACGAGTCAGTGGATTATCTGCGGTTGAGACGCTGTGCGAGATGATTGAACTCCCTCAGGATGAGCATCCTTGGTTTGTTGCTTGCCAATTTCATCCTGAATTCACTTCCACACCCAGGTCGGGACATCCGCTGTTTAAATCCTTTGTTGAGGCCGCTATTGAATCATCGGAGAGGCATTCTGAGTTAGTCGCATCAGACTCTGCCAAATTAAAAGTTATTTCTTAGGTATCGGCTACGTAAAATGAGACCAGTTCTAATAACTTAAATAACATCAGGGAAAAAATAGCATGAGTGCAATCGTAGATGTCATCGCGCGTGAAATTATCGATTCCCGTGGGAATCCGACCATAGAGGCCGATGTATTGCTCGAGTCCGGCGTGCTAGGACGGGCGGCTGTACCTTCAGGGGCATCCGTCGGAACTAAGGAGGCTGTCGAGTTGCGTGATGGGGATATGCAGCGTTATTTTGGACTGGGTGTCCTCAAGGCGGTGGGTAACGTCAATACCGAGATTGCAGAGTCCATCATGGGGCTGGACTCGATGGAACAGAACTTCATCGACCAAACTCTGATCGAGCTAGATGGTAGCGATAATAAGTCAAGGCTTGGGGCCAATGCGATTCTCGCGGTCTCGCTTGCGGTTGCAAAGGCTGCAGCAGAGGAGGCCGGCCTTCCTCTGTACCGTTACTTAGGGGGGGCGGGTCCGATGTCGATGCCGGTACCGATGATGAACGTAATCAATGGTGGGGCACATGCTAACAATAATCTAGACATGCAGGAGTTCGTCATCATCCCTGTGGGGGCACAAAGTTTTCGCGAAGCGGTTCGTTGCGGTGCTGAAGTATTTCATACGCTGAAGAAATTGATCGATGCGAAGGGTATGCCCACCTCTGTAGGAGATGAGGGGGGGTTTGCTCCTAATCTTGCGAATAACGAGGCTGCATTGCAGTTGATTGTAGAGGCGATCGAGCAGGCGGGTTATTTGCCAGGGCCTGATGTTGCAATCGGACTGGACTGCGCCAGTTCAGAATTTTTTAGGGATGGGAAGTACCACCTGACATCCGAAGGTTTGAGTCTTACATCGGCACAGTTTGTAGATTACCTCGCAACCTGGATCGATAAGTATCCCATTCTCAGTATTGAGGACGGGATGAGTGAGCACGACTGGGATGGATGGAGACTTCTCACCAGCAAGCTCGGGAAATCAGTACAGCTGGTTGGAGATGATGTATTCGTGACGAATTTCAGAATCCTGAAAGAAGGAATTGCTCAGGGTGTTGCCAATTCCATTCTGATTAAGCCGAACCAGATCGGCACCCTGAGCGAAACATTCTCTGCCATTGAAACGGCTAAGCGTGCGGGCTACACCGCCGTAATCTCACACCGTTCCGGAGAGACAGAAGATACCACCATTGCAGATATTGCTGTGGCCACGAACGTACTACAAATCAAGACGGGTTCACTCTCTCGCTCAGACCGCCTGGCGAAGTACAACCAGCTGCTACGCATCGAGGAAGACTTGGGTGATGCTGCCAGCTATGCTGGGAGAGGCGCCTTCTATCAGTTGAGATAAGACTCAATTCCTCGATAGATTTATTTGGGCGGCACTGCGTTATAAAAACGTAGCGAATAATCCACAAGGAAGGTGCAGATTGTGGGACTTATAAGGATGTCCGAATGAAGCTGCTGGCGATTGCACTCGTCTCCATGATTGCTCTGTTGCAATACCCATTATGGCTTGGTAAGGGGAGTTGGCTCCGAGTGTGGGAGATCAATCAGCAGCTCATCAGCCAGCGCGAAACCAATAAAGAGTGGACGGTTCGGAATGCTGGGCTGGATGCCGAGGTGAGAGACCTGAAGCAAGGTTACGATGCGATCGAGGAGATTGCCCGTAGTGAGCTCGGAATGATAAAGCAGGGTGAAATATTCTTCCAGGTGGTTGATAAAAATGAAGATAATGTAGATCCGTCTGGCAAGAGTACGGTAGCGACTTCGAAAAAGAAATAAGAAGGGGATTGGCGGGGCGGATTTAATGAGGCCCGTAATTGGGTTCAGCTCTTCAGCGCTGCTATACGGGGATTACCAGTTCGACCTGAACAGACTCCTTATGATCCGCCAGCCAGATCTGTCCCTCCTGGATGGTGCAATTTAACTGCATACTCCGTTGAGCCTGCTTGGCAATTGACTGGCTGGTTTGAGGGGGCAGGTTGATCACACTCAAGTTCTTTATTTTTCCAAGCTTGCTGCGGCATTGATCCCACCACCGATCGGCAACACGCCCACCGTAGCTGTAGATGAATACCTGCCTCGACCGGCCACAGGCCTTACGGACTAGTTTCTCATCCGGCAGCCCGACATCAATCCAGAGATCGATCTCCCCCGTTAAGTCTTTCCTCCATAGATCAGGCTCATTATCGGTACTTAATCCATTCCCAAACAGAAGTGACTCATGAGCATGTAGCGCGAAGGCCAGTAGCCTGACCATCATTCTCTCATCGGTCTCGGATGGGTGTCGAGCGAGCGTCAGTACATGGCTTTGATAGTAGTTACGGTCGATATCGGCTATTTGTAGCTCCGCCTTAAAGATCGTTGACTTGAGTGCCATATCGCTACCTATAGATAATTCTGTGAATATTCGATTAACATAATCAATATATAGCGATGATATCATCGAAGATGAAGGTATTTCCTTCATGCTTGACGGGGATCTTTCTCATCATAATATTGTAACTATCTGTATGTAATCATTAATCATTGGTCTGCTCATCGCAATTACGGAGTGATTAATAATTGAATTACATTTTGCCCTCAAGTAAGTATGAAAGAGGCCGTTAAGCTAAGTAGGCGGTCATTATGTTCATAATTTCTATCAATACAGGAGATGCTTATGGCAATTGATTCTGTCTACTTCGTTTCTACAACGGGCTCGCAATAAATTAATACTACTCAGAAGAGTGCAGAAGACCGTGCCGTTGAAAAGCCAGAGGGTAGAAAGGAGAGGGTCGCTCATACCGCGCAACCGGCCGAAGTACATACGACCCCCCGATGGTAAATACCGAGGGTCAAAAGACAGGTACCGCCATCAGCACCAAGGCCTGAATTAGATAATGCCCCTTCCAGGGTACTGAAGAAGTGAGCTGCTAGAATCTTGGTGGGATGGGCGAGCACTGGCCGGTAAAGGTGACCACCCCGCCTTTCCTACCTTCAGAA
Source organism: Nitrosospira sp. (assembly GCA_013450215.1). Classification (GTDB taxonomy): domain Bacteria; phylum Pseudomonadota; class Gammaproteobacteria; order Burkholderiales; family Nitrosomonadaceae; genus VFJL01. The sequence goes on from JACDSH010000011.1 coordinate 109,042, forward strand.
ATATCCGTCACAATGCTTGAAGACCGATCGATACTGGTCTGGTTAATAGCGATCGCGCTACCGGTCTTCACTTTCTCAGCATCACAAACAATCGTCTCTTCTGACCACTGACAGGGTATGAATCCATGTAATTTCCCACCAACAAAGGAAAAGTTCTGAGTCATAGCCTCTGTATTTGGATCGGAACCTGGCTTTGTATAGACACTCTCTCCAATACAAACGAGCTGCAGGTCTTCCTGCCCGTGGCAGATCAGGGGCATACAAACAAGCAATGTGATGATTAGTTTTTTCACAGTCTTATTTCTGATATCAGCAAATTAAGTCGCTACACCTGTGCTCATGTAATGGTGTCAGTATTTAAAATCAGGGATGATTTGCTTGAGACCGTAACCCATCTATGATGGCCAAGTCCAAAATCTACTCTTGAATACTGCGATATGCATGACCCCTCTTAAGGTAGCATTATGTCTTAAAAACGGTGATCAGGTGTTGCTCCAAGTGATCAAACAAAAGTATCATTCGCGGCATGTTGCTTGATCTTGATAACCTTGTCGGGTATGCGGCTGCGGTTCTGACGACCGTAGCATTTGTCCCGCAGGCTTTAAAGTCATGGCAGACCCGCGATCTCTCCGGCGTGTCTCTGCCAATGTACAGTCTCTTTACGGCAGGCGTGGCGATGTGGTTCGTCTATGGTGTCATGCTGGGTAGTTGGCCGATCATCATCGCCAATGCTATTACGATTATCCTCGCAAGTGTCGTATTGACGCTGAAGTTAATGCACCGATGAGTAGCGAGTCCATCCCTAAATTTAATACGCCAGCAGCGAAACTATGGGCCACTATCCACAGCCGTAGGTACGCCTACATCAGATCGTGAGCGCACTTTTATCGGTTGCAGTTTAACCATCTGTATCAGAATGATGGTCTGAGCAGATGATCGCAATCTAATAATTCTCGGCTTATATAGGGGTCATGCGGAGTGCTACAGAATCCATTCAGAAAAAGAATGGATCAGATGGCGGGTGTTGGCTTCTTCTTAGGTTTTTTTGCTTCTTTTGTTTTCTTTTGCTGGCCCTTTGCCATGATGATCTCCTATGTTGAGGGTGTTCATAGAGTGATTAGAGCCGGTAAGAGCAACCGCCAGATGACTAGCGGTTGCTGCTCGAGTTGCTGTTACTTCGCTCCATTCACAGCAGCTTTCAAGGTCGCTCCGGCCTTGAAGGCGGGCTGCTTGGATGCCTTGATCTTAATGGCCGCTCCGGTAGCAGGATTGCGACCACTGCGTGCGGCACGTTTGCGGACTTCGAATGTACCAAATCCGACCAAGGCAACATTGTCACCCTTCTTCAGAGTGGCGGTGATGACTTCGATCAGAGCAGCGATATTGCGGGCAGCGTCGGCCTTGCTACCACCTGTTTTGTTTGCTAGTGCATCAATCAGTTCTTTGCGGTTCATATCGTTTTCTCCCTTTTGTAGTTATAAAAATTCACTGAAGACTGCGAACTATCATTCATCGAGCGCTAACATGTACCGTGACTTGAGGGTCTGGTAAAGTTCATCATGAACATTATCAGCGCTCAAGTCAATGATATCTAGTAATTCGACTAGATGCTCGTTATCCTCACGACCATTCCAGATTTTAATATAGGTCCCAGCCTTGTAACCATAATCCTGGCGAAATATGTTGAGAACGTTCTTGCCGGTATACTGCTTGAAGAGCTCGACCCAGCTCATTCCACAGTCGGATAAGAGGGAATTGAATAGGGCCAGACTGGTCCGTTTGGCAGCGGATAAGCCTACCAGCAGGTCGAGCTTTTCCAATAGACTCATCTTCGCTAGGATGTAGTGCTGGTTATCAAACTGCACTGATTTTTGCGATAGCTCTGAGATCATCTCTATGGCGGCGAATCTAATGCTGCCGCGTGTGTTCTGAATGACTGTTGAGAGAATGAAGTGCCAGATATCGACCAGCTCCATACGCAGCTGTGCCATATCACAATTCTGCTTCTTCCACCATTTCCATCCGTGATGTTCGATCGCCTCGACGGCTTCTACTTGTATGGCCCGGTGCCAATTATTATTGGCAGCGACCCAGTCTGGATTAACCTTTTTGTTCATGCCATCCTGCATCTCAAGCATGGATACGAGTTGTGTTTCAGTTAACGTATTCATCAGTTCCTATATTGGGAGGGGCTTCACTCCCTTAAGCGATACTGCCAGATTGCTCCAGTTTTGAACATACATCAAGGTGATTTAGTCGCTTTATTCAGAAACGTTCCTACCAATCAATGGATTATTTCATGCCAAGTTCAGGCTGGATTTGATGAAAGATCGGCAGGTGCGAGCATTCATCTTTCGGTTGGATAGTTAATAGCTCTTGAGACCAAATGCCAAGATTGATTATTTCGTGGCGGGCAGTGGTGGTAAGTATGTCGCAGGGATCTTACCGGCTTCAGTAGCCTTAGCAGTTGCAGCGGTCACAATCAGGGTAGGAAGAATCTTTTTCATTTTTGCTCCTTAAGAGAAGATCTCGTTAAATAATTCAAGACGCAGGTCTCGTATAGTCGGTCCGTCATGTATGGATATACATTGCAGGTTCTACTACGATCTCTACGCTTTTATTGATAGAGTAGATCAGCCGAGTATTCAATACGATCCTTAATCCTGTTACCCCGTCTCGTTGGGCAATTGAAGGATTAAGCTGCGGAGCTAAGAACGACTAGAGTTTACGAGCTGCACGATAGCGCTGAACACCCCGGCTTATTGCGAGCCCATTCTGGACGCAGGCTTGCGAGGTCATTGTGAGAGGGTTGCTCGTCGTAGGGCCGTCTTAGGACCTCGATCAGACGCGTCATGAAGGATGAGTCTCCCTGTTGCAATCCTTCAATCGCCTGCTGTGCCAAATAATTACGGAGTACGTACTTGGGATTAGAGCGGCTCATTCGTTGCAAGCGCGTGCCTTCAAAGCTCGTTAAGGTAGGAGCCTCCATATCCAGATGTATCCGGGCAATATAACGGTGCAACCATTTGTTTAAGCTCGTTTGCGAATGTACAAAACCCTCTTCTGTATAGAATGCATGGCGTAGCAGTCCCGACAATGATGAACTCTCTAGCGAGTTATCTGCAGTCGTTAATGGAATATTCATCAGGCTCCGAAAGAAGATCGTCATGTCAATCTCGGACTGCTGCAACAGGTCAAATAGTTCGCTCAGAAGAGTTTCATCACCTTCATGGTCTAGTGAATTCAGACCGAGCTTATCTGCCAGCATCCCGCGCCAGGTGGTCTGGAAGGTATCGTTAAAGACTGCCAAGCCCTGCTCCAGTAGTGACCGATCATCAATCAGTGGGGAGAGGGCGGCTGCAAGCCGGGTCAGATTCCATTGAGCTATCTCTGGCTGTTTGCCAAAGCAATAACGACGTCCCTGGGCATCCGTCGTGTTGGGAGTCCATTCCAGATCAAAACCCTCCAGCCAACCGTAGGGTCCATAATCGATTGTTAGCCCCAGTATCGACATATTGTCGGTATTCATCACCCCATGTACAAAACCAACCCTCATCCAATGCGCTATCAGGGTAGCGGTACGTCGGCAAATCTCCTCGAACCAGCGGGCATAGACTATAGGTGAGGGCGCTCCTAGATCGGTAAAATGTTCCTTGATTACGTAGTCAGCCAAATTTTTTAGTGTATCGAGCTCACCCTGTGCAGCGAGTATCTCGAAATTACCAAATCGCACGAATGAGGGTGAGACGCGGCAGACGATGGCCCCCATCTCTGCCTGTGGGTTCCCATCATAAAACATGTCCCGCCACACCGATTCGCCCGTCGCCACCAAACTCAATGCCCGGGTAGTCGGCACTCCGAGATGATGCATGGATTCGCTACATAGGAATTCACGGACCGAGGATCGCAGCACTGCCCGACCATCGGCTGTGCGAGAGTAAGGAGTTCTGCCCGCGCCCTTGAGCTGCAACTCCAGACGTTTATAATCCGGGCCAAGTATCTCTCCCAAGGTGATGGCTCGACCATCGCCGAGCTGACCAGCCCAATGACCGAACTGATGACCACCATATCGAGCCGCGTATGGCTGCATGCCGGGGAGGGTGATCTTTCCACCCAGCAGCTCCGCCACCCGGCCGGTAGGTGATTCTGGTTGAGAGACTCCGAGTAAGTCAGCCACCGATTGTGACCAGGCAAGTAGTTGAGGTGACTGTACCGGGGTTGGATTAACGCGGGTATAACAGGCATTGCTCACTGCGCGTGGAACATTACGAGTCTCCGGATCACCGGGCAGTTCTCGCACAAAACTATTATCAAATTTCACACTACAGAGATCGTGAAGAGTGGGAAGATCGGTCGCTGTGGGAGTATCGTGCATGGGGTCGTCGTACTCGGTCTTGTTCTGTCTCATGGGATTAGTGGCTGACTTAAATACAGATTCTGTCTTTGGTGTTAATGGGGCCAATGGTTGACTGACACATCATACTGCCGGTGGAGGCGGAAATGTACTGCCACACATAATGCACTGATTTGATAGGGAGATGGAATGGTTAAACGGGCAACTCACAAACGTTTTGGATAGCAGACGGCAAATCAGGTATTCTTTCGGATCTTCTGGCCTTGTGATACATACTTGAGCCCGTGGATATCATCACTTGTATCATTTTTTATGTAACTTACCCAATAGACTAGATAGGATCGACACTCATGAGCCACCATACTACAGACTCGAACAAGGAAGTCACCGCAGAGACCAGCGCCATTTGGGGTAATCATATTACCGTTCCAGGAACCCCTGCGGGTTTTACTGTCAGAACAACCTTTCCAACCAATCCGAACGGTGTGGAGGTCATGCTAGAGAGATGGGAGGCGGGTTCAGAAGAGCCGCCACACTCTCATCCGGGTGATGATATGACGGTCGTGATCGAGGGAAGGATGTCTATACAGTTTTTTATTAAGGGAGTGGATGGCCTTGTCCCAGACGGGGACCGTATCTTCTTGAGCGCGGGTCAGACCGGTTACATTAAGTCTGGACGGATACACGATGCCAAGTACCTCGAAAAATGCAAACTGGTCTATGTTCACGACAAGGGATTTGGATTTGTTGACCATAGCTGATTACGATAGAGACCCTCTGAATATTGAGGTCTGTACTGATAATAGGCATGATCGTGTTCACAATTAGTCGTGAGGATCGCTAGGATTTAGTCCACCTTATAAGGTATTCTTCGGGGTGTTGGCGAGCTGCATTGAGTGAATACGCGTTATTGCGCCTCGGATTTAAATCCGAAACATAGTAATTTAATGAATTTTAAAGAGGAAAAGTTTAATGAATTCTAAATATATCGTTCTTGTTGTTGCATTGAGTGCCACTCTGATCAGTTGCGGTGGAGATTCCCCTCCAGAAATCAATGCCACAAACTGTTCTGGAGGTGGGATGCAGTCAGCCCTCCCAACATTTAAAAGTGAAGCTACTCGGCAAGCATTTATTGATGGCTGTGAGATCTTCAACAAGAAATAAAGACCGGCTCGATTCTGTTTAGGTGGGATCTCGTACTCCGGACCTCCGGAAATGAAGTCACACTCCCTAATGCATGACCGCGAAATCTGCTGCTAATCGGTAGCCCTTCGCGGTCATGTGTCCGTATAGGGCCTTGAAGGTCAAATTAGGGCCGGCCAGTTTTGCTTCATGCCCTGAGCATAACTCAGGGGCGATCTCTTGCTGGAGGTCGCTTCAGTTTTTTAGTTCTGGATGAATGGAAGTGACCTCAGTATCAGGGGGAATCGGGGCGGACTGCTGCTGCATGGTGTATTTCGTTTCGTCTCAGAATGATCATGTATAAGCGCAGAGAATTATTCCAACAAGCACAGAGGTGCTGTATTTATTCTATCCGGCTGAATTGGTCTTGCAGGCTCTTCACTGCATTGGGCTGACCTCTAACTAGAAAGGTAGCTCCATCGTTGTCTGAGCGTTCCTCCAGAACCTGACAATTAGAATAGATCTCCCCGCGTAGCTGTTGTGAAGACCAAGGAAGAAAGAGTTCTGCCTCGATCATATCCTGTTGGAAGAATGTGATGATCACGTGTCGGAGATTTGCAATATCCTCAGGCCGGCGTGCACTCATGACGATACAGCTTGGGTACTTTATGCGTAATGCGACCTCGAGTTCAGATTGAGCGGTTGGATCACCTACATAGTCGATCTTATTAAAGATGCGGATCCGCGGAAGGGTGCTTGCACCGATCTCCTCAAGGACCTCATCCGTGACCTCAATCTGACGTTCAAAACCAGGATCACTGGCGTCGATTACATGGAGTAAGAGAGACGCATCAAGGGCCTCATCTAGAGTTGACTTGAATGATGCGACGAGGCCGTGTGGAAGATTCTTGATGAATCCGACCGTGTCACTGACCAACACACGTGGAACGCTCTCCGGTTGGAGAGCTCGTACCGTGGTATCGAGCGTAGCAAAGAGTTTATTCGCAACCAGAACCTCGCTTCCCGTTAGGGCTCTCATCAGTGTAGATTTGCCAGCATTTGTATAGCCGACTAGTGCGACACCTGTGAATCCCTGTTTCTCTTGCCGCCTGGCACGCTGAGTCTTACGTTCGACATCCATCGCGGCAATCTCTTGCTGCAACTCTGCGATCTGATCCCGAATCTTACGTCGATCTAACTCGGTGTGAGATTCCCCTCCACCCCTTCCGCCAACTCCGCTTCGCTGACGACCCTGTGGCCCCGCAAGCTTAGCAGCCTCGCGCAATCGTGGTGCCATGTAACCGAGCCGAGCGATCTCGACCTGTGCACGGGCTGCACGGGAGCGAGCATTCCGATGAAAAATTTCAAGGATGACCATGGTCCTGTCCATCACCTCGCAACCGACCTCCTTTTCAAGATTGCGAGCCTGAGAGGGTGAGATCTCGTGATCGACCAAGATGGTATCGATCTCCAGGCTATCTGGATTTGGGACTATCCCATCCGATTCTTCAGACTCGTTATTCACGAAGATACGCATCTCTTCTCTCTTGCCAGCACCTAAGTATGCCGTCATGTCGAAACCTGATCTTTTCTGAACGAATGTGCGAATGACCTCATATCCCAGCGTCTTTGCGAGCTCACGTAGTTCAGTCAAAGAGGATTCGAATTCTCGATCAGTCACGCTTGGCAGTTGCACAGCCGCGACGACAGCGTATCTGTGGTTCGCTTCAAGTTCTTTTTGCATGCGGGGATTGCGTATCTTTAATGAGGAAGCTGAGATAGTACCTGCAATTCAAGTAACCGAAAGATCCGAGTAGATCAGTTATGCAATTTTCTCAATAAAAAACCCACCAGGGGGAGTGGTGGGTCGAGCTTGTTACCAGTTTAATCTGCCCACGGTCTTCGCGTGAATCATACCTTTAAGGCGAATGGTAGGGTCATGGCGATGACAGGTGACGGGGTCAACGACGCACCCGCATTAAAAACAGCCCACATCGGGATTAACCAGGAGAGTTTAGAATTTAATTCGAGGTACTAATGAACTTTAGGCAGAATCGGGCATCCTATAATTACCGCAACGTTTCCTCCCTTTTCGTTGCGGTCGGGGGTTGGCTAGTGTGCACTCCTTACCACCCCCACCTATTCTCTTCGGTAGTGGCTGCAGCCGACAAGCTCTCTGTGTCGGTCTCTGACATGTGATCCAGTACACCCCTGTTCAATTCGGGAATCCTGATCGGCGGCGGGGTGTGAGATCTAAGATTGGATTCATCTCATTGAATTCATAAGTAATCTGTCTTCTAGCTTAGGACATATAGAGGCGTTGGATATTCATTTTGCGATCCAGATTAAGCCACCGCTTTAGTTTAGTACTCCTCGTAATATTTATCTTCACTGACCGGATTGGTATTATTGAGTTATGCTGCTCGCAATACTCTCTATCATGAAAATCTAGATGTCCAGTCTAACGACGCTCCAACGGCTATTCTTTGCTACTTGCGCATGCTGTGTACTGTGTTTAGGTACTGCACGTGCAGAACCCATCGACGATGCAATTGCTGCCCAAGAACGAGGTGACACAGCACAAGCCATTTTGCTGTATACCAACCTTGCAGCGTACGGAAATGTAGAGGCTCAGTACAGCCTCGGAAGGATGTATTACGATGGTGAGGCGGATTATCAGGAGGCTTTAAATTGGTTTCGCAGATCTGCCTTTAAGGGTCATGATCGCGCTCAGACCTACCTTGGGATGATGTACTACTTAGGTGAAGGCGTGAATAAGGATTATCGGGAAGCTCAGAAGTGGTTCCTCCGGTCTGCTAATCAGAAGAACGCGGATGCACAAAACTGGCTGGGTGTGATGTATACCCATGGAAAGGGCGTCGCTAAAAATCATAAAGAAGCCCTTAAATGGTATCGACTAGCGGCCGCACAGGGGAATCTGTCTGCGCAGAACGCTCTCCAAACTCCTGAAATGATCGAGTCTGCGAAATTAAAAAAGTGATCCGGTGGAGTACACCTAACTCTCGATAATCTTGATTATTTCCGGATCTTTATTGACCATAATATTGGACGGTGTTAACTCTCACCGATCTTGACCATACTCGGTTTCAATCCCCCTCGACCCTAAATTTGCTCTTGAAATTTATCAGCAAGGATAGGAAAATTCTCTAGAACACATAATCATTTAGCATTTCGCGGAGTACAAATGTTACTCACACTATGCTCCGTTAGACACAATTGCAGGTTGAATTAGACCTTCTAGAGATACTCAAGCATAATTGCATTTTGATGAAAAAATGTATCTCAGACATGCACTCCTTCTGATCGGGCTACTCCTCACTGGATTTGCATCTGCAGAGGCAGATAAACGGTCAAAGATTGAGCGAGAATCAAGCTCAGTCAAGACCTACCATGCGAATCATAGTCAGGGCCATCAGATCGATGTCAAAGTTCATAATGATGGCGAGCGCGTTCTCATCCATGTGAGTTTCCTAGTCCCCGTTCTGCCGCAACAGGCTTGGGCAGTTCTGACAGACTTTAATAATCTGTCCGATTTTATGCCGGGTATTCAGTCGAGCAAAGTGAGCAATAAAATGGGTAATACCATGCATGTTTCACAGAGGGGGGTAACTCAGTTTGGATTATTTTCCTACTCGATCGATACGGTCGAAGAAGTTAACCTGACCCCCTTTAGCAAGATTCATCACCGGATGATTAGCGGTAATATGCAGAAGATGGAAGAGACCACGATGCTCGTTCAGGAAGGTGATTTAACACGAATTACTCATTCCGCAGATATCGTTCCAGGCTTCTGGATACTGAGATTTGTGGGGCAATCTTTTATTGAGAATGAAGCCCGTCAGAGATTCATTCAAACAAAAAATGAAATTATAAGAAGGAACTCTCTGGAGTCCTCTCCCAATTAATAATTTACAGAGGGGGAGGACGCATTGGGAAAGCACGGTTTGATTGGAGACTTTCCCAGCAGCGTTCTGAACCCCTCTCAAGTAACGCTCTCTTAATTCACCTTAGTTTGCATGAAGATTCATCGCTATCTAGTTAGAAGATAGCGAGGGGGAGGGCACAAGGGTGTACTGGATCACATGTCAGAGGCCGACACAGAGAGCATGTCGGCTGCAGCCACTACCGAAGAGAATAGGTGGGGGTGGTAAGGAGTGCACACTAGCCAACCCCCGACCGCAACGAAAAGGGAGGAAACGTTGCGGTAATTATAGGATGCCCGATTCTGCCTAAAGTTCATTAGTACCTCGAATTAAATTCTAAACTCTCCTGGTTAATCCCGATGTGGGCTGTTTTTAATGCGGGTGCGTCGTTGACCCCGTCACCTGTCATCGCCACGACCCTACCATTCGCCTTAAAGGTATCATTCACGCGAAGACCGTGGATTGCCCAATATGTTGCTGTAATTCATTGTCTGCCATGTCCTGAACTTATAAAGTAAGTGATTAAGATAGATCGTCAACACGTTATTACAATAGGAAAATACTCGATTAGTTTAGACTAGCCGTGATGCTCCCTTTGTTAAAGTAACTCTAGACGTTAGTTGAAGTGTAAGTACCCGTTGGCTTTTCCGATTTACTCTGGAGTATCGGTTTATACAAGCTGACGGCCTGGGCAATATGATTGTTCTTGGCCCATGAATATGGGATGGATGGGATTCAGCGCGAACTAGCGCTACCCAGATGTATTGAGTTTAACGGCAAAGTTGGCGATGCCTATCCTGAATAGGAACTTGGCAGCAGTATCCAGTGTTTTGAATTCTCGTATTTCACGTTTCGTGGTCTCCAACGGATTACCGTCAGCGACAATCATGTAACCATTTGACATGACTGCATAGCTGACCTGAACATGCTTGAGCGCATTAGCATTCAGTAGCAGCTTGAGTTCTCGTTCAATCATTTTTTATCCCGCGACGGTATTAAGCATTATTCGGTACCCACTCTAACAGTGAATAGATCACCCTGTTCCACTGTCACGAGCAGATCACCAGGTTTGACTTGTAGAAAGTTGCACAGCTTTGATAATACTTCACGGTCAAACCCGTTCACCCTGTCGAAGTAGTATCGATCGACGGTGGCACGCGCTATTCCTGTCCCACGACATACGTCTGAGACTTTGATGCGTCTTGCACCCAGTATCGTTGAGAGGCGACAGATAATCATTAATTCTAGCAATAATTGTTCTATATCGATGAATATATAATATCAATCGATTAATGTCTAGTATTTACATGATTTACGTATTAGAGCAGCAGGAGAGCGGGTCTACACAGCCAAGTTGAAGTTCGGAGTTGAGTTCAAGATGGGTGAGTTACTCGCTGAGATGGAGATGTATCTGGGACAAAGGGGGACGGCAGTAATCATCATGATGGGAGTACATCTAAAACTATTAGGGTTAGAACCCACCAGAGGCGGACTAATTGAAGAATCTGATTATGGAGTGAACGAAACGGTTGGCGTGCCGCTGCAGTTGACGCCTCCTAAATTTTAGCTAATTTTCCAAATAAAGGTGGAACTGAGATTAGTCACTACAGAAAAATAAGAATAGGTGAGAATGGTAAGGCACACACACTAGCCATTCTCGGCCACAATGAAAGGGGGACAAGCACTGTGGCAACTGGAAATATACCTGCCAATTGTTACAGAAATATGAAGGCATTAAAAAAGTCATGAAAGAGACTGAGATTTAATTCTGAATGAGACCCTCATTGGGTTAAATAAAAATAGATATGCTAAAGTTCAAGCACATCACATCAACAAAACAGGGCGGTTAATACGGGTCGTTAAAAATAAACTATGAAAAATTTACTCGTGACAATCCTCTTTACAGTATTTTCAGTATCTCTTTCTCACGCAGAATTATTGGAATCATCAATGTATAAAGAGTGTGTTATAGAAAACAGTAAACCAGCAAAGACGAAGGAGGAAGTTGAATTAATTAAAACAGAGTGTCAGGATAAATTTCCACGAGCCATCAAGGCAACACTCTCCAAACTCTCGAGAGGGATGAAATCCGACCTTATTTGTACAGGTAATGTTTATTCATATCCATACACACTTGTAGTCGACCCAATTAGTAAGCTAGTAGTTCTTAATGAAACTCGCTCCGGAAATATTACAAAAAGAACCGCAGAGACTATCTACGGAACAGTGGAAAACAGGAGTAGAGATGAGGCAAGCATGTACTTTGAGTTAAATCTAACCGTGGGTACTTTGATGATTAAAAGTAAGTTAGGGCAAGAAAGGGATTTATTTGATTTCTTTGAAGAGAATGAATCTGGCCAAATGGAGTGTACGGAAGAAAAATAGCCCCCTCTGTCAAACTAAGAAGCAATGTGGCAGACCTGCCCTGAGAGACAAGAACGTCTGTCAGTTTCATGGAGGAGAAAGCACTGGACCAAAGACTGAAAAGGGCAAAGAAAAATTGCGAACATTGAACCTGCAGCACAGATGCTTCACTGCAGAGATGAAGGCAGGGTCAAGGGTAGGCAAGCTCAAGTTGAGGTATCTTGAGTACTTCGCGATATATTCAGGACTGTTCACAGAGAGGACCAGAGGCAGGAAGCCTCTAGGTTAGATCGGCTGAACCCTAGGATACCTAGTCAGCTGGAGCTGCTGAAGGAGATAGTGGGTTACTCCAGCCGCGATGGGTCCTGAATCTACCTTGGGGAGGAGTCTTAATGAGTTTGTATAGTAAGGTAGCTCCACCCGCACTCGATGAATTTTTTAGAGGCATCGAACACTAGGATTAGAGTCCCTTTGCTTGTCTGGGAAGGATTAATCACAAAGGACGTTCTGTCCTCTGATATTAGGACAGTAGCATCCATTAAGTAAGTCCAGACTACATTACCTGTAGGACCTGCACTGACTGTGTCAGGATCTCCCAGCACCTCCAGTACTTCAGCTTGAGCGGTTATCCCTTTTTTAAGGGTAAGCGGTGTGTTGTCTTGTATGAAGATACTGCCAGAGTCTCCAAGATAGCTCAAGTCATTCCCTAAATTCCCTCCTTCTGACATCACAGAGGTGGCGATTAGGAGCATGACTCCAGTTAAGAATGCTGTAGATTTATGCGTCAAACCCACTCTCAACGGTAGCCTATCAGTAGCCATTGGTTAATTACTAGAACAAACGACGTAATGATTAGGGAACCTCTGTTTGTGCACTTGCATTTCTCTGTCTGGGTTTAATCATTGCATTCATGAATAATTCACTACTTGTAAGATCTGACAGCCATTCCTGAACCCTATGAAATTTAAGACTGGTAAAAAAATTCATATCTACGCCAGCAAACTGCCTAATAAAAGGGAATATCGCAATATCGGCAAAGGAGATCTTATCCGACAATAAGTACTTATTCAGGTTGAGCATTCCTTCTAAAGTCTCGATAAAGAATAGGCAGGCACCTCCTAACGCATCCTTTGAGCTTGATGGGTAGTTTGTAAAGTACTTGTACTGGTCTAGATGTAATTTAAATTCATGATCATTTTTACGAATCAGTTCCAGCCCAGTATCAATTACGTCTTTATCTAAATCTGAATAGTGTGAAGAGCTCCCATTTGCATAGGCCCACATCATGATATCAAGACTTTCATCAATCACTTTATTGGCGAGTCTGAGAACAGGGACCGTCCCCTTGGGGCTGATTTCAATAATCTCATGAGGTTTATTCTTAAATGAAATCTCGTATACATTAAAATCAATTCCTGAATCAATCAAAGCCATTCTTGCTCTCATCGCATAAGGACACCTTCTGTAGGAAAACAGTAATGGAATCCTTGTGTCCTTACTGAGTACATCTACATAATCCATGAATTAAACGATTGCCCTTTAAATAAATTCCGAGTTTAGTGGAAATTGTGCACGAGTATGAAATGAGAAACAAGCACCCTAGCGGACCTTCACTGATATTGCTCAGCCTGCTAGATCACTAAGGTTTAGTGGTACTTATTTAACGGGGAACTCCCGGACTTGGCCGGGAACGGAAATGGATTAAACTGGATCGACTAGGATATAGCGGTTAAGGCTCAGCTTAGAAATGTGTTGAAATTTATACAACACAATTCGATCAAGAAGAGCCTACTCAGTTGGTATGTTGATTACGATCGGCTTGAGGGGATCTCAGGCCGGGATGGCTTGCTGAATGTTACTCGTCTTACATTTATAATCGATATCTCTTAATGTACTCGTTATGCAACTTCATGATGGCCTCAGAGACGGGGCTATGCTCTAGTGCTAGCGTTGGCCACAAGCCAAATCCCATAGGATTTTATCTATGCTTCCAGGTGGATTTAATTTATATCTTCCACTCCCTGAATCATCATTAGCTGGTCGACTGTGCCCCATACTAACGCGCTCACCATTCCCCATATGCTCTGAGTAAAGGACGAAGGATAACGTTCTCTTCGTTTCAACTTTGCAGTCATACTCAACCTGAGTTTTTGTGGATAAATACTTTTCTCCGCCAGTCAGAAATCCAGGCACCTTGTAATCATTCATGCTCCATATCCTCACCCTATTTCCGTTTTTTTCAATGCTAATGAAATCGACATACCCGGTGAATGAGTTATTTTTACCGACTGATGTCCATTCAGCCGCTACGTTACTACTCACAATGGCAAGAGCCAGCATTAGAAAAATCTTATGCATGATGGTCATGAGATTCGATTGAACTCAATAAGAACAGATCAGAAACGCTCACTCTGGGGAAATAAATAAAAAGTGGCTGAGTCTGAAGGCGGAGGCTCTTGAGGGTTATGCCTGGGTGAGGGCTCTGTGCCACCAGCACTCAAATGGATATGAAATACTCGTCAGATTTTATCGGTTAATCAGACCGACTCAATGCCGAATAGAAACGCTACCCTCGGTCCACTGGTAACGTAACCATCAGCAACGAGTCGCCTGATGTACTCCTTCTAAATTACCGGTCTTTATATACCTACCTTCGCGGTGGGCTGGCAATCCTCATGGAGGATGAACTCCGAATCACAATCGCATACATCACCAAGGTAGCAGTCGTCAAAACCATCAGAAAACTCATCATCGCCTTCACTCCTTAAAAAAATTAACTCTGCTCTGAGAGCAGAGTGACCCGTAACGACTGATTCAACACATGCATTACACAATTAAAGCGGTGAGATCAACGATACTGCCGGTGATATGAGCAGATCGGTTACACGGTTCAGGCCCTTATCAGATCCAATACCAATCGATCTGGTCATGGCCCTTGTACGTTTGTTAATGATTGAGGCGATTTAGTTCAAATTTAAAAATTGAACTTTTCTTGAACCCCTATCTAAAAGTTCTCACGAACCCTCTAATAGACTGTACCCATCCCCACTTCTCACCGTGGGCCTCACTC
>JACDSH010000019.1 GCA_013450215.1 Nitrosospira sp.
CTGTGTACAACCCACTCTGCCCAATCAGATCATTTAGGTTAAAATGAGCCGTTGATCACTATGTGCCGGCCTCTGTTATGAAAAAAACTCGTGCCCCGCACCGCAGCAAATCCCCACGCGCCGTTCAGGAGCTCTCGCGTCTGGCAGCAGGGCTCGCTGCTTCTGGGAGTCGGATTGAAGATGCCTTCTGGGAGAATCTACTGGCAGCGACGATCCACGGCCAGTTACGAACGGGTGATGATCAAAATCTGGAAACAGCACTGGATCAGCTTTATGAAACCGATCCGGCTGGTTATGGCGAGTTCATCCATGCCATCGAAGCGGCGATTGAGTGCAGTGTCTTGACCCATAAAGACCGTAACTATGACGTGCTGATGTTCGCAGCTCCAGTACTGACCTGGTCACGCTTTTCGATCCCCTCTGGTCCTATTCCAGAGCCAATGCTCGCCAGTCTACGAGCGCATCTTCAAGCACAAGTGCTAGCAACGGATATTCAATTTTCCCTAGCGGATTACCTATTCAGCCCAGACCAGCTGCCGCGCGGTTATCACCTCACTCATGAACTGGCCAAAAAACTTTGGGTAGCCTCAGCTGAGAATCGTGATTTACACATGAACCCTCGTCAATTGGCTGAGACAGGGCGATTTCTATCAGATACTCGATACCTCCTCGGCGCCATTGCCGTACCCCGGGGGAAACCCATGTTCCAGTGGCAGGAGTCTATTGGAACCAGCCAAGTCGGGAAGGTGCCCGAGACTAAGACTCAGAAACAAGAGATATTACTTGCTTGGCAGACTCCTGGCAGCGAAGTCCTCCGCCCGCTATTCCAAGGTTGCGCTCTGGAACTGCTATTGCCGGACGGCTTCTTTTCCGCTTGGCGCATGGCAGACCGCCTCGCTCGCCCTTACTCCATGCACGCCACCATCGATTTCCTACAGTCCACGCTGAATATTCCTGCAAGTGGCTTACGCGCCGTGATCGCGCCATTTTTTGATCAATGGCTAGAAGAGTATCGCATCAGCTTCACCTTCAAGGATCGCGACGACGTACTCTACGGCATCGTTTGGGCACTAGTCGGTGAGGAAGACGAGACTAATGATACCGTGGCACAGATCGAAACGACGCTTCGTGAATGTGGCGTAACCCATGTCACGCTGCTGGATAATCGCTTTCCTCTTGAATATTGCGAAGAGTGTGGAGCGCCTCTGTTTCCAAATCCGGAGGGGGAGGTAGTACATGCCGAATTCCCCGAAGAGGGGAAAACATCGTCGATGCATTTACACTGAACTATACTTTGGCTAGCTCAAAAATACAGGAGCTTTTCCCAGTTTAGGCTGTCATAAGTGTTTTCGTTACTAACCACAAATCTATCATCCGGCATTTATGAAGTTTTTATTCGATCTTTTCCCGGTCATCTTGTTCTTCATCGCATTCAAGATATATGGCATCTATACCGCCACTGCCGTGGCTATTGCTGCCACTTTTCTTCAGATCGGCTGGGTCTGGTTCCGTCACCGCAAGGTTGACAGGATGCTATGGGTGAGCCTTGTCATTATCGGCGTATTCGGTGGAGCCACACTCATACTACAGGACGAAACCTTCATCAAGTGGAAGCCCTCGGTGCTCTACTGGCTATTTGCTGGCGCATTGCTGGTGGCCCATAGTTTTTTCAATAAGAACTTGATCCGCGTGATGATGAAAGAACAAATCAGTCTGCCTGATAGAATATGGGGGCGGCTCAATACCAGTTGGGCGGGGTTTTTTGCATCGATGGGTGGGATCAATCTCTACGTGGCCTTCAATTATTCCACCGAGACTTGGGTTAACTTTAAACTATTCGGGTTCATGGGCCTGATGCTGACTTTTGTTTTGTTACAAGCGCTGATGCTGGCAAAGTATGTAGAAGACAAGGAGGACAAAGGAAAATGATGCTCTACGTGATAAATGCTGAGGATGCCCCCAATAGCCTAGAAAACCGACTGACGGCCCGTTCTGCCCATCTGGAACGACTCAATACTTTGCAGAATGACGGACGCCTCATCCTGGCGGGCCCCTACCCGTCAGTCGATAGCCCCGACCCAGGTCCGGCAGGGTTCTCTGGAAGCCTCATCGTGGCTGAGTTTGAGTCACTAACAGCCGCTCGCGCTTGGGCAGAGGCTGACCCCTACGTCACCGCAGGAGTCTATGCAGAAGTTACAGTCAAACCTTTCAAGAAAGTCTTTCCTACTTAATTAGCGGCCACGACACAATTGAAAACACTCGACCTAATCAAACAGAAACTTGCCACACTCAATCCTGAGAGCATTGAGCTCTCTGATGAGAGCGCCCGGCATGCGGGGCATGAGGGCGCCAAGAGCGGTGGTGGACACTACCTTCTAACTATTGTCTCTCCAGAATTCTCTGGAAAGCCGGCAATGTCTCGACACCGCCTAGTTTATGCCGCATTAGGCGAGATGATGAGCAAGGATATTCACGCAATTAGTGTAAAAGCGTATACTCCAGAAGAGTTTAATTCTGATTCAGTCCACTGACAGGGGAGCCAAGGTACCTATATGAAACTAATAAAATTTTCGCATTTACTAGCGATTGGAATTTCTGGTCTGATCGCCGCAACCACCGCTCAGGCCCAGCCTGCAGTGCCTATGGCTAAGGTGAATGGGGTTGCAATCCCGCAATCGCGGCTCGATTTTATTATGAAGGCACGCGTTACACAGGGCCAACCGGATAGCCCTGAAGTCAGGAAGGCCTTGCGTGATGACCTAATCGCTGAGGAAGTGATCGCTCAAGAAGCCTTAAGAAAGGGCTTGGATCGAGATCCTGAAATCATCGCTCAATTGGAAATTGCTCGTCAGACAGCGCTAGTCCGCGCATACCAGATCGACTACATTAAAACCCATCCAGTCAGTGATGCAGAAATGCGTAAAGAGTATGAAACACTAAAAACTCAGATGGGTGACAAAGAATATAAGGCACGCCACGTTTTGGTTACAACAGAGGCCGAGGCGAAGGATATTATTGCCCGAGTCAAGAAAGGCGCGAAGCTTGGTCAAATTGCCCAGGAAAAGTCTATGGACGCTGGCAGTAAAGGAAAGGGAGGTGAACTCGAGTGGAGTCCTGCTGGAAATTATGTGACCCCCTTTGCTGAGGCCCTGACCAATCTGAACAAAGGACAACTCACCGATCAACCGGTACAGACACCTTTCGGATGGCACGTGATCCGATTGGAGGATGTGCGTCCACTAAAGATTCCGTCGTTTGAAGAGATTAAGAATAACCTGACGCAGCGTGTGTTACAGCGACAATTTGAAAGTGCTGTCAATGAGCTACGCGCCAAAGCCAAGGTCGAGTAACCATAACAAGTTGCTTGATAAAAGGGGCGACCTTAATGGTCGCCCTTCTTTATTTAGGCTACTACATGCATACGCGGTGCCAGAGCGCACAATAGCTCATAGCTAATGGTGCCAGCCGACTGCGCCACTTCATCCACTGGCATTCCGTCCCCCCACAGTATTACAGGACTTCCCACACCCGCACCCTCGATTCCACTCAGATCCACATGTAACATATCCATCGATACACGTCCGAGAATACGGCTGCGTTTGCCATTCACCAGTAACGGTGTGCCGGTGGGCGCGTGACGCGGATAGCCATCTGCATAACCACCCGCAACGATCCCAACCTGCATTGCTCGGTCGGCGCGAAAAGCATGACCATACCCAACCGCATCTCCCGACTTGATATCCTGCACGGCGATGACTTTACTAGATACTGTCATTACAGGACGAAGACCCAGATCAGCGGCAGTCTTGTCGACAAATGGCGAGGCGCCATAGAGCATAATGCCGGGGCGCACCCAATCGGTATGGGTTTCAGGGTAGCGTAAAATCGCTGCTGAATTAGCTAATGAGCAGGGCAAATTTCGTCCTGCAACGACTGTGTTAAAAAGTTGAAATTGAGAGTTCACGCTTTCCTTGCCAATCAGTTCATCCGCTCGAGCAAAATGAGTCATCAAGGTAATCTGTCCAATAGCAGGATTACCTTTCAAGGACTCCAACGCAGCAGAAAATTCTTCAGGCATAAATCCCAATCGGTTCATGCCGGTATTGAGCTTCAGAAATACATCCAAACCGCCTCGCCGCTTGAGGGCAGATAGCATGGATAATTGCTCGCCATGGTGAATCACGGTGCTCAATTGGTATTCCTCGATCAGCGCCAATTCCTCTATAGAAAAAAAACCTTCAACGAGTAATATAGGTTGTCGATAGCCCGCATCCCGCAAGCGTATTGCAGCATCCAACTCAAGCAACGCAAATCCATCCGCGCTCTTGAGTGCGCTGGCGGCGCGCAGTAAACCGTGGCCATAGGCATCCGCCTTAATCACCGCCATTACGCGTGCTCGCGGCGCGTGACGTCGAACTATAGACAGATTATGTTCGAGCGCAGAGAGATCAATTAGGGCTTGAATGGGGCGTGTCATCTATCTTATATTGAGTGGGGATGCATTACGGAGTCGCCACATCACAGGTTGATGCAAGACTTTAGTAGAGTGCTTAACGAAGCATTCAATCACAAATTCTGTCATTCGGATAGTATCTGACAGAGCCCTCATCATCAAGAATCGGATCAGGTTGTTATGGTTAGCCGATGTAGCAATTTCATGGTATAAAGCCGGCTGCCCAAGAGCAAGCGTAGGTCTCCATTCTATAATCCAGCATCTGATGACGAAAATTTATTCGGAGTGACATCTTGAAACGCGGGTTCTATACCATCATGGCGGCGCAATTCTTCTCGTCGCTAGCAGACAATGCATTACTGGTTATCGCTATTGCGCTATTAATAGACCTGCACGCCCCCGCCTATCTCACTCCCATGCTTAAGTTTGTATTTGTGCTTTTCTATGTAATTCTTGCCCCTTTTGTAGGCGCTTTCGCTGACTCCATGCCAAAGTGGAGGGTAATGTTTATCAGCAATGCCATCAAGATTGTGGGCTGTAGCTTGCTCTTTCTCGCAACGCATCAATACTCCGCCCTCGCTGCCTATGCAATCGTAGGCCTAGGTGCTGCCGCTTACTCCCCAGCTAAATATGGCATACTGACTGAGTTGCTACCACCGGAGAAGCTGGTCATTGCCAACGGTTGGATCGAGGGATTGACCGTTGCCTCCATCGTTCTTGGTACAGTTCTGGGCGGAATATTGATCACACCTGCCGTTTCTTCTGTATTCCTAGCATTCGACTTTCCCTTCATCAATACCGGCGTGGACACCGTAACGGAAGCAGGCATTCTGCTTATCGCTACCTTTTACTGCATCGGAGCTACTTTCAATTTGTATATCCCCGATACCGGGGTTGATCACCGCATACTCAGGAAGAATCCGGTATTCCTGATACACGAGTTCAGCCACTGCCTGAAATTGTTATGGACCGACAAGCTTGGCCAGATCTCCCTCGCTGTCACAACACTATTCTGGGGGGCAGGTGCAACTTTACAATTTATTGTACTGAAATGGGCCGAAACAGCGCTCGACTTTCCACTCAGCAAGGCCGCTCAGTTACAAGGGGTAGTTGCTCTAGGCATTGCGGTGGGCGCAGTCATGGCTGCCCGCTTAGTTTCACTGCGAAAATCGGTCAATGTGATTCCACTAGGTATTGCTATGGGCATTGTGGTGATGACTATGGTCGTGGTGCGAGACCTGTGGGTCGCGATCGGGTTACTTATGCTGATCGGCGGACTGGCTGGATATTTCGTGGTACCGATGAATGCTCTTCTGCAGCATCGTGGTCACATACTGATGGGCGCTGGTCATTCTATTGCAGTACAGAATTTCAACGAAAATCTAAGCATACTTATAATGCTGTCCCTTTATGCTTTACTGATTAGCCTCGATGTACACGTTTACACCGTCATCATTCTGTTTGGATCGTTTGTAGCAGTGATCATGACCCTGATCCGTAAATGGCACTTGATCAACCAGAGCAAGGAAGACTCGTTACATCTAATCGGGGAACACAAGGGCCATTAAACAGACTTATTATAAAACGACCAGATCGTTGATCAACTCAGGTGTGGCCTGAATACCGTCCACTCTGGAGCGGGCGTTGGTAACACCCAGCAATACATCTTTCTCCTGTGCCGCAAAACCTTTCACAACACTTACCAAGTTCGAGACTAGATCGGCACGATGCTGGTACTAATTTAGAACTTCCACCCAGCCAGCCTTGATCCACTCATCATTAGACTGCAGGGTATTGTAACCACACCCTCCTAAAGCAAGGGTAAGCAACAGCGTGATGGACAATAATAGACTGCGCAAGGACCCTCCAAAAAAATCTGATATCGGTTAAATGGGGACTGAATTAATTATTGCAACAGCCTCTGCATAGTGGCTTTTGCAAAGCATAAATCCTCCCAGGCCTTGGTTTTGTCGGCTTGTGTCTGTAGTAAATAGGACGGATGATAAGTTACGATCAAGGGGATGCCCGAGAATTGATGTAATTTTCCACGCAGACTAGCGACCGTGGCATCGGTATTAAGAAAGCTCTGCGAGGCGAAATTTCCGAGTGCAATAATGAGTCTTGGCTGGATTAATTCAATCTGCCGTGCCAGATAAGGATGACACTGCAGCGCCTCAGCATTCTCAGGGTTGTGGTTGGCAGGCGGATGGCACTTAACGATATTGGTGATATAGACATTACTGTCTCGCTTCAGAGAGATTGCTGCCAGCATATTATCCAGCAGCTTACCAACCTGACCGACGAAGGGCGCGCCATTAGCATCTTCCTCAACACCCGGGCTCTCTCCCACCCATAGCCAGTCAGCATTCTCATCGCCAGCGCCAAACACCGAATGGGTACGTGTCTGATGCAGGGGGCAGGCAGCACAGTCCGCCACGCTGACTTTGAGCTGAGTCCAGTCCATCTGCATCACCCGCGCATGCCTGTTATTAGTAACGTCGGCCTGATGAATAGCCTCCATAGCGCTATCTGTTACATGCTGGAGAGTTCGCCGGTGCCAGAGCGGTGTCAGACCCAACTCTTCGAGCATCTCCTCCCGCCTGGCACTCACATCAAACTCACGGCAGGTTTCATAACATCAGTTCCATAACAAGCGAGTCTTCTCGTCCACCCATCGCGGGATAATAATCTTTGCGTTTAGCGATATTCCTGAATCCAATTCGTTCATACAGCTTGGCAGCAGCTCGGTTGGATTCACGCACATCCAGAAACATCGACTTCGCATGATGCTCTCTGGCAATACAAATAAACTGCTGCAGTAATTTCTCACCCCAGCCCTGCCGCTGCCATCCGGCGGCAATACTAAGTGTGAGCAGATGAGCCTCATCTGCCCCGATGGTCATCACACCATAACCGAAAATATGGCCAGACTGCTCCAACACCCTGCAATGGTAGCCAGCGTTAAGTGAGTCACTGAAATTACGATGCGTCCAGGGGAAAAGAAAAACCTCGTGTTCAACGGCTATCACCCCATCCAGGTCCGCCGGGAGCATGCACCTGATTTGCGGTATTTCTTTCCACTGGGCATTCATCGCTTCGACTCCTTCAGAGCCACCTTGTTTCGAATATAAAATGGCGCAGCATCGGCCGGATCTAACGCTAATCCGCCTAAAAATCTGGGTACTGCCAGTTGCACCATCTCCCGCGCACGCGGACTAAGGTCGCCGGCAATACGTCCGATAGACCCTTGATAACGGCTGCGCAAGGTCTCATCATACTTAGCAAACCCGCTGCCGCAACCCGTCCAATTGATCCCAGACATCGTTGGCGCCTGCTGGGGTAGACAAAGAGAGGGCTCACTCACTACTTGCCAGCCATCCACCGATTTTGTGTAGGAAGCATGATAAATCTCACTCATGCGAGCATCAATCGCTACAATTACATTAGCATCCCCTGTCTGTTGAGCCAACGCTTCCAGCGTACTTATACCTATGACAGGCAAGTTCATACCGAAAGCTAATCCTTGTGCTACTCCACAGGCAATACGCAGTCCGGTGAATGATCCAGGACCAGCGCCAAAGGCAATTCCATCCATTTGTGCAAGCGTCAGACCAGCTTCTTCCAGTAACTCGTGCAGCAGTGGCAGAAGCAACTCTGAATGTCTTTGCCCAGCAAGCACCTCCCGGTTCCGTATCTCGCCATCAAGCCAGAGCGCGAGGGAACAGTACTCGGTAGAGGTATCGAATGCGAGTACCTTCAAGACAGGAGCTTCAACCCAGAAAGCCCACTGAGCGTCTTTCTAATCCCATACGCTTGATGGTGATCACTTTTTCCCCACTTTTGACACTTACTTGTCATGCTAAAGACCAACGACCGATAGGGGTATAACCAGATCTGCCGTTAGCCTGCCCTGACTTTACCAATACCCATTCACCCACCGACCAGATCACTGGTTGCATCCCATCAGGCAAATCTATCCCGGGCCCAATCGAAGGAATAGGGAACTTGGCCTTTCTTACCAGCGTTATATGAGGCACATAAGCCTGGAGGTCGAATAAAAACCCAGCAGTGGACAGCTTTCTCTGTAACGCAAATACCAAATTCAGGAGCTCCTGAGGAGTCTTGCTCAGCCCTGCATAAGTAATATGGTTATGCTTCCAGTTACGAACTTCATCAACCACGAAATCGAAAGCCTGAAGCCCATCTCCCTCAACTTCGCTCGCAATCTGACATAATGCGTCCAGCCGACTGTCCTTTACATCCCCCAGAAATAACAGCGTCAGATGAATATTTTCTGCTCTAACTTTTCGTCCGCCACAGCTATTTTCGAGCTGTGTTGCAAGGTCATCTAACCGTCTTTGCACCGCAGTATCAGGCCAGACAGCAAAGAAGACCCGAGCGATTTCTTCCTTGATGGAGGTATTTTTTTCAACCAACTGCATCGTCTGTTGTGGCAATCAGGCACACCACCTCTGCCTCTATTCCCTCACCCCGACCCACCGGGCCAAGACACTCCGCAGTCTTAGCCTTAACGTTGATATCCAGAGCTGGCATCTGCAAATCCTGCGCGATATTAGCGATCATGGTTAGGATATACGGCGCCAATTTAGGCGATTGAGCTATGATGGTTGCATCAATATTACTCACTTTATAGCCACTCTTCTCCAACAACCGATGAACCTCGCGTAATAAAATACGACTATCGATATTCTTGTAGCGAGGATTGGTATCCGAGAAGTGCCGACCGATGTCCCCCAACGCAGCGGCTCCAAGTAATGCATCGCAGACCGCATGCAGTAACACGTCAGCATCAGAGTGCCCCATCAGGCCCTTCTCATAAGGGATGGTAACACCGCCGATGATCAGCTCACGACCTTCAACCAATTGATGAACATCAAAGCCCTGCCCGATTCTAATCTTACTCATTACGGTTTCCTCTCGCGTAAAATCAATTCTGCCAAAGCCAAGTCTTGGGGATAGGTAACCTTTAAATTACGGGTATCACTCAGTACTAATTTAGGGTATAGACCCAATGCTTCAACTGCGCCAGCATCGTCTGTCATGGCCGCCCCGCCAATCCTGCTCAAGGCATCAAGTAGCAGCCTGTATCGAAACATCTGCGGCGTTTGTGCCTGCCACAGACCCTCCCTAGATTCGGTATGCTCAACCCGGCTATTGGCATCGCTACGTTTTAAGGTATCAGCCACCGGAACCGCGAGCAACCCACCCACCGCATCATCAACAAGTTCATTGATCAGTTTGTTAAGCTGCGCCACACTCAAACAAGGTCTGGCCGCATCGTGAACCAGCACCCAATCGTCATCGCAAATGGGCGATGCTGCTGGAGCTTCTTTAAGACAATTGAGTATGCTCTCGGCACGAGCCGCACCGCCGCAATTGAATACCACCAGCTTGCCGAAAAATTCAGACCAGTCATGCCGTGGCCACTCGTTGTCCCCAGGCGAAAGTACGACAAACACCCCGGCAATACGAGGAGAGTCGCATAGCGTGCGCAAGGCATGATAGATCATCGGCCTCCCGGCTAGAGGCAAATACTGCTTGGGCAACTCATTGCCCATACGCGAACCGAACCCCGCCGCAGGAATTAATGCAAAGAATTTTGCCATGGCGTGATTGTAACGAAAAAATCACCCCTCCTGCCGATAAGACGCAGGTATCAAGATATAGCCCCCTCTCCAACATCTCTGCGGCGGTCTCATCCTAGGTTACTGTATAATTTTATTTTATTGCATTTTCAGGTTAGACACCCATGGAAGCTGAACAAATCAACGCCATTGCCAACCAACTCAACTCTCTCGACAACCGAGCGATAGAGCTACGGAGGTATCTTTGACTTCGATTCCAAACAGACACGCCTAAATGAACTCAATCGCCAGGCTGAAGATCCAGCCATCTGGGGTGACAGCAAACGCACCCAAGAATTAGGACGTGAAAAAAAATTGCTTGAGAGTGTCGTCAACACCTTAGAAACAACTGGGCGGCAGCTTCACGACGCCCGCGATCTGTTCATGATGGCCAAAGAAGAAAATGACGATGCTACCCTGGAGAGTGTCGGTATCGATGTCTCGCAACTGGAGAAAACTGTCGCCGACATGGAGTTCCGCCGCATGTTCTCCAATCCGATGGATCCTAATAACTGCTTTATTGATATTCAATCTGGCTCCGGCGGCACTGAAGCTCAGGACTGGGCGGCCATGCTGGAACGCATGTACTTGCGCTATTGCGAACGCCGTGGCTACAAAGTGGAGGTGCTGGAAGAGTCCTCAGGCGAGGTCGCCGGGATTAAGAGTGCTAGCCTTAAAATCTCTGGTGATTTCGCCTACGGCTATTTACGCACTGAAAGTGGCGTGCATCGATTAGTCCGAAAATCTCCATTCGACTCTGGCAACCGTCGCCATACCTCTTTTGCCAGCGTTTTTGTTTACCCAGAAGTCGATGAAACTATTGAAGTAGATATCAACCCTGCAGACTTGCGCATTGATACATTTCGCGCCTCCGGTGCGGGGGGTCAGCATATTAACAAAACCGATTCGGCGATCCGTATCACCCATAACCCTACCGGAATTGTAGTTCAATGCCAGAATGACCGCTCGCAGCACCGTAACCGAGCAGAAGCCATGGCCATGCTGAAGTCACGCCTATACGAAGCAGAATTACGCAAGCGTAACGACGAAAAACAAGCGATGGAAGATTCCAAGACTGATATTGGGTGGGGACACCAAATC
The DNA here is from genome assembly GCA_013450215.1 of Nitrosospira sp. Taxonomy (GTDB): domain Bacteria; phylum Pseudomonadota; class Gammaproteobacteria; order Burkholderiales; family Nitrosomonadaceae; genus VFJL01. Next base: position 11,200 of record JACDSH010000019.1, read on the forward strand.
CGCTCTTACGTGCTGGATCAGTCGCGCATCAAAGATTTACGTACTGGAATCGAGATTGGTAATACCCAAGGCGTCCTCGACGGCGGGCTGGATACCTTTATCGAGGCAAGTCTGAAACAATGTGTTTAATAGCCTGTTAAGGAGTTCAAATAAAATGGATGAGTCGAAACTCAACAAAAACTTGCACGACACAGATGCCAAAACGCCACTAGAGGCCAGCCTAGTCGATGAGCGACGAGCCAAACTGACTGAGTTGCGCAAATCTGGCAATGCCTTTCCCAATGATTTCCGACGCGACAGTCTGACATCAGATCTCCACAGACAGCATGGTGCAGATGACAATGCAACGCTTGAGGCTGCGGCAAAATTAGTACGGGTCGCAGGGCGAATGGTGTTAAAGCGTGTGATGGGCAAGGCTAGTTTTGCCACTATCCAGGACATGAGCGGACGAATCCAGCTCTATATCAGTAACGATCTAACCGGTGAATCTGCTCACCAAGCATTCAAGCATCATGATCTCGGTGACATAATCGGCGCTCAGGGGGCGCTCTTCCGAACCAAAACAGGCGAACTCTCAGTTCGGGTAACACAGCTACGCCTTCTAACCAAATCACTACGCCCGCTACCGGAGAAGTTCCACGGCTTAACCGATCAAGAACAAAAGTATCGCCAACGTTATCTTGATCTGATCACGAATGAAGAGACACGCAAGGTATTTGCCAGCCGTTATAAAATTATCCAGTCCATCCGTGAGTTTTTCGTTAAACGCGGCTATCTGGAAGTGGAAACACCGATGATGCATCCTATCCCAGGCGGCGCGGCGGCTAGACCTTTTGCCACTCATCATAATGCACTGGATATGCCGCTTTACCTGCGCGTTGCACCGGAACTTTATTTGAAACAACTGGTGGTAGGGGGCATGGAGAAAGTATTCGAAATCAACCGAAACTTCCGTAATGAAGGAATCTCCACTCGACATAACCCTGAATTCACCATGCTAGAGTTTTACGAGGCTTATCAGGACTACATTTACCTGATGGACTTCACCGAGGTTATGTTGAGGGAGGTGGCGGAGAAGGTTCTGGGTACAACCAAATTCACCTACCAGGAACGGGAAATCGATTTTTCAAAACCATTCACACGGCTGACCATCACCCAGGCGATTCAGAAATTTCACCCGCAATTCACCGACACACAGCTCAGTGACCGGGATTTTCTGATCGACCAATTGCAAACCTTAAAAGTTTCCCACAAACCAAGAGACGGCATCGGTGGATTACAGCTCACATTGTTTGACGAAACCGTTGAACACTTATTATTCGAACCAACCTTCATTATTGATTATCCAGCAGAGGTCTCGCCTCTGGCACGGCGCAACGATATTAATCCTGAGATAACTGACCGTTTCGAGCTCTACATCGCTGGACGAGAAATTGCTAATGGTTTTTCAGAGTTGAACGATCCAGAAGATCAGGCGGCCCGTTTCCTAGAGCAAGCAAAAGCTAAAGAGGCCGGTGATGCTGAGGCCATGCACTATGATGCAGACTATATCCGCGCGCTAGAATATGGATTACCCCCCACTGCAGGGGAAGGTATCGGCATAGACCGTCTGGTCATGCTATTCACTGACAGTCCTAGCATTCGTGATGTGATTCTATTCCCGCAGTTGCGGCGGGCGGACTGACGCTGGTGCATACTGCAGAAAAATGTGAATTCCTCTGTATCCTAGTTACCTCATTACTGACTACTTAAATCTGCTCTGCATATGCTGACCTCGCCATGAATGTGCAGCCAATATGAGCCCTCCTACTCTCAAGCAGATTGAGCTTCCTATCGCGGGCATGACATGTTCAGCCTGCGCCTCGCGGATCGAAACGAACCTGAATAAACTCCCGGGCGTTCATGCGGCGGTTAACTTCGCCAATGAAAAGGTGCGGATTAGGCTTGATTTCGTTGCCGCCACTAAGCCAGAGGATTTGGTCCATTCAATTGAGCAATCAGGTTTCCACGTTGCCCCACAGTCGATACAACTAAAAATCAGCGACATGACCTGCGCTGCATGCAGCAACCGTATCGAAAAAACACTCAACAAGATCCCCGGCGTTACCGCCACGGTTAACCTGGCGACGGAAACAGCTCGAGCCAGCTTCACTCCCGGATTGGCAACACCCGATGACCTAATTGCTGCTGTTGAAAGGTCTGGCTATGGCGCTATTGAAATCAATGATGCCAGCCTCATTGAAGAGAAGGCGAAACGGGCAATAGCTTACAAGAAGGAGCTGCATATATTTTTGATTTCGGCTGCCCTCACTCTGCCTCTGATGCTTCATATGGTTACTATTTTCGCTGGTGTAAATACCGAATTTTTACCACGATGGCTGCAATGGCTACTGGCTACACCGGTACAGTTCTGGATCGGCAAGCGTTTTTATATAAGTGCATGGCATGCATTACGTGGTGGTGGCGCCAACATGGATGTGCTAGTCGCACTCGGTACCAGCATGGCGTATTTCTTTAGTGCAGTAGTGACGATACTCTCACTGGATCAGCATGTATATTTTGAATCAGGTGCGGCAATCATCACGCTAGTATTGCTCGGAAAGTTGATGGAGGTTCGTGCCAAGGGGAAGACCTCGACCGCTATCGAGGAACTGATAAAGCTACAACCTAAAACTGCGCGGATGGAACGCGATGGTGAGATCATTGAAGTTGATGCAAATACCCTTGTGGTAGGAGATATATTCATTGTGCGCCCAGGGGAGAGTCTTCCAGTGGATGGCATCGTGATCGAGGGATCATCCAGTGTGAATGAGGCCATGCTGACCGGTGAGAGCCTCCCAGTCACGAAGCAAACCGGAGCAAGAATCTACGCGGCTACTATGAACCAGCAGGGCTTGCTCAAGTGTCGCGCAACCGATGTTGGCAGCCATACCCAACTCGCAGCCATTATCAACTTAGTAGACCAGGCACAAGGGTCCAGGGCCCCCATCCAGAGAATGGCGGACGCTATCTCCGCCGTATTTGTGCCGGTGGTGATGACCATCAGTATGCTGACACTATCACTCACCTGGTGGTTTTTGGGTGATTTTGTTACAGCATTGATTAATGCTGTCGCGGTACTGGTAATCGCCTGCCCCTGCGCATTAGGTCTAGCAACACCGACAGCGATAATGGTTGGCACTGGTCGTGGGGCCCAAGCGGGCTTACTCGTGAAGAATGCTGCCGCACTGGAGAATGCAGAAAAAATTCAGGTCCTGATCGTGGACAAGACTGGCACTCTTACAGAAGGCAGACCTGCGGTGACTGATATTATCCTGACAGGAATGGTTACCGAACACGATTTGATGCAAGTTGCCGCCTCGCTGGAGCAGGGCTCAGAGCATCCTCTCGCAAAAGCAGTGCTTGAGCGCGCTGGAGGTATGAACATCCGATCACAAAGAATAACTGACTTTACCGCTGTCACTGGTAGCGGGATTACTGCCAATATCGATGGCACTAAATACTTTTTAGGTTCACCTAAATTTCTACGCAGCCATGGCGCTAAAATTGAAGATGCCGATATCGTTACCCTTCAAACTGAGGGCAAGACGATTATCGCTATCGCGGTCGTAAACAACGATATCCCCCAAATTATGGGCTACTTTGCCATCGCAGACCGCTTACGCAACACCTCCGCGCGGGCGGTAAAACGACTTCAATCTATGGGTATTGAGGTCATAATGCTGACCGGGGACAATCCGACCACCGCTGCTGCCATTGCCCTGCAAACAGGTATCTCCAACTATCGTGCCGAAGTATTGCCACAGGACAAGGCCACAGAAGTCGAAAAATTGCGAGCGAGTGGTAAATTCACCGGCATGGTAGGGGATGGCATCAACGATGCACCGGCGCTTGCTGCAGCCGACGTAAGTTTTGCCATCGGGGCAGGTTCTGATATAGCGATTAAAGCGGCCGACATTACCTTGATGCGTAATGATCTAATGAGTGCGGCCGATGCGATTTCGCTCTCGCGAGCAACACTGAGTAAAATCCGCCAGAACCTTTTCTTTGCCTTCATCTACAACATTCTTGGCATTCCACTCGCTGCCGCAGGGCTCCTCAATCCGGTGATTGCAGGTGCGGCAATGGCAATGAGTTCAGTGTCAGTGGTGAGCAACTCATTACTTCTAAAACGCTGGCAACCAAGATCATAACGATTTAAAGGAGGGCAGCAAATGCGAACAACTGTGATCAATATTAAGGGTATGACCTGCATGGGCTGTGTTAAGAGTATAAAGAATGTACTGAAAATTCTCCCCGGGGTGGGCGATGCGGATGTTTCGCTGGAGAATGCTCAGGCTAGGGTTCAGCATGATGATGCAATAATCAGTATTGCTCTTTTAGAGCAGTCCATTAGGGATGCAGGCTTCGAAGTTGTTTAATCAGCGCGGCCCATAACTCTATTTATTCACCCCATTCCTGCGCACAATGAAGTTGCATCTTCTCATTCCTTCCCTTTTCTGGCCGGAAGATTCCTTGCCTGAAATATACCGTGACCTCCCGTTACCCGCTCTTGAAACCCTGCTTGCGAAAAGCTTACGTACTGAAGATGGGTCGAATGGGCTTGAGGCTTGGCTGTGCCACACTTTTGGTGTAGAAAAACAGCAAGATTGGCCCGTGGCACCAATCACGTTGCAGGCCGATAGCGGGGGTCAGGTAACAGCCGGAAATCATTACTGGCTTCGCGCTGACCCTGTGCATTTACGGATCGAACACACCCAGATTGTGCTGGCTGACAGTCAGATTTTCCGAGTTACAGCAGAAGAAGCGATCCAATTTACTGATTTACTTAACCGCCATTTTGCCGGAGATGGTTACGATCTCACTTTAGGGGACTCCGGTATCACAAAACAGAGGCCGCTTCTTCTGCCACTAGCGCCAGACCGTTGGTATTTGCGTGTGACCGAAGCGCCTACTCTGAAGACCCACTCGCTCAGTTCAGTCTCCGGGAGGGACATCAGCGATCTTCTTCCATCCGGTGGAGACGGTCTCCAATGGCAGAGATACTTCAACGAGATTCAAATGTTCCTATACGAGCATCCACTCAATCTAGCGCGCGAGGCGCGAGGCGAACTTGCTATTAATAGCATCTGGCCCTGGGGCGGCGGAACCATGCCACAATCGATCGGCTCTCCCTATACTCACGTATGGGGCAATGCTGTTCTCCCCAAATCCCTCGCATTGGCGACCACTACGAGCCATGCGGATCTCCCACCCACAGCAGCAGCATGGCATCATGCTGCTGCAACTGGCAATCACTTGGTTATACTCGACACTCTAAGCGGGAAGGCTCAATACGATGATGCTTACGGCTGGCGAGAAAACCTGAATAAATTTGAACTGGAGTGGTTCGGTCCCTTGCTAAAATCCTTAAAGCAGGGTGAACTAGAAAAACTTACCCTGACCACTGTTGATGAACGTAGCATCAAGAGTTTCTCTATAACAAGTTATGACTTATGGAAATTCTGGAGGGCAGCTAAACCACTCGCAACTTATGCCCCTTGAACTGAGGATCTGGAACTCAAAGTTGCAGGATTGACCGATCACCGAGAGATCATGCTACAGCCAACGCCTCGAGTAATTTCTCATGGATGCCACCGAAACTGCCATTGCTCATAATAAGCACGTGATCGCCAGAGTAGGTGGTTTCAACAATAGCAGCGATTAACTGCTCTAGACTGTCGTGGTTTGATATTTTGGAGCCGAGAGACTGCAAAGATTCTGCGGCATTCCAACCCAGGTTATCGGTATAACAGAACACTCGGTCGGCAGCTGCAAGACTACCTGCCAGACTTTCCTTCCAAGTCCCCATCTTCATGGTATTAGAACGAGGCTCTAGGACCGCGACAATGCGTCCTCCATTTACTTTGTCGCGCAAACCTTGCAACGTCGTGTGGATTGCAGTGGGATGATGAGCAAAATCATCATATACAGTGATGCCCCTGACTATGCCGCGCACTTCCATACGACGTTTGACGTTTTTAAATCGCGCCAGCGACTCGATGCCAATTCTAACTGGCACGCCAGCATGGCGAGCCGCAGACAGCGCTGCCAAAGCATTCATGCGGTTATGATCGCCCATCAGCTCCCAGTTCAGAATACCCTGCGACTCGTCCTTATAGGAGATGGAAATTCCACCACCCTCCCGGGTACTCGCCTGCCAGCCGTCTGGTATCCCCACTTTTTCCAATGGCGTCCAACAACCTTTGGCCAGAACTCGCTGCAAACTCTCATCTCTGCCATTAGTAACGATTAAACCATTATTTGGGATGATACGGACGAGCTGATGAAATTGATGCTCGATAGCAGCAAGATCAGAGAAAATATCAGCATGATCGAACTCCAAGTTATTGAGAATTACTGTCCTGGGACGGTAATGAACAAATTTAGAGCGCTTGTCAAAGAAGGCGGTGTCATACTCATCCGCTTCGATGACAAAGAAAGGTGAGTTACTACCAAGCTGAGCCGATGTACCAAAATTCTGAGGTATTCCGCCGATCAGAAAACCCGGCTTCATACCGGCATCTGAAAGTATCCAAGCCAACATCGAGCTAGTAGTTGTTTTGCCGTGGGTACCAGCAACTGCTAACACCCATTTATCTCGTAATACGTTCTCTGAAAGCCATTGTGGACCTGAAATATAAGGTAGATTGCGTCCAAGAATTTCTTCCATCAATAGATTGCCACGAGATACCACGTTACCAACCACAAACACATCAGGATTCAGTCCGATCTGTTCGGGCGAGTATCCCTCAATCAGATCGATCCCTTGCTTCTCCAGTTGAGTGCTCATCGGTGGATAGACATCTGCATCACATCCCGTGACCCTGTGCCCAGCCTCGCGGGCTATTGCCGCGATCCCGCCCATAAAAGTACCGCAAATGCCGAGAATATGAATATGCAAGTCATCTCCTAAGGATGGAATAGAGCCCTCTCAGCAGGCGTAGCTCATCAAAAAGACAACCGGCTCTGAGTGGTTTCTATAGTTATATCATGGCATGCGCCCGAAAGTTTATTCCCGCAACGACTCTCTGCCTAACATTAGGCCGCCTCATCTACTACCACTTGGTAAAAGTTTCTGTAGATGAGTTACATCACCCCAGAGCGGGAGTGACCAGCATCCCGTCTCGTCAAGGATTAGGCAATTGAAACCAGCATTCGGTAATAAGGCCGTGCGTGGTCCCTGCAACGGAAGTCTGCTGGCATGGCGATACATCACGTCTAGGGTCCCGCCGTGGGTTACCACCACTACAGATCTCCCGGGAAACCGACTCGCGATGGAAGTAAAGGTTGCTACTACCCTCGTAATGAAGTGAATTGCATCCTCACCACCCGGGATCACACAGTCTGGATCAAAGGTCCTGTAACGGGTATAGATTTCTGGATACAAGACCTTTGCTTCGGTACGAATGAGTCCTTGTAACACCCCCAGATTGCGCTCTCTGAGAGTTGAATCAAGAGTGACTCGATGGCTGGTAACGCTCGCAATACGCTCGGCTGTCTCATGTGCGCGACCCAGATCGCTGCTATAAATGGCAGCAAAGTCTTCACCCGCCAGCCGTTGAGCCAAGGCTTCAGCCTGTGCGATACCGGCGACACTGAGAGGGCTATCGAGATGTCCCTGGATACGGCTCTCTTGATTCCATAGGGTTTCACCGTGGCGAAGAAGAATGATACGGCTAATGTCCATTGGATTTACTTCGAAACAGATGGCGAGATTATACTGTGACAGGAATACTTTTCTTGTCAGTGATACTGAGTACCGAAACTGTCACATACTTTCTTTAATATGTCCGGCAGCAATATCGATCCCGCTCGCCTCCCTCAACTGAAGACAACACCCCCGCTAATACCCAGATTATCAAGGATTGTATGTGGTTTGTGCCTTGTTTTTTGTTACACTTACAACCTTATTCGCCCATGCAGCATCGTCTGACAGGCTGAGTGGCAGGACCAATGAATGCTCCCTTCCCTGGAAGCCGACCGCGAAAGGATACATGCCGTCGCACTTCGATACCGGTAATGCAATAATTAGAAACCTGAAAATGGCAATTGATCCGCGGTCGGACAGCCTTTTCACGGCAGAGCTCCAAAAAATGAGCTCATATTTTCCCTACCCTATCCATTGGCTGATTTGCTTACTCTGCATCTCGCTCAATGTACAAGCCGAAACCTCTTCACCCACCCTGAACGCGATTGTTGACTCACCACCACTGGTACGCAAGACACTGAAAAACAACAGCGCCCCTTCGCCCTCACTCATTGAAGCTGGTCGCATGCAAGGTCATTATGAGCGCAACATTGAACTGGTTAGTGAGATCCAACTGCGAGGCGTAACCCCAGTTGTAGTGGCTGAACCCGTACCACCAACCCCCGCCACTCCGGTCGGACCGGCGATTTCTATCGCAAAGAAAATCGCCAACCCCAATAAATTCGTATTCGTGGAGACTGGCCGGATACAGGGCCATCAGGAGCGCGGAGTCGGCCCCTTATATGAGAATGAGCTACGGGGCGCCGAATCAGAAAACAAACTGGTATATATCGATGCAGATAGCCTAGAAGGGACTGTCGACGAAATGTTCGAGGCGATCGGCAATGTCGAGGTACGTAGCGATGACAAGCTCATCACGGCTAAACGAATAAGATATCTGCCAAATACCAATGAGATTACGGTCGAGGACACCGTGCGTATCGAGCGTCGTGGCGGAAAAGATCTAATTGAAGGCTCTGAACTCAGGATAAATCTTGACAATACAACCGGCCAATTGAGCCGGGCTAATTATCGTCTTCAGGAGGGCCTTGATAAGGACGCTGGTAGCGCCCGAGGTAACGCTAAGTTACTAATGTTTGAAGGTGAGGATAGCTACCGGGTCCGGCAAGGAAGCTACACCACCTGTCCAGAAGGTGACAATGACTGGATGCTTCTGGCAGATGATCTAAAAATAGACACCAAGAAAGAGATAGGTACCGGCCGCCATGTCAAAATCGCTTTCAAGGGGGTTCCGATCGCTTACACGCCATGGGTAAACTTCTCCCTTGACACTAAGACCCGAAAAAGCGGATTACTCGCCCCTGAAATTGGTTACAGCGTTAGAACTGGCGCCGAGCTCACGATTCCATTTTATTGGAATATCGCACCCAATATCGATGCAACCTTCGCGATGCGATCAATGTCTAATCGTGGCATCATGATGCAAAATGAATTGCGTTATATGGATAAGAAAGCAACCGGAAATATACTGCTAGAGATCTTACCCAGCGCAACTTCAGGCGTAATTCCAGGTGCAGCCACTTCCGATCTGAATCGATATAGCCTAGCCTTCAAACACGAGCAGAGGTTTGGCTATGGATGGACCGGCAATGTTGACTTCAATAAGGTTTCCGATAATAACTACTTCATTGACCTAGCCTATGATGTCACAAAGACCAGCCAGGCAAATATGAAGCAAGAGGCCTCTCTAGCTTATCAGCGTAATCTATGGGAGGACGGAACGGTCAACTTCAAAGTGATGACACAGAGCTTCCAGAATATCCGCGGGGGAGGGGTTTACCAACGTCTGCCTGAATTCACATTCAATATCAACAAACCCAATATTTTCGGTGCGGAGCTTGATCTGAAGAGCAGTTGGGCAAGCTTCTCTCATAGACTGGCTAGCATGCCAACTGGTAATCGCCTAGTATTTAATCCCAGCATCAGCTTTCCTCTGCGCAAGGAATTCGGTTTTATTATCCCGAAGATTGGCATACACCACACCAGCTATGACCTCAATGCCAGCCAGGCCACAACCAATTTGGGCAGCTCTCTGCAGCCGGATCGTACTATGCCCATACTGAGCTTGGATAGTGGCCTCATTTTTGACCGTGATGTCGCAGTACGTGGGGAGCGCTTCACCCAGACCCTCGAACCACGGGCTATGTACGTCTATGTCCCTTTCCGCGACCAGACCCGCCTACCCAACTTTGATTCAATCTTTACAGATTTTAGTTTCATACAAATCTTTAATGAGAATCGATTCAGTGGGAATGATCGCATCAATGACGCTAACCGAGTCACACTGGGACTCACTTCACGCTTCCTCGAAGCAAACACCGGTAAGGAACGTCTAAGCCTGAGCATTGGTCAGCAGATTTTCTTCACGCCGACCCGGGTAACCATGTCAGGAGTAGCCCCAACCAATAGCAAGATAGACCTTATCGCTGGAATCACGGGTCACTTCACGCCACAAATCAAGACCGATACGACCGTTCAGTTTGATCAGAATAATGCAGAAGTCGGCGTGGTACGCTCCGCCTTAAGTTATAGTCCACAAATGGGCAGAGTCATTAACCTCGGCTACCGATTCTCCCGTTATGGGCCTGGTGCACTTCTGAATCCAGTAGTGATACCGTTATATCCTGTGAATCCATTTGGGCTTCACCAAGCCGACATCTCGGCCCAGTGGCGTTTCAATGATAAATGGCAGGCTGTCGGAAAAATAAATTACTCTCTTCTAGACTCCAGAACTTTGGAAAGACTGGTAGGGATTGAGTATAATGCCTGCTGCTGGTCGCTACGATTCATGTACTCACAGATAGCTCTTACTCCCCTGCATTCAACCCAAGCGGTCTTCCTACAACTTCAGTTGAATGGCCTGATGGGGATCGGCAATAGTCCACTTAAAGCACTTGAACAGAGGATCCCCGGCTACACCGATACCAGTCCAACCGCGAGAACTACCGGGGGCGCTATGAGGCCATGAGCATCAACTCGCAACCCAGTTATCTAATGCTCATCTCGCTCCGACTCCTTAGAACCCTCACACATATGAGCACAAGTCACTCTCACCACTTCCTAGTTCTACTGCTTGTTCTGGTAGCCCAGACTACTGCTGCACAGCAGATTGCTCATATCGGTAGAATTGCACCGATAGATCGTATCATTGTGGTGGTGAACGACGAGGTCATTACACAGAAAGAGCTTGATGAGATGCTGAGCCATACCATCAGAGAATTGAAGACGCGCGGCGTGCAACCACCCCCACACGACGTTCTGGAGAAGCAGCTATTGGAACGTTTTATCACCACGCAGTTACAACTGCAGATGGCAAAGGAAACTGGCCTAGCAGTCAGTGATGCCGATCTTGATGATACCCTGCGCCGTATCGCCAAAGAAAACAAAATGACCTTACCAGAGCTTCATACTGCACTCGAGCGAGATGGGATTAAGTTCAATAAGTTTCGCGATGAGATTCGTAATGAGCTGATCGTGACTCGTCTAAAAGACCGTGAGGTGAATAACAGAACCACTGTGACGGATGGTGAAGTCGACAACTTTCTTCATAAGCAAGAAATCTCGGGCGCTGGCGTGAATGAGTATCTTCTTGCTCACATCCTAGTACAAGTCCCAGAACGGGCAGAGGCACCGCAAATCGAGGTCAAATACCGGCGCGCAGAGGCTGCTTTGACTAAATTGAAGAATGGAGTTGAATTTGCTCAGGTAGCTGCCGAATTTTCAGACGCCCCAGATGCGATGAAGGGAGGCGTACTTGACTGGCGTCCGAGCACTCAGCTGCCAACAAAATTTGCCGAGGTACTGGCATCGATGAAGTCAGGTGAATTGACACCAGTCGTTCAGAGTCCAAATGGTTTTTATATTTTTAAGTTGCTCGAGCGGCGCGGACAGAAAGCAGCCACCGTGATAGTAACCCAGACTCAGGCCAACCATATTCTTGTCAAGACCAACGAGCTGACCTCTGCCAGCGATGCCAGACATCGAACTGTTGATCTAAAAGAACGATTAGACAATGGTGCTAGTTTTCAGGAATTAGCGAAACTTCACTCTGAAGATTCCAGCGCTTCATCCGGCGGCAGTCTGGGCTGGATCTCGCCCGGGGATACCGTGCCCGAGTTCGAGCAAGCCCTCAATTCTCTCCAACCCGGACAGATCAGTGAACCCGTGCAATCTCCATTCGGCTGGCATCTGATTCAAGTTGTCGAGCGTCGAACCTTAGACGTTAGCAGCGAACAGCAGCGAAAAACCGCTCGTCAGTCTATTCATGCACGCAAAGCTGACATAGCTTTTCAGGAGTGGCTACAACGACTCCGTGATCGAGCCTATGTCGAATATCGACTGGAAGAGCGTTAGGACCCCCTTCTCACCGTTCATGACACTGCTCAACCTACCTCGCATCCAGACCCTTGCCCTCACCGCTGGCGAGCCCGCCGGAATCGGCCCCGATTTGTGTGTACAGATTGCACAACGACAACCGTCTTGCAATCTAGTAGTCATAGCCGACCGTGATTTGCTGCATCAACGGGCTCAGTTACTACAACTCCCACTAGAGTTGACAGAATATCTCCCAAATATCTCAGCTGAGCATAAGGCAGGAAAACTACAAATAATTCATGTTCCGTTGAATGAATCGGCCGTTTCTGGTCAGCTCAATCCAGCAAATTCCTGCTATGTACTGAAAACTCTAGATCGCGCTATAGCGGGTTGCAGTAACGGAGAATTTTCTGCGATGGTCACTACACCTGTACATAAGGGCGTCATTAACGATGCCGGTATTACTTTCACCGGACATACTGAGTATCTATCCCAACTCTCTCACAGTCAAACCGTAATGATGCTAGTTGGCGGTGGAATGCGGGTTGCGCTTGCCACCACTCATCTGCCTCTCAAGAAGGTGGCCGAAGCCATTACGCATGAGAGTTTGGAGCGACAACTGCGCACCATCCAAAGCGAGTTAATTTCGCGCTTTAACATCAACAGACCACGTATCGCAGTAGCAGGGTTAAATCCTCATGCAGGTGAATCCGGCCATCTTGGCAGAGAAGAGATAGACATCATCATCCCTGTACTGAATCAACTTCGTGCCGAAGGAATGCAGCTGATTGGTCCACTGCCGGCCGATACTCTGTTTAACCCTTCACAGCTGAAAAATTTTGATTGCATATTTACTATGTACCATGACCAGGGGTTGCCCGTCTTGAAGCACGCAAGCTTCGGAACCGGGGTTAATGTTACGCTGGGCCTGCCCTTCATTCGTACCTCAGTGGATCATGGTACCGCGCTTGATCTTGCCGCAACTGGGCGCGCCGATCCGGGTAGTTTGCTAGCAGCAATTGAACTAGCCGTGACGCTGGCTAGTAACAAGAAGACTTAACTCATGCGTCACACACCTCGGAAACGTTTTGGCCAAAACTTTCTGGTTGATACCAGAGTCGTGGCAGATATTATTTCAGCTATACACCCGACCAAAGATGATCTATTAGTAGAGATCGGTCCAGGGCTCGGTGCACTGACGAGACCACTACTACAATCACTCCACCATCTACAGGTTGTAGAAATTGACCGCGATATTGTTGAGCGCCTGCGCCAGGAGTTCCCTGCAGAACGACTGACAATATACTCAACCGACGCTCTTGAATTTGATTTCTCCCTACTTGGAAAAAATCTACGAGTGGTTGGCAACTTACCTTACAACATCTCCACCCCAATTCTGTTTCACTTGAGCTGCTTTGCAGAGAGTATCCATGACATGCATTTCATGCTGCAAAAAGAGGTCGTGGCCCGTATGGTTGCAGCACCCTCGACTCCCGATTACGGCCGACTTTCAGTGATGCTGCAATGTCAATTCGAGATGGAAAAACTCTTCACCGTTCCGCCAGAATCTTTTCACCCAGCACCGAAAGTTGAATCGGCCATCGTCCGCATGTCTCCCCGCCGAGAGGCTCTCATTGAGCCAGACAAGGGAAACTTGTTTGCTAGGATCGTCTCTGCAGCCTTCTCGCAGAGGCGTAAAACTCTACGCAATACGCTGCATGCTCATCTCAGACCAGAAGACTTTATTGCACTGGATATTGACCCAAGAATGCGGGCAGAGAATTTATCCATAGCGCATTTTGCGGCAATCACAGACCACTTGGTTGCGCATGAGAGGGGGAAATTAGATTTGCGTATCAGTGCAGAATCACTTTAATCTTTATCATCATCATCTTTTTTACGCGGCTTTGTGCACCACACAATAATAAACATCAACACAAGAACCACACCTGCTTCTAGTAAGAGTATCCACATATTTTTGCCATCGTTGTATATTCAACAAGTGTGACTTTAACCATAATCCAATGAAAAACCAATTAAGTTTGATTGGCATCACGCTGTTACTAGTCAGCGCCTGCACTGCCGTCCCAATTGTCCCAGCCACATCGGAGAAGTCGCCGCTGTCTGCAAGTTCGCAACCTCCCATCTCCATACTCAAAGCGACCGAGTGGAGCTCTCTAACCGGTTGGACGGATGACGATATTTTGCCGGCATGGGATGCATTCCTGCGCAGTTGTACGGTATTAATGAGCCGGCCCCTGTGGCAGGAAACCTGTACTCTAGCTATTTCAATGCAACAGCCTGATAGCACAAAACTTAAACAATTTTTCGAGAGTCGTTTTGTCCCCCATCAAGTGCTGAATTTTAATGGCGGAAGCGACGGACTAATCACGGGCTATTATGAACCACTGCTAAAAGGCAGTCGCAAGCCTTATGGGCGTTATCGCTTCCCACTATACGCTACACCTGATGAACTTCTCGTTGTCGAGTTGGGCGATATCTATCCAGAACTCAAGAATATGCGACTACGCGGACGGTTGCAGGGGCGCAAAGTGGTACCTTATTACAGTCGTGCAGAGCTTGAAAATGGTGCCAGCAAGGGTGCGACGTCGCTACAAGGGCGTGAGCTTGTATGGGTTGAGGATGCGGTCGAATTATTCTTCCTTCAGATTCAAGGATCTGGCCGAGTGGAGCTTGAAAATGGCGAGATCATGCGGGTCGGTTACGCGGAACAGAATGGTCACCCGTATAAATCCATCGGCAAAATTCTCGTAGATCGAGGTGAGTTAGCGCTGGAGAAGGCCTCTATGCAAGGGATTAAGGCTTGGGGACAGAAAAATCCAAAAAAATTAAACGAGTTGCTCCGACAGAACCCGAGTTATGTTTTTTTTCGTGAATTACCAGTCGGCCTGCCCGGCCCATTGGGTGCACTTGGCGTGCCCCTGACAGCGGGCAGGAGTCTTGCCATTGACCCTCGATCCATCCCTCAGGGAGCACCGGTGTTCCTTGCCACTACCTGGCCTGACAGCGACAAAAAACTCCAACGACTGATGATCGCACAGGATACCGGGGGTGCCATTAAGGGGGGCGTTCGTGCTGACTTCTTCTGGGGCTTTGGTCCAGATGCTGGGAATCAAGCGGGGAAGATGAAACAGAGTGGAAAAATGTGGGTATTAATGCCTAGCGGCTATACGCCTTAACACGATCAAACTGATGATTTCGTCATTTTGTTGGAATAACAGCTAATTTCTTTTCAATCATTTCAGCAGCTATCATTCCCGGTGCAACTGAGCCATCGGCAAAAATCAATGTCGGGGTGCCGCTCACACTGTGTTTCTGAGCCGCTTCAATGATTTTATCAATCGGCGTTTCACAGACCTTTGAGGTTGGGGCAACCCCCTTTAACATAAAATCATCCCAAGCCTTGAGCCGGTCTGTGGAGCACCATATCGCAGACGCTGTTGCTACTGAGCCATTGAGCACTGGATACAGTAGCGTATAGATGGTTACATCAGTGACCTTACTCAACTCAGTCTCTAGACGCTTGCAGTATGGGCAATTCGGATCGGAGAAAACAACTACCCGTCGTTTACCGTTGCCTCGTACAGCCTTGATTGCCAACTCCAGTGGCAAAGAGTCTATGCTGATCCGTCGCGTCTCTTTGATCTGCTGCAGCCGTCCATCGGTCAAACTTTGACCCGTTTTTGGATCGATCACATGCCCAGAAAAGAAGTAACTAGCCTTCTCGTCCGTATAGAATAATCCGTTTCCAACCACAACTTCGTATAGCCCCAGGTAAGGAGTCTTCTTAAGGCTCTCAACCTTGTCACCAGGAAAATGGGGCTTAAGTGCTTTCCTCAATGACGCTTCATCCGCAATAGCTACACCGGAAAGAAAGCACAGCAGCAGGATGGGAGTTAAGCGCATAAACATAGTCACTCCAGTTTAAGAAAAGTACTAACAGAATATTCATACTGCCAGACTATGGAATCTATCAGTCCGATAGCTCAATTCAATGCATGCTGGATCAGGCGGTTTTTTACCAGGGGCAACTGGTTAGTAATTCCCAGTCCCAAATTGCGCAAACGGGCAAGGGTCGGATTGGCATTGTTAAATAATTTCTGCAGGCTATCGGTAGCGAGCTCCATCGCCAGGATATCCTCCTTACGTGCCCTTTCATAGCGACGCAGTAGCCGGTAATCACCACAATCCGTCTGAGACGTGCGCGCCATAAGAGTTGCGGCCAAAGTACGTGCATCTCGTAAACCCAAGTTCACACCTTGCCCAGCCAGAGGATGAATGCCATGAGCGGCATCACCTATCAGTGCAAGACGTGGCTGTACCAATTTCTTTACGTGTACAAAATTCAATGGAAATGCAGCCGGCGGGGTGACGAGCTGCAATCTTCCTAATGCACCGTAGGCAGCCTCAGATACCTGATGACACAGCTCCGTCTCTGGCAGACCAATCAATAACTGCGCCCGCTCCTCGCTTGTTGACCACACCATCGATACCATCTTATTTGGCAGAGGCAGTAAAGCCAATACCCCATCCCGGCGAAACCATTGATGAGCAATATTACGGTGGGATAACTCCGTATTAAAATTCGCCACTACACCGATTTGTTTATAGGAGTGTTGTGATGATTCTACCTCTGCCTGTTTCCGTACCCAGGAGTTCAGACCATCCGCACCAACAATCAATGCAGCCTCTAACAGACTTCCATCGGCCAACTGTAGATCAGCTTGAGATTCATTCCATACGATCGAAACACATTGAGCGGGGCAGAAGATTGTCAGATCATTTTCTCGCTGCTTGAGAGAATCCCATACTGCAGAATGCAGTTGACGACTTTCCGCGATGAAAGCCAGCTCGGTCAAGCCGGTATCATAGGCGCTAAAATCCAGATGCGCAGCACCATCATCCCCAAATACCTGCATTTCGTAAACTGGCGTTACGCGCGCATTAGAAAGCCTCTGCCAAACACCCAGTTTTTTTAATAAAACGGCACTACCAGGACTAATAGCGTAGACCCTACTATCCCAGCTGTTGTCAACGGGTACAGATAGGGGTGAGCGAGACTCAACTAAAGCTATTTTTAAACCACTGTCCGTGAGGGCAAGTGCTAGAACAGCTCCGACCAATCCCCCGCCGATAATGACGATATCGAATTTCATGCTAGGATTATACAGGTGCTTCGCATCTGTTAGGATAGGGGTTTATCGGCTTGCTCGAATCAAGATAATTGTAGAGAAGTTGTGCCCTGTACGTAAAAATATAGGCAGGTCGGATTAAGCACGGTATTTTTTATAAGAAACCTACGAAAATTGAACGTAACCCATTGTCAATATTGACAGAACGCCTCTCCAAAGGCACAATGCCCCCTCATTTGGGTCCGCACGTGGCGAATTAGCTCAGTGGTTAGAGCAGCGGAATCATAATCCGTTGGTCCCCAGTTCGAGTCTGGGATTCGCTACCATCAACCCTACCCAACCGTCAGAATTGACATTCATATATAGAATCTAGCGCACTGCGCCACTTATAGCTGCTCACACCTAAGCTTGATTTAGGTCTCCTTGCAAAACTTCTTAGTCAAGAATCAATTTTCTATATATGCTGAAAACCCTGCTTCTTGATGAACTCGTGATGGATACGGAGTTTACTGAATAGGCCACTGAGAATCTTTAGAAAAAGAAAAGCAACGTCCATTACCCATAGTTATTATATTTCCGCTGAGATCGTGGCCAAAAAACTTTACATTAAAACCTTCGGCTGCCAGATGAATGAGTATGACTCTGACAAAATGGCACAGGTACTACATGCCGCACATGGTATGGAAAAAACTGACAGTCCAGATGCAGCTGATGTGATTCTATTTAATACCTGCTCAGTACGAGAGAGAGCCCAAGAAAGGGTCTTTCATGACCTAGGACGTATCAGGCACCTTAAGAAAGCTAATCCCAATTTACTCATCGGTGTTGGAGGTTGCGTTGCGAGCCAGGAAGGCGCAGAGATTGTAAAGCGAGCACCCTACGTAGACATTGTGTTCGGACCACAAACCCTACATCGATTACCTCAATTAATTGCAGCCCGCCAAATTACTGGACAACCACAGGTTGATATTTCTTTTCCAGAAATTGAAAAATTTGATTACCTGCCGCAAATGCTGGCGCATCCTAAAGATCGCACGGGTAGTGTAAGTACTTTCATTTCCATCATGGAGGGTTGTAGTAAGTATTGCAGCTTTTGTGTGGTTCCATATACACGCGGCGAAGAGGTCTCTCGACCGCTGAGTGATGTATTGATGGAAATTACGAGAATGGCGCAGCAAGGTATAAAGGAAGTAACCCTGCTGGGGCAAAACGTCAACGCTTACCGTGGCATCATGGACCTCGAGAACGTTAATGACACGGCAGATCTCGCGCTGCTACTTGAATACATCAATGAAATTCCCGGCATTGAACGTATCCGTTACACCACATCACACCCAAAAGAAGTCACCCCGCGCTTGATTGAAAGTTATGCGACATTACCAAAACTCGTTAGTCACTTGCACCTGCCAGTGCAATCTGGTTCCGATCGTGTACTGGCAGCAATGAAACGTGGCCATACCGCCCTAGAATACAGGTCAATCATTCGTAAATTATATGCCGTACGCCCAGATATCTCACTCACGTCCGATTTCATCATTGGCTTCCCCGGAGAGACTGAAGCAGACTTTGAGGACACAATGAGATTAATTGAAGAAGTGAATTTCGATGACTCCTATAGTTTCATTTACAGTCCTCGCCCTGGCACACCTGCCGCGGAACTACCTGACAATACACCCTATGAAATAAAGCTTGATAGGCTACATCGTCTACAGACAAAAATTTCACAGCAGACACAAGTCATCAGCCAGAATATGATTGGCACCACGCAGCGCATCCTAGTGGAGGGCCCCTCCAAGAGAGATCCGAGTGAATTTTGCGGACGCACTGACAACAACCGTATGGTGAATTTTTCCGGCTCCCAAGACTGTGTCGGCCATTTCATAAATATAAGGATTAATGCTTCCTTATCACATTCTCTACGCGGCGAGATATCAAAAAGTATCGTTTAATACACTGCTTGTAATGTGTCTCTGTCACTGCGAGAATTAGAACCATATGAACTTTTTAACGCGCCTTTGAAAGCTCAACCCGTCGAAATTTCTTTTGCCCCAATAGATAATCAGCGTCTTGCCAACCTGTGCGGGGTGCTGGACGAAAACCTAAAACAGATCGAGACAGCTTTGGATGTTGCCATCGCGCGACGCGGAGAACATTTCAATCTTCATGGCAGATCTACTCAGACCAAACTCGCCGCTAAAGTGCTACGCAATTTCTATCATCAATCTGAGCATCCCCTGACGATAGAGCAGGTTCAGCTGGGCCTGATCGAAGTGATGAGTTATAAGTGTGCACCAAGGCATACTTCGACTGATCCCTCAGACAACGACATCGCGGCACCCCTCCTGAGCACGCGTCGGAGTGACCTGCACGGCCGAACACCACGTCAAGTTCAGTACCTTAAACAAATTCAGCAGCATGACATCACCTTTGCCATTGGTCCTGCAGGTACCGGCAAGACCTACCTTGCGGTAGCTAGTGCAGTAGATGCCCTTGAACGCGGTACGGTGGCACGTATTGTACTAGTGCGACCAGCGGTGGAGGCTGGTGAACGGCTAGGATTCCTCCCTGGCGATATGGCGCAGAAGGTAGACCCTTACTTACGTCCTCTCTACGATGCCCTCTATGAACTAATGGGGCTCGATAAGACCAACCGTCAATTCGAGCATAGAGCAATTGAAATTGCACCTCTTGCCTTCATGCGTGGCCGCACACTGAACCAGTCGTTCATCATTCTTGATGAAGCTCAGAATACGACACCGGAACAGATGAAGATGTTTCTGACCAGAATCGGATTCGGCTCCAAGGTTGTGGTGACTGGCGATGTGACCCAAATTGATCTGGCCAAGCACCAGAGAAGTGGGCTGGTCGAGGCCAGAATGGTTCTGAATAAAATACCAGGCATTGCCTTCACTCATTTCGAAACTGAGGATGTGGTGAGGCACCCTCTAGTACAGAGAATCGTTAATGCCTACGAGAAATATGAGAAATAAGGGGAAGACCCCAGAGCTTACTGAAAAATCTACGCGTACCATCGTTAGTCTTAAACTGATGGTGCAGTATGCAATGAATAATGAAAAAGCCGCCGGGGAAGTGCCCACCAAGCTACAATTTCGAAAATGGGCTAGAACCGCGCTGATGCGCGATGCAGAGATCGTATTACGCCTCGTGGATGAGCCCGAGGGCCGCACTCTCAACTGGAATTTTTGCAAAAAGGATTACGCTACCAATGTGTTGACCTTTGTCTACGATGACGGGCCGTCTCTATCTGGCGATATTGTGCTATGTGCGCCGATAGTCGCTAAAGAGGCTAAGCAACAACACAAGAATCTAACAGCACATTATGCCCACCTCACGACACATGGGATCTTACACCTTCAGGGCTGGAACCATGAGAATGAACTTGAAGCAATTGCGATGGAACGCCTTGAAACAGCCATCGTCACTAAGCTAGGGTATGACGACCCTTATCTAGAATGATATTTAAAATCACTTATATTACCCTCGAACCGGAAGATCAATATGAACGACCCTTTACCTAAACCTGGTTGGCTTGAACGGCTCAGCACTCTGCTGCTCCGAGAACCGGGTGATCGGGAGCAACTGGTAGCACTGCTGCACTCTGCATTTGAACGTGATCTTCTTGATTCGGATGCCTTGAGTATGATCGAGGGTGTAATGCAGGTCTCGGAAATGCAGGCACGCGATATCATGGTACCTCGCTCGCAGATGGATGTAATCGACATTAGCGAGACCCCAGATAAATTCATCCCACTGATTATCGAAACTGCTCACTCTCGTTTTCCTGTTATCGAAAATGATAACAACAATGTAATTGGAATTCTGCTTGCGAAGGATCTACTCCGCTACTATGCCGGAGAAGAGGAATTCAGCGCTCGTGATATGTTGCGTCCGGTGGTCTTCATCCCAGAATCCAAACGACTCAATGTACTACTCAAGGATTTTCGTAGCAACCATAACCACATAGCCATCGTGGTGGACGAATACGGCAGCGTAGCGGGATTGGTAACCATCGAAGATGTATTGGAACAGATCGTCGGAGAAATTGAAGATGAATATGATTTCGACGAAACTGAGGACAATATCGTTCAGGATGCGACTGATCGTTACCGGGTTAAAGCAATTACAAAAATTACCGATTTTAACCAAATGCTAGTGGCGAAATTTGAGGATGAAAATTACGACACCATTGGCGGGCTCGTATTAAACAAGTTTGGTCGCCTGCCAAAACGCGGCGAATCGGTTATGATCGGCGACTTCAATTTCACGGTGATACATACTGACAGCCGGAGATTACATATGCTTCTGGTTGAGAGAACCAGAGGAGAGAATTGAGCTATATGGGCTCAAGCATCTTGAATCAATCGGTTAATGGAAATCCTCGCTACAGCTTAATTATTGTTTTTTTTCTTGGTGCATTTACCGTTCTTGGTTTCGCACCATTCTATCTTTTCCCCGTCCCAGTGATTACGCTGTCATTGCTACTTCACTCCTGGCGCAGCAGCTCGTCTCCACTACAAGCGGCTCTACAAGGATTCATTTTCGGCATGGGTCTTTTTAGCGCAGGAGTGACCTGGATTTACGTTAGCCTACATGATTTTGGGGCTATGCCAATGCCCATTGCAATCCTTACGCTTGTCCTGCTATGCGCCTACCTCTCCTTATTCGCGACACTAACAGGCTGGTTGATAACAAGACTACACATCATCTCACCTCTAGTCTGGACATTGACTATTGCCGCATTATGGGTTCTATCTGAGTGGCTACGTAGCGTTCTGTTCACTGGGTTTCCCTGGCTGGCATTGGGCTATTCACAAGTACCAACTAGCCCACTCGCAGGCTTTGCTCCGCTGGCGGGAGTGTACGGCGTTTCATTGATGCTAATACTGAGCGCCGCATTCCTCTGTCTTTTTTTTGAGACTATTGAAAATAGATTATGCAACTGGCTCTATGCATTACCTCTGCTAGCAATATGGGGCGCGGGCTTCGGCTTACAGCAGATCAGTTGGACAGAGACCCAAGGAGAACCCATCACAGTGAGCTTGTTGCAAGGAAATATTTCTCAAGATCTCAAGTGGCGGCCGGATCACGTGGTTAATTCAATGGACGTTTACGCTAGGCTTGCTCTCGAAAGTAACAGCCGCCTTATCATCACACCCGAAATTTCGGTGCCGCTATTCCGCAATGAAGTGCCATGGAGCTATCTTTCGCCACTTGCCGATCATGCGAAACAGAATAATGGTGACATCCTTATCGGGATGGCTGAGACATCTGCTGAAGGAAAAGAGTACTACAACACTATGTTCAGCTTCGGTGCATCTCCCAATCAGATTTATCGCAAGTTTCATTTAGTGCCATTTGGTGAATTCATCCCATTAAAGTCTTTGTTTGGATGGGTGATTGATATTCTAAAAATTCCGCTATCCGACTTTTCGCGTGGCCGGCCTGACCAGCGCCCGATGAACCTAGCCGGTCAAAGCGTGGCAGTAAATATCTGCTATGAAGATGTATTTGGTGAAGAAATAATCAACCAATTGCCGCAGGCTACGTTACTCGTCAATGTTAGCAATGATGCCTGGTTCGGACGCTCTATTGGTCCGCAGCAGCACTTACAAATTTCGCAAATGCGAGCTCTGGAGACCGGCCGCTATATGCTGCGCGCTACCAATACCGGCGTCACCGCCATCATCAATCAGCGCGGCGAAATCCTTCAAGAGGCGGAAATATTCACCACCACCACACTAACCGGCTTAGCGCAGGGATTTACTGGTGCGACTCCATATGTTCGCTTTGGCAATAGTCTAATACTAGGGGTATCTGGAATACTCACGTTTATAGGTCTACTGTCTGCATTTCGCAGCGCACGCAAAACCCTGTAAAATCTAAGCACCGCTAGATATTTTTGACCATTGTTATTTCACCCAGCATGCCAACCTTCCAAGAAATTATCCTCACGCTGCAACATTATTGGGGAAAGCAGGGCTGCGCCTTGCTCCAACCCTATGACATGGAAGTGGGTGCAGGCACTAGCCACACCGCAACTTTCTTGCGCGCACTTGGGCCCGAGCCGTGGAAAGCTGCTTATGTACAACCTGCACGCCGCCCTAAGGATGGGCGTTATGGCGAGAATCCGAATCGCCTTCAGCATTACTACCAGTTTCAGGTGGTATTAAAACCCGCGCCGACCGACATTTTGGAACTGTACCTAGAATCACTAAGAGAGCTGGGTTTTGACCTCAAGAAAAATGATGTTCGGTTTGTCGAGGACGATTGGGAAAACCCGACACTAGGTGCTTGGGGGCTCGGATGGGAGGTATGGTTGAATGGGATGGAGGTAACTCAATTTACCTACTTCCAACAAGTGGGTGGAATCAATTGCAAGCCAATCACCGGTGAAATTACTTATGGTCTGGAACGACTGGCAATGCACCTACAAGGGGTAGAAAGCGTATTTGACTTAGTCTGGACAAAAGGACTCACTTACCGTGACGTTTACCACCAGAATGAGGTTGAGCAATCGGCCTATAACTTTGAACACAGTGATGTAGAGTTTCTGCTACTGGCCTTCGTTAAGCATGAACAACAGGCCAATTATCTAATGGAACAACAACTCGCACTCCCGGCTTATGAACAGGTTTTAAAAGCAGCACACAGTTTCAATTTGTTAGACGCTCGCGGAGCAATCTCCATCACAGAACGTGCGACGTATATCGGACGTATTCGCCACTTGGCGCGCAGCGTGGCGCAGGTCTACTACCAAAGCAGAGAGCGTCTTGGCTTCCCGCTGGCTCCGAGAGAATGGGTAGCGCAATCCGCAGAAAATTGATATGAGCGCATCCGTAAAAAATCTTCTGGTTGAACTGTTAGTTGAAGAACTGCCACCTAAATCTCTGAAGAAAATTGGAGACAGTTTTGCTGAGATGCTAGCCTCTAATCTCAAAGTACAGGGCTTAGCAGCGGGTGATGCAGTGGTGACGGTCTATGCTTCACCACGCCGTATTGCGGCGCATGTCACGAATGTAGCGGAGCGAGCAGCTGACAAGTCCATCTCCCAAAAACTCATGCCCTTAGTGGTGGGACTGGGTATAGATAACCAGCCCACTGCTGCACTTCTTAAAAAACTTTCTAGTTTGGGCGCGGATGCATCAGCAGTCCAGAATCTCAAGCGTGAAACCGATGGGAAAACAGAAACCTTGTACTTTGACAGCATCGTCATGGGTACATCGCTTTCACAAGGCTTACAGAAAGCGCTCGATGACGCTATCGCTGGACTACCAATCGACAAGTTGATGACCTACCAACTCGCCGATGGCTGGAGCAGTTTGAATTTCATACGTCCTGCTCATGGCCTTCTCGTACTGCATGGCGAAGAGGTCGTGCCGATCAGATTGTTAGGACTGGATGCTGGACGCTTATCACAAGGCCATCGTTTCGAATCAGCCAGCACAACCATCCATATCCACGATAGCAACAGTTACGAATCTCAGATGGAGGAGGAAGGTGCAGTGATCCCTAGCTTTGGCAAACGTCGCGCTGAGATTGCTCGCCAGTTGATGGGTGCTGTAATAAAAATGGGGGGCTTAGTGCGGCCTATTGATGATGACACTTTGCTAGATGAAGTGACTGCATTGGTCGAACGTCCCAATGTCCTGGTGGGAGAGTTTGACAATGAATTTCTGGAAGTGCCTCAGGAATGCTTAATCCTGACTATGAAATCAAATCAGAAGTATTTCCCGCTTCTTGATGCTAGTGGCAAAATTACCAATAAATTTCTAATCGTTTCAAATATTAGTCCGGCAGATTCAAGCTTAGTGATCAGGGGCAATGAACGTGTGCTACGAGCACGTCTGGCAGATGCGAGATTCTTCTTCAATAAAGATAGGAAGAATCCTCTAGATTCACACGTACTCGACTTGGCCAAGGTGGTATACCACAACAAACTGGGAAGTCTGGGCGACCGGGTAAAACGTGTTCAGTCCGCCGCTAGCAAAATCGCCACAGAACTAGGTGGAGAGGAGCTAGCAAGACAAGTCGATCAAGCCGCCCTACTATCCAAAGCTGACCTGTTAACTGATATGGTTGGAGAATTCCCGGAACTGCAGGGCATCATGGGACGCTATTACGCACAGCATGATGGATTGAATGACGATATCGCATTCGCCATTGAGGATCACTATAAACCACGTTTTTCGGGTGACGAACTACCCCGCAACACGGCCGGTATGTGCCTGGCTCTGGCGGACAAGCTGACAACCTTAATCGACCTGTTCGGTATCGGTGAGATTCCAACTGGGGACAAGGATCCCTTCGCGTTGCGTCGCCACGCACTCGGTATAATCCGCATTCTAATTGATCGTGATCTCCCATTTGGACTGAACTGGTTGTTACATGAGGTATGCCCATCAGATGCCAAAACAATAATGGCACTCTCCGATTTTATGTATACCCGGCTTGCTGGCAACCTCCGTGAACAGGGCTATTCAGTGCAAGAGGTGGACGCTCTAGTGAGCTTACATCCCCAACGTTTAGGTGACTTGCCAAAACGCCTTGCTGCCGTGAGGGCATTCACCGCACTACCTGAATCTGTAAGCCTCGCTGCTGCCAATAGGCGGGTGGGGAATATTCTAAAAAAAGTAAGCAGTGGAATCAGTGGCGAAGTTAACATCGCCTTATTGCAAGAGCCTGCGGAGCAGGCGCTATACCATGCATTATCAGAGATCTCACCCAAGGCGGATAAAGCTTTTGCCGCAGGAGACTATACTAACTCTTTACAAATCCTAGCCTCACTGAAAGATCCGGTTGATACTTTCTTCAACGAGGTGATGGTTAATACAGAAGATATAGTGCTTCGCAATAATCGGTTAGCTTTGCTACAGAAAATGCAATATACCATGAACCGTGTGGCTGATATTTCCAAGCTAGTCAACTGACATGAGACTAGTTACTCTCGATCGCGATGGCGTGATCAATTGCGATAGAAACGCTTTCATAAAGAACCCCGATGAATGGAAACCTATTCCAGGAAGTCTGGATGAGATTGCAAATTTGACCCAGTCTATTTACCGAGTTGCCGTTGCCACCAATCAGTCCGGTATCGGTCGCGGCCTGCTAGATATGGCGGCACTCAATGCCATCAACGAAAAAATGAGCAAGGCAGTAAATCAGATAGGAGGATGCATTGATGCAGTGTTCTTCTGTCCGCATACTCAGTTAGACCAGTGCAATTGTCGTAAACCTGAAAGTGGTCTATTCAAGGATATTGCAGAGCATTTTTGTCTAGACTTAAAAGGTGCGCCTGCAATCGGAGATTCGCTTAGTGACTTGCAAGCAGCTACCTCAGTGGGCGCGATTCCATTGCTGGCGCTAACCGGAAAAGGCAAAGAAACTCAATCCACAGACAATCTTCCTCTAAATACGCAATTTTATTCTGACCTAGCGCAAGAGATTGACAACTTGACAGGGAAAACATGATCCTGGCAGCACTTCGCTCGTTACTCTATACCTTCATCCAGATCGTCACTACACCTCCTTATGCGTTGATTGCGCTGGCTACTTTCCCTCTTAAACCGATCGATCGCTATCGCATTATTTCTGGCTGGGCGCATCTGATGCTATTCCTGCTTCGCACTATCTGCGGCATCCGCTACCGTGTAGTAGGGGCTGAAAACATCCCGAAGTTACCGAGTATAGTTTTGTCCAAACATCAGTCTGCGTGGGAGACACTGGCATTCCAACAGATATTTCCGCCTCAAGTATGGGTACTTAAAAAAGAGCTACTGCGCATCCCCTTCTTTGGCTGGGGGTTGTCTATGACAAGCCCTATTGCTATTGATCGCGGTTCCGGAAAAGCAGCACTCAAACAGATCGTCAAGCAAGGAAAAAATCGGTTAAGTCAAGGCTTCTGGATCGTTATTTTCCCAGAAGGGACTCGTATTGCCCCTGGAGAAAGAGGCAAATATGGCATTGGCGGCGCATGGCTTGCAACCCATTCCAATGCGCCAGTCGTGCCGGTTGCTCATAATGCTGGAGAGTTCTGGAGTAAAGATGCTTTTATCAAACTGCCTGGCACGATTACCGTGAGTATCGGCCCGCCGATAGACCCCACTGGTTTGGAGCCAGGAGAACTTAATGCCAAAGTGGAATCATGGATTGAAACTGAAATGACTCGCATCGGCGATCCCAAAAGACATGCAACCCTGTCCATCTCGGGGGCGGAGAATGGCTAGAGATAAACTGCTGTTCCTATCAAGCGATCAGGTTTCTCCTCGAGGAGAGACCTGTCGTGTCAGCCTGAATGGAACAGAGGTGGTCTACACACTCAAACGTTGTAGACGGAGAACGATCGGCATGACGATTGACAGCTACGGTCTGACTGTTAGCGTCCCACCACGAGAATCGCTACGCTGGGTTGAATCAGCCCTGCGCGATAAAGCTGACTGGGTGATACGAAAACTTGCCGAATGGACCAATAAAAAATTAATCCGACTGGTGTGGGAAGAGGCTGCGATTTTCCCGCTTTTGGGAGAACCATGGCAACTGACGAAAGCTGCGTCTGGGTCACTGCAAATGACCCCGTTAAAAATTAAAACCGAAACTGAAGACAAACAACTCACACTACCTTTTACATCCCCACTAACCAAGTCGCAGATTGAAGAGCTTGTGATGACGTGGTATGGCCAGAAAGCCCTAAGCTGCTTCAGCGAACGCCTCATGCTCTTTGCAAATAAGCTCGGTGTACCGCTACCCAAGTTACGACTTTCCCGTGCCAAAACACAGTGGGGAAGTTGCAATGCCCATAGCGTTATCCGTCTCAACTGGCGACTAATCCAAATACCACTTCCTCTGGTGGATTATGTAGTAGCACATGAGCTGTCACATCTCGTTGAGATGAATCACTCCCCAGCCTTCTGGCGAACAGTAGAAAGTATTTACCCGGATTATCAGGCAGCGCGAAAGGAATTGAAGATGCTGGGATGACGGCCTAGACTCATTCATTACACTGCCTTTATGTTAATATTTTATATCCATACCCCGGGTCATAATTCCATGCACAGACTTTGTATCGCCACTCTTCTATTCTTCCTGCTTGGCGCATGCGGACTGAAAGGACCCCTCTATCTTCCGCAAGATGTTCCTGCCCAGCAACCCAAGAATGACGGGGCAAAGAAGTGAATAGCTTCCCATCATTTTCTTATCATGATGCTAAGCTCCATGTGGAATCAGTTTCCCTAGATCGAATTGCGGTCGAGTTTGGGACACCCTGCTATGTCTATTCACACGCAACGCTAACTGCCGCCTACCGAGAGTTTGACTCTGCTTTTGCTGGTCGTGATCACCTAATATGTTACGCAGTTAAGGCCAACTCTAATCTAGCTATACTCAATCTATTTGCTCGCCTCGGCAGTGGTTTTGACATTGTTTCTGGGGGTGAGCTAAAACGGGTATTGAATGCCGGTGGCGATCCACATAAAGTAGTTTTTTCTGGTGTAGGTAAGCACCCGGAAGAGATGCGTGCAGCACTTACTGCCGGAATACTCTGTTTCAATGTCGAGTCAGAGGCTGAGTTGCTAAGGCTCAACCAGATAGCGGCGGAAATGAACAAGATCGCTCCAGTGAGTTTACGCGTCAACCCTGATGTTGATGCGAGAACTCACCCATATATTTCGACCGGCCTTAAGGAAAACAAGTTCGGCATTCCTTTTGATGAGGCGGAGAAACTATATCTCTCCGCCCAGAAATTCTCAAACATCCGGTTTACGGGACTGGACTGTCATATCGGTTCACAGCTGACTGAGCTCAACCCTTTCATCGAGTCCGCTGAGAAAGTGCTCGGCCTTCTTGCCCGCTTAGAAGCACAGGGATCAAGGATAGAACATCTGGATCTGGGTGGTGGACTCGGAATCCGATACTCTTCAGAAATGCCTCCACTAGCAAGGGACTATGTAGCAGCATTGTGTGCAAAAATTGGGCAACGGAGCCAGCGCATTTTAATCGAGCCTGGACGTGCTCTAGTAGGGAACTCTGGTTTACTTCTTACCCGTGTCGAATACTTAAAACATACCCCGTATCGTGATTTCGCTATCGTAGATGCGGCTATGAATGATCTGATACGTCCAGCACTCTATGACGCATACCACGAGGTCCTACCGGTCGCTATGAGTGAGGAGAACGCTAAGTTGTACCAAATTGTCGGGCCAGTCTGTGAAACAGGTGACTTTCTGGGGCATGACCGAAGGCTGTCACTAAGACAAGGGGATTTGCTCGCCGTGATGTCTGCAGGCGCCTATGGCATGAGTATGAGCTCAAATTACAATACCCGCCCCCGCGCGGCTGAAGTAATGGTCGAGGGTGACCATATCCATCTAATACGAGAACGTGAGTCGGTAGAGCAATTAATCGCTCACGAAAGAATCCTACCTTGAGATGTCATACTCTAAGTCGACACTTGTATCATAAGTAACGCCTACTTAGGTTGAGAGCCCACTCTTGTTATAACTGCTACAACAAAAACACTGTCGCCAGTCCCAAGAATATAAAGAATCCACCGCTATCAGTAACGGCAGTGATCATTACGCTGGAACCTGCGGCAGGGTCTCGTCCTAATTTTTGAAGAAGCAACGGGATTATTACTCCGAAAGATCCTGCCAGCAGGAGATTCAATGTCATTGCCAGGGTCATCACCAGACCGAGCGCAACGCTATCATAAATCAAGAAAGCGAATAACCCGACTGCACTCCCCCATATCATCCCATTTAGAGCACTCACCCCAATTTCCTTGGCAAATAGCTTGCGTGCATTACTGAGATTAAGTTGGCCCAAAGCAAGGGCTCGAACAATCATTGTGATGGTCTGATTACCAGAGTTTCCACCGATCCCGGCAATGATTGGCATCAACGCTGCCAATGCCACCAGCTTTTCAATGGAACCTTCAAATACACCAATCACTCGTGAGGCAATAAATGCCGTTACCAGATTGACCGACAACCAGATCCAACGGTTCCTTACACTCTTCCATACCGGAGCAAATAGATCCTCTTCTTCGCTCAGCCCTCCAAGTTTGAGCGCTTCATTTTCAGATTCCTCGCGGATAAAATCCATTACTGCATTGACGGTCACGCGTCCAACTAGTCTCCCTTCCACATCCACGACTGATGCAGAAACAAGATCATAACGCTCAAACGCGTGTGCTGCCTGCTGCGCCTTGTCATCTGGACGAAGTTTCAGCATTTCTGTAGACATCACTGCCGCCACCTCGGTAACAGGGTCGCTCACTAGCAGACGATTTAATGGCAGGACGCCCTTGAGATGCTCGTCACGGTCTACTACGAATAGTTGATCGGTATGTCCAGGTAGCTCATCTAGGCGGCGCAGATAGCGCAATACCACTTCTAGGGTCACATCCTCTCGGATCGTAACCATATCAAAATCCATCAGAGCTCCCACAGAATCTTCTGGATAGGACATGGCGGCGCGTAATTGCTCACGTTCTTCCACCGGCAGTGATCGAAATACATCATCAATAACAGAACGTGGCAAATCTGGGGCGAGATCAGCAATTTCATCTGCATCTAGCTGTCCCGTTGCAGCTACAAGTTCGTGACCAGCCATGGCAGCGATAAGTGTTTCACGTACCGCGTCGGAAACTTCCAACAAAATCTCTCCGTCGTGCTCCGCCTTGACCAAATTCCAGATCGTCAGACGATCTTCCTGTGGCAAAGCTTCTAGGATATGAGCAACATCAGCAGAGTGGAGCCTATCAAGTAGCTGCTGCAACTCTAACAGACTTTGTCTGTGGGTTAGGGATTCGACCAGTTCATGCGATGGCATTTCCTGTGTCTTCACAAAGCCTGCCATCAGCTTGTAGCTGCTCAGTAGATGAGTCACCCGTTGCAATTGCACTTGCAGGTTCTCTGTTTCTCTGCGATTGTTTTCTTTATTCATGGCGGATCGGCCCAATAACGAGACAAAATTTTTTTGATTTTAAGTAAAATCAGGAGCCAGGTCGAATACTTCCCAATCAAAGTGCTGAATGAAAGACCATATTCCCTTCATTTATAGCAGCTAGATTTTGAATCTATCAGCGCGGAATTGACGTTGAAGCCATCCGATTAAAAATAATATCCGTCTTTTTCAATAGCCATGGCGTATTGCGGTTAAGGTCATAAAATCTTGGGCTGGGGACCATTGCAGCAAGACGTGCAGCTTGTTTTGATGTGAGGGCTGAGGCAGAGACACTATAGTAATAACGGCTAGCAGCTTCTGCACCAAACACCCCATTACCCCACTCTATCTTATTCAAGTAAATTTCCAAGATGCGGCGCTTGGACATTACATTCTCCAGCATCAGCGTAATAATTGCCTCCTCGATCTTGCGCCACGGCGTTTTTCTTCCAGAGAGGAAGAGGTTCTTCGCAAGCTGTTGGCTGATAGTTGAACCACCCCTGACAAACTTCCCCTTCTCTATGTTCTTCTCGTAGGCTTTCTGAATGGCCTCAAAGTCAAAACCTTCGTGCTGCAGAAACTTCCCATCCTCTGCAGCAATGATGGCGCGTTTCAGATGGGGAGAAATTTTCTCATACGGCACCCATTGATACAGTAAGACTGCCTCGGGTTTCTTCTCCTGCATTACATCCAGACGTTCTTGCATGAATGCACTACTCGATGGATTATAGAAGTTCCAATAAACAATGTGGCCAAGAATCCACAGTTGATAGAGTAATACTGCGCCGGCAAGAACGAGGGTAAGTCGCCAGACCCATCGCTTAAGAGATTTTCCCACGTGTTATTGGATAACCTTAAGCCATAATCTTCATGTCTCTGATCGTAGCATCGCAATCACAGGTCCCGTTTCTGGCCTCAATCCTCGCCACAGTAAAAAAGATTCCGCCGCTTGTTCCACCAGCATACCTATCCCATCGGATAGGTGGACCGCACCTTGCTGCCTTGCAAACTGTAAAAAAGGCGTGGGACCACTTCCGTACATCATATCGTAGGCTAATGACTCTGCAGCGAATATACACGGCGGTAATGATGGCAGCTTACCGTTAAGGCTTGCAGAAGTAGCATTAATGACAATATCAAATTCATGACCAGCAAGATCCGCATAATCAGCTGGAATGACAAAATTATATTCAGCAAATCGCTGCTGCAGTTCGATTGCTTTCTGTTTGGTCCGATTCGCAATTGTCAGCATCTTCGGCTGATGTTCCAGTAGAGGAAGTAGAGCACCGCTAGCAGCTCCGCCTGCACCCATTAACAATACTCGCTTACCCGTAATTATAAAATCTAGATTACTTACGATATCACGCACCAATCCAATACCATCGGTATTCTCACCGAGAATTTCATCATTATCGAGCGCGAGTGTATTGACCGCCTGGGCAGCAGCAGCACGTTCAGTCAGACGAGTAGAAATCTTACAAGCTTCGAGCTTGAATGGAATAGTTACATTCATGCCCCTACCACCAAATTTCCGAAAGGCTTCTACCGCTACAGAAAAACCATCAGGGGGGGCAAGGATCGCCTCATAGCGCATATTCTGATCAGTCTGTTTCGAAAATTCAGCATGGATTAATGGTGATTTGCTATGGGAGATTGGATTACCGATGACGGCATAAAGATCTGGCATAATGGAAATAATTAAGTATTAGGTAATTGCATCAATTAACTCTGGACTGGTCGCTGTTCTGACTATTCACTCAATAGTTCATCCGACCGGGTAAATACCCATGTACGGGTGATATGTAATATGTCGGTATCTTGACTGATGTTAGATGGAAAAGGAGAAAATCCGTTCTGACCTGCGAGCTTAACAATACGTACCGCCGCTTCATCTAAAATCTTTCTGCCTGACGAGCGATTGATTTCAATAGACTCTAGGCTGCCGTCTGACTTGATACCGACTGTGAGTTGCAGGTTTCCAAATAATTTTTCTCGCTTAGCGGCCTCAGGATAATTCAGATTTCCAACCCGCTCCACCTTCGCCCTCCAGTCTTCGATATAACGGGCGAAACGGTACTCCTGTGCATGAGCACCCACAAATCTACGTTTTGGAGGTTTCTGATAAGCCTCATAATCCTTAGCTATTTGTGCCTCAAGACGTGCGATCTCAAGGCTACGTTGAACCAGGCCCGCAGTATTGGGCGCATCCTGTTTTCGTGGTAACGACTCTGACTGAATTTTCGGTTGATAGATGTCGTGCCTGCTATTAACCTCCGCCATCAACCTCTTTGCTTCTTGTTCTAGCTGACCAATTTTTTGGTCGGCATTGACCATATCCGCTGAGAGTTTATTCTCTGGTAACAGAGGGAAGGGTGACTGGGCCTGGCGGCTGTCATCAGTATTGCCTCCACCATCCAAATTGGCTTGGGCAAGCTTATTGGCCATGTGAGGCTTTGAGCTTGATTTACTATTAACCAGCACCACCTCCAGCGTGGCTTGAGCTCTATCGATTTTCGCAGATGGAGGTGTAAAGGTTATGCCGAACAATACGACCGCATGCAAAACCAATGAAAATAGTATTGCCACATTCAACCGTGATGACGGATCAAGCAGCCAGTCCTGAAATATGGCGAGATTAAAACTTGTTTTATTTGGTGTGGCGGCCAACGTTCTAGGGAGTTTTAGAGTTAAGCCAGAGAATATTTATCAGCACGCCCATTGTAAGCAACAACTGCGCGATTGTCACATGCGTATCGGTAGCTTATGTGTCCATTCTGCGCATATACCTTGCATCGCATGTCAGTTCCAATAAGTCTATCTTAGAGATCTCTACCTCAACATGTGTTTCTGGTGGCATGTCTGGCAATGATGGTACCCGCATCGCCAACGGCAAACGATCTAATCCCACCAGGCCCTCCTTCAGAACCTGTGCACTAGTCGTATTGATATTCTCCTGCAACAGCCAGCGCAGACACCAATAGCGCTCCATCCTGCGCTGGAATTCTCCATAAGCCTCATAGACCGCTTCAAAATCTCTTATCGCTAAAAGCAGTTCATCACCTTCTTTGGCATAGGGTGGCTCTTCTCTACGCAACAACGCGATTAATTGCCGTTGATTAATGAGATCTATATAGCGCCTCAGTGGTGAACTAACCCAGGCATACTGCGATACTCCCAGTCCATGATGCGGAGCGGGGGAGGTACTCATCCGCACTTTCCCACCGCTCTGATTGCGATAAATTCCAGCAACGCCTCCATCAGCCAATTGTTTACCCCACTCGGTATTAACAAAGATCATCAACTCTGACACCACCTTATCAATTGGTGAGCCGCGTCGACGTTCGGTGATCATGACAAAATCATCTTTAACGTTAAAGCTGTAATCTATCCTATCGTTGTTGCTGTCGCTGCCTTTTCCCCTCAACGCCTCCATCCTGTTAGCGAAATTCCACAATGACCTCAATTCCCGCCCAAAAGGATGATCGAGAGTATTACCTGTCAGAGTCTGTTCGTTAAAGTGCTGCTCAAGTGTGTCGTGTCTCAGATTTGCAGAAATTCTCACCTGCTCGATGCAGCTGTGCGTATTAACTATGGCGAAGTCATCTGATACCTCCAGATACATTGAAAGCACTGGGCATAGACGATCTTCACCAAGGGTGTAGTGATGTATTACAGCCTCTGGCAGCATAGTGATCTTGTCGCCCGGCATGTAGACGGTAGAAAGTCGCTTCGCGACCACATCGTTCAGGGGCGATCCTGCCCCAATCCCCAATGCCGGGGCAGCAATATGGATTCCGATGCGAATGCTACCAAACGGTAGAGGTGTTACTGAGAAAGCATCATCAATTTCTGTGGTAGTGGCATCGTCTATACTGAAAGCAACTACGTCAGCTACCGGCAGGTCTGACCAGGTGATCTGGTCGTCGCTTCCGTTGAGTGAGCTGAATCCTATGCCTTCTGGAAAATATTCCAGTAGAAATCGGTTGAAATGATAATCATGTGAGGATGGAATTGCACCACACTTTTCCAGAAGTTTGAGGGCACTTAACTTCACTGCAGTGCAAGCAGCATCTAAAGCCTTCCATTCAATGCTTCTCTTGTCGGGCTGGTAGAGTAGTTCTGACAGCATCGGCCTGAACTCATCTGGCAATGTGAATGTAATTAATAGACTCACATATCGAGATTGCTGCTCTGCTTGGAGGTTTTTTTTATCTTGGCTAGCAAGCGCTGACTTAAGTGCTTCGGGTGGAGCTGCTTTGTATCTACCCCGCCCCTTTTTATAGAAGTACATCGGCGCTCCATGCAACCGACTGAGCACTGCTGCCAATTCCACTGGGCTAGGTGAATGTCCAAAATAATCCGCCGCTAGTGTGTCACTGGCGAATTCAACATCAGTTGCGCAACACTCCCAGAGGAAACTCAAATCAATTTCATCTGCAGTTTTCTGTGCAATATGTATGAACTCAGACAGCGGTGGCGCATCAAATTTCAGCAGAACTGACACACTCTTTATTTTAGAGCGCTTACCGTGAGGGGCCTCTACTTGCAGAGAGGTTATGTTATCGGCAAGAATCATTCCTGCCTTAAAAGTACCGTCCTCTTCGTAAAAAACATTCATGAGTTTTATTGCGGGTATGAATGGCGAGAGTGGCTGAAATAGCCGAGCCAACATTGGCTAATGCCTATCGTTAAGCTGATGCTTCGGCAGTATATTATACTCCGAACCAACTGCCAGTGCCTTCGCTTAGGGCGTTTGAGAGGGGATATGATGCTGTGACGAGCCCGTTGATACTAGTGATAAGGAAACATAATCGGCAAAACTCTTGTAGATTCTGCTCGGCAGCGGCTAGCTCAGCTTTCCGTGACACTGTTTATACTTTTTCCCAGATCCGCATGGGCAAGGGTCATTGCGACCGACCTTTTCATCTTGTCGAACGAATGGCTGATGCTTCTCCTGCCCATCCTGCTGTTCCCCATCTTCCCCAAATATTTCCTCATAAGCCGCATGGTGGTATTGAACATTAACTGGCGGCCGCGTTGCCTCAGCCACCTCTTCCACTTGCTGCTCACTTCTGATCTGAACTGTCATGAGTATTCTAGTAACTTCAGCTTTGATTTCTTCCAGCATGGTAGTGAATAGATCAAAAGCCTCCCGCTTATATTCTTGCTTAGGATTTTTCTGTGCATAACCACGCAAATGGATACCCTGGCGCAGATGATCTAGAGCTGCCAAATGCTCGCGCCAGTGGGTATCTAAACTTTGTAACATTACCGCGCGCTCATAATGATGCATTACATTGGCGCCGACCTGCTGCACCTTTCCTTGATAATGATCGCTGACCACTCCAGCAACACGCTGAAGCAGATTTTCTTCATGTAGATCTGGTTCTTTCTCCAACCATTCATGCACTGGTAGATGTAGCTGATACTCTGCAGTTAAAGCCTTCTCTAATCCCGATACGTCCCACTGCTCTTCGACGCTTTGTGGTGGTATATAGAGGCCGATAAGACTACTTATCGCATCCTCACGCATCGCCGTGATAGTTTCTGAAATATCTTCTGATTCCATTAATTCGTTACGCTGCTGATATATCACCTTGCGCTGATCATTGGCAACATCATCATATTCCAGCAATTGCTTGCGCATATCAAAGTTACGCGCCTCTACTTTTCTTTGGGCATTCTCAATGGCGCGCGTAACCCACGGATGCTCGATCGCCTCACCTTCAGGCATATTTAATCGCTGCATAATGCTGGCTACGCGATCGGATGCAAAGATACGCAAGAGAGGGTCTTCCAACGATAGATAGAAACGACTGGAACCAGGATCACCCTGTCGCCCAGATCGTCCGCGCAGCTGATTATCCACGCGGCGTGATTCATGACGTTCAGTCCCAATGATATGTAACCCTCCTTGCTTTAACACCTCATCGTGGAGACTTTTCCACTGCATCCGTAACTCGGCAACTTTCTCCCCCTTAACCGACTCGTTCATACTGCTGTCTAATTGGACGCGGTCTATCTCGGGCTCCGGGTTACCACCCAATACAATGTCAGTTCCTCGTCCGGCCATATTGGTCGCGATAGTGACCATATTAGGACGTCCAGCTTGCGCGACTATTTCTGCTTCGCGTGCATGCTGCTTCGCATTCAGTACTTGATGCGGCAGTTTTTCGTGGGTGAGCAGTCCAGACAATAGTTCATTACTTTCAATTGAAGTCGTACCCACTAAAACTGGTTGACCTCGTTGGTAACAGTCTTTGATGTCTGCAATAATTGCTTGATTCTTCTCATTTGTAGTGCGAAACACCTGATCCATGCGATCGTCACGTACCATTGGGCGATGAGTCGGAACAATTACTGTCTCCAACCCATAGATTTGTTGAAATTCATAAGCCTCAGTATCTGCTGTGCCTGTCATACCGGAGAGCTTTTGATACATACGGAAATAATTCTGGAATGTTATCGAGGCGAGCGTCTGGTTCTCTTTCTGAATCGGAACGCCTTCTTTCGCCTCTACCGCCTGATGCAATCCTTCCGACCAGCGCCTGCCAGACATCAGGCGACCTGTAAATTCATCAACAATAATCACTTCATTGTTCTGCACCACATAGTGCTGATCAAGATGAAATAGGGCATGGGCACGTAGTGCTGCGTACAGATGATGCACTAGATTGATATTGCTGGGATCGTAGAGGTTGGTCCCAGCTAGCAGTAGGCCCGATTGGGTTAATAATTTTTCTACATGCTCGAAACCTGCCTCACTCAGCAAGACTTGCTGCGTTTTTTCATCCACGCTAAAATCGCCCGGACTATCCTCTTTCTCCTGTCGCGCTAGTCTTGGAATTAACGCGTTCATCCTGGTATACACTTCGCTACTACCTTCTGCCTGACCCGAAATGATCAAAGGCGTACGTGCCTCGTCAATCAAGATTGAGTCGACTTCATCAACAATTGCGTAGTTGAGGTGACGCTGAACCCGTTCTGAAGGGTGGTTCACCATATTGTCCCGCAGATAATCGAACCCAAATTCGTTATTTGTGCCGTAAGTAATGTCGGCTGCGTAGGCGGCCTGCTTTTCGCCATGATCCTTTTGTGAAAGAATCACGCCCACACTGATCCCGAGAAACTGGTAAATCCTTCCCATCCACTCGGCATCCCTCTTGGCCAGGTAATCGTTCACAGTTACTAGGTGCACGCCTTTTCCAGACAACGCATTAAGATACGAAGGCAAAGTCGCCATCAGAGTCTTACCCTCCCCTGTACGCATCTCCGCAATCTTGCCGCTATGAAGAACCATGCCGCCTATCAACTGCACACCGAAGTGGCGCATCCCTAATACCCGCTTGCTAGCTTCGCGCACTACAGCAAATGCCTCTGGTAGCAAGGCATCCAAAGTCTCTCCTTCTGCTATACGGCTCTTGAACTCATCAGTCTTGGCGCGCAACTCTATGTCAGTAAGCACTTCAAATCCAGGCTCCAGCGCGTTAATCACGCCCACCGCCTGAAAATATTGCTTGATCAGCCTATCATTGCGGCTGCCAAAGATTTTCTTAAGCAGATTATTCAGCATAAATTTCCGATTAAATTCTGTTTAAACAGTCTTCCAAAAGCAAAGGGGTGAGGTTTTCGGCCTCACCCCCCACAGTAGATCATCATTTCAGCTTACCCAGTCGATTTTAAGAATCGTGTCAGATTCTGCGGTAAGCTCCTGTGTCTGACTTCAAAATGAAGGTGTGAGCCGATAGAATGCCCGGTACTTCCAACTTCTGCAATTCTCTGTCCCCGTAGAGCTACTTGACCAGTTTTGACGAGACGCCTTGCAGCATGGGCATATCGACTGACTAGGTCATTGCCGTGGTCAATATCAACCATTTTACCATATCCAGGCTGATAGTCAGAATAGACTACAACGCCACCTGCTGAGGCTATGACTGGCGTCCCTATCTCAGCAATAAAATCAACCCCTTCATGGAATGCACTTTTCCCTGAAAATAGGCCTATACGCAAACCACAGCCGCAGTAGTTGGGTTTGCATCTGTCCCATTCTAAAAGCCATGGCGTTCAAACTGTCGCGCAGGTATGATTGGTTTTTTTGGTGCTCTTCCTGTTTCACTCTGAGCACTAGAGATCGGAGGGAAGGGCTATCTATTTTATCTGCATAGCGTAAAGACAGATAATTAAACCCCATTACCAGCATTATAATTACGAATAAGAGAGCTTCCGACAGCATCGTCAAATTCGTGCCGGTTAGGGTTAGAGTCCCTGCTTTTAACAAATTACTGGAGACCAGAATTACATTCATCTTATTACCCAAATTCTCACGCAGATATGACCGCACGCAAGATTGACTTCTACCTAACCACTCTCGGCACCGCTGATCAGCAAGGCCTATTCGCTCAGGCGAGTCAATTGACACTGATGCAACGAGCATTTACGGAATTTGTTCCGCCTCGATTATCAATATACTGCACCGTCGGCTGGATTTCCAAAGGAAATTTAACTATCTATGCTTGTAACGGCGCAATTGCAGCAAAACTGAAACAGATTTCACCTTCGTTGCTTTTAAAATTCCAGCAGAATAATTTTGAGGTGGCTGCGATCCGGGTTGTTGTGCATGCACATAACCACTTTGCAGTTGTTGACAAGAAGATCGATAAAGACTTGATTATCGGCCCACTTGGTTTGGACAACTTGAGTCAGCTGGCTGCGGGACTACCCTCATCGCCACTAAAAAGCGCCGTTGAATCACTACTTAAAAAACAAATCAAGCCAGCGACATCTCAGCCTAAGGCTGCGTTAGCGGCGCCTACTGTCCGAGTCCCACAATAAAAGATCATCTTCTCATATAGCGCAAGGCTCTCGCTGCCCATGATGCCGCGAGAGCGGGAGTCGATGGCCACTAAACAGCTTACTTCCCACCCCAAATCTGGGAATAGTTTCAGTCATTTTCATGCATTGGCGCTTGATCCCTAATTAGCCCTACATCCAGCGAATTTCTCTTTTTTAGCCCACACAACATCACAAAAATCCTTAATAACCCTTATCAATCGGCTTGTTTTCGTAGGAATGCAGGGATATCCAGCACATCTACCCCGGATTGTCTCATCGCTTCCACTGTTAAACCGTGCCTTCTGTTGGTGCGGATTGCAGCAGGAATCTCCGACCCCTTCCAGCTCGAAGCGTCTACCAATATTGCATTGTCGGTTCCGGTTCTGGTATGGATAATACTCAACGGTTTCGGCTGAGTATGGCTAACCACACCACCCAACCCGGTTGCCACCACGGTGACCCTAAGGTTATCTCCCATGTTCTCGTCGATTACGGTGCCAACAATTACAGTTGCATCTTCAGCCGTAAAGTCTTTGATCGTGCTCATCACTTCATGAACTTCACGCATCTTCATTCCCGAGCTGGCGGTGATATTCACCAAAACCCCGCGCGCGCCAGAGAGATTCAAGTCTTCCAGCAATGGACTTGATACCGCCTGCTCTGCTGCTACGCGGGCCCGATCTATGCCCGAGGCGAATGCGGAGCCCATCATCGCCACTCCCATTTCCGACATCACCGTCTTAACATCAGCAAAGTCTACATTTACTAACCCCGGACAGTTGATGACCTCTGCAATTCCAGCAACTGCCCCATACAAGACATTATTTGCAGCCTTGAATGCGTCCAACATACTTACATCCTCTCCCAGCACCATCATCAACTTATCATTAGGGATCACGATCAACGAATCAACATGTTGCGACAGTGCCTCCATTCCAACTTGTGCCGCTTTAAGTCTCTTACCCTCAAATGTGAAGGGCTTTGTCACCACCGCTACAGTAAGTATGCCCATCTCCTTAGCTACCTGTGCCACCACGGGTGCGGCACCTGTACCCGTTCCACCTCCCATACCAGCGGTAACAAATAGCATATCTGCACCTTCAATCAGTTCGGCTATACGGTCACGGTCTTCTAGAGCGGCTTCCCGACCAATCTCGGGGTTTGCACCTGCACCCAATCCTTTAGTAATCTCTGCCCCTAATTGCAGCAGTGTGCGTGCTTGATTACGCTTCAATGCCTGCGCATCAGTATTGGCACAAATGAACTCAACACCCTGCACCCCGTTCTGGATCATGTGATCTACAGCATTACCTCCGCAACCACCGACGCCGATAACTTTGATAACTGCTTCCTGTGTTTGTGTATCCATGATTTCGAACATTATGTTTCTCCTTTTATGAATTTAAAACGCTGCATTTAAAAAGTATCCTTAAACTTTTAAGCCTAGATCTG
Source organism: Nitrosospira sp. (assembly GCA_013450215.1). GTDB lineage: Bacteria > Pseudomonadota > Gammaproteobacteria > Burkholderiales > Nitrosomonadaceae > VFJL01. The sequence continues at coordinate 52,720 of JACDSH010000019.1, forward strand.
ACAGCCTTGATAACGAACGCAACACCCTCGCTCCGAAACTCTTATTTCAAAGTTCTAAAAATTCCCCTGAAACCAACTCTTCATCCTCTCAAGAATCTGTTTCATTGAGTTGCCCTGCAGTCGAACGTGCTGCTGACGCTGAAATTTCTCCATCCCAGCAATAATCAAGCCAACACCGGTCGAGAACCGTGGCGTACGTACTACTTCTTCCAAACTGCCCCGATACTGTGGCAACCCTAACCTTACCGGCATGTGAAATATTTCTTCACCCAACTCCACCATTCCTTGCAGGGAACTACTACCGCCCGTAATGACGATCCCAGATGAAAGTAACTCCTCGAATCCGCTACGACGCAACTCACCCTGCACCAGCGAATAGAGCTCTTCTACCCGTGGCTCAATCACCTCCGCTAAGGTCTGCCTTGAAAGCTGGCGTGTACCACGCTCGCCCACGCCCGACACCTCCACCATTTCATGAGGGTCAGCCATACCCCGCAAAGCGCAACCATAGGCACACTTGATATCTTCTGCATCTTTTGTCGGCGTTCGCAATGCCATTGCAATGTCATTGGTGATCTGGTCCCCAGCGATCGGAATTACCGCCGTATGGCGAATTGCACCATTAGTAAATACCGCTATATCTGTAGTCCCTCCGCCTATGTCGACTAGGCACACACCCAGATCTTTCTCGTCTTCTGACAGAACAGCCATCGCCGAAGCTAGTGGCTGCAAAACTAAATCGCGTACCTCCAAGCCACAACGTCGCACACACTTCATGATGTTCTGAGCCGCCGATACCGCACCTGTCACAATGTGCACCTTTACTTCTAGGCGTATACCACTCATACCGATCGGTTCGCGTACATCCTCCTGCCCATCCACGATAAATTCCTGATTGAGAATATGCAGCACCTGCTGATCAGCTGGAATATTTACTGCCTTCGCGGTTTCCATCACTCGCTCTACGTCTATGCGCGACACCTCTTTGTCTTTTATCGCTACCGTCCCATGCGAATTGAAGCTTTTGATATGGCTTCCCGCAATCCCTGTGTACACTTCACGGATCTTACAATTAGCCATCAGTTCTGCCTCTTCCAAAGCTCGCTGAATTGCGTTCACTGTAGTTTCGATATTGACGACCACCCCCTTCTTTAAGCCACGAGAAGGATGGCTGCCCATGCCAATAATTTCAAATCCACCTTCGGGTTTGACCTCGACGACGATGGCAACGATCTTTGAAGTTCCTATATCGAGGCCAACAATCAGGTCTCTGTTTTCATTAACTCTACTCATCTATTTTATGTATCCTTAATCTCAAGCTGCTTTCTTCACGCTTGCTATGCGGTTTTCGTGCTGCAGTGTTTCCTGTGTACGAACCGCAAAGCCATTGGAATAGCGTAAATCAACATATGTAAAATTTTGATTCAACTGCGCGACGCTGCGGTCGTATGTTGAAACATAACGCAGCAACCGATCTTCCATTCGATCACGTCCTAACTCAAGCACAGTCCCATTTTCTAGTTGAATTCTCCAGGCGCGTCTCGGCGACAGAACTAACTGAGCAATATCCTGCTGCAACGGCTGCAGTAATTTACTGAAGGCAACGTATTGCGCCACCACATCGAAGGAGCTTCCGGTTGGCCCGATGAATATCGGCAGCCTCTCCTCACCCCCAACGACTGATCCGACAAATAACTCTCCGTGACTATTTACAAGCTCTTCTCCGCCCCACTGCGCTACCGCCACATGCTCTTCCAAAGTTACCTCTAGACCCTGTGGCCAATGCCGCCGCAAACTTGCAACCCTTACCCATGACAGCCTCTCGAATCCTTCACGTATTGCGTCCAGATTTATCGTCAGAAAATTACCTTCAATCTCACCTCGAACTACTTTATCTATTTGCTCACGAGTAACGTGTTTCAATTCCTTTCCGCTATTGCTAGCCCCAATCACTTTCACCTGCTTCACCGGAATCATTGATGAGTTCACTGCCCATGACCCAATGATGTAGGTTGCCGCAAGTGCCGCAATCCACAGCAGCAGATTGGCCAATAGGCGTAAGGCCTGGTGGTTATCCCACATGGGCCGACTCTAGTATTGTCACTACCAGGTCCTCAAATGTGATTCCTGCTGCTCTTGCCGCCATTGGCACGAGACTGTGATCGGTCATTCCGGGTGAAGTATTAGTCTCTAGAAAGTAAGCGCTTCCTAGCTTATCTAGCATTACATCCACTCTGCCCCAGCCCTCACATCCCAAAATCTTGTGTGCCTGTAGAGCTTGCTCTTGAATTACCAGTTCCTCTCCTGCAGACAGGCCGCTCGGGCAGAAATAACAAGTATCATTTGCAAAATATTTAGCTTGATAATCGTACAGCCCTCCCGCTGGCTCGATCCGTACCAGAGGTAATGGAGTCTCTCCCAGAATCGCAGCCGTCAGCTCTATTCCATCGATGAATTGCTCTGCCAATACGACCGCATCATGCTTTGCGGCTAACTTGTAGGCAGCTTGCAAGTCCTCTTCTACCATCACCTTGCTCAATCCTATTGTCGATCCTTCGCGCGACGGCTTTACGATAAGTGGCAGCCCCAATTCCTTCACCACAGCAGCTAAATCGCTTTGTTCATCGAGTACGGCATAACGCGGCGTTTTAATTCCTGCTGCTTGCCACAGCAGTTTGGTGCGCCACTTGTCCATCGCCAGTGCACTCGCCATGACGCCGCTCCCGGTATACGGCAATCCCATTAACTCCAAGGCCCCTTGCACAGTTCCATCTTCGCCATATCGTCCATGTAATGCGATATGCGCTCTTTTGAAACCCTGCCGTAACAATTCTTCCATCGCCTCTTCGGCTGGATCAAAAGGGTATGCATCCACGCCTTTGCGTCTCAGCCCATCCAGCACTGCTTGCCCGCTCCTGAGTGAGATCGCACGTTCAGCTGAACGGCCACCCAAGAGAACTGCTACTTTTCCGAAGTCATGATTATTCACAATCAAGCACTCCCGCCCAATAAATCAATAAACCAAATTTTAAATTTATCGTTAATCATTTGGCCTCACCGATGATTCGCACTTCCTGTATCAACTCCACTCCAGTTCTCTCTTTTACCATTCTGCGCAACGCCACAATTACCATTTCAATATCTGTGGCGGTGGCGTTGTTTGCATTAACAATGAAGTTTGCATGCTTAGTTGAAACCATCGCACCACCGATACAGAAACCCTTTAGTCCACTCGCCTCGATCAATCGAGCCGCATGATCTCCCGGTGGGTTTCGAAATACTGAACCAGCATTGGGCAGACTCAATGGTTGACTTTCGATTCTATGGGAGAGCAATTCTTTAATTCTCTTTCGCGATGCGGCGACCTCGCCGCTCTTTAGTCTGAACCACCCCCCTACAAACCACTCTTCACTCCCAACGCTCCCAAATCCAGGGCGTAATGCAACATGCCGGTAATCTATTGTGAAGTCCTTATGATTACGTACCTGCAACTGTCCGGCACGGCCAATCATCTGAACATTCTCGACAATGTCCCAAGTTTCGCTGCCATAGCAGCCAGCATTCATTGTCAACGCTCCGCCCACTGTTCCAGGTATGCCAGCCAAAAATTCGGCGCCGGCCAGCCCATGTACTGCCGCATATCGCGCGACCTTGGCACAGGACACACCCGCCTCCGTATATATCAATCCTCCATCTGAACTCTGTTCCTCAAGATTCAGCCCTTTCAAACGCATGTGAAGCAGGATAAGTGTGCCGCGCACCCCACCGTCACGTACCAGCAAATTGCTGCCCAACCCAACCATATATACCGGCTCCCCTTTCGGCAAAACTCGCATAAACTGAATAAGGTCGTTCAAATCAGCTGGAATATAAACACGTTGCGCTTCACCCCCTACCCGCCACGATATGTGCTTCCTCATCGACTCATTCACTCGCACCTCTCCGCGCAGGGCTTCTCCCATCCCCTTCTTATGAAGCGCGTATGAGTGAGTCTCAAATTTATTAGGCTCTGTCATATCCATTCATGCATCCCACATCGCAGTAATTGACGCCACTGCACCCACCGATCCTGCTCCCATCACCAGGACTACATCGCCATCCTGCACCACCCTCCTGATAGCAGCAGGCATCTCATCCACTGTCTCAACATAAATTGGCTCTACCTTCCCCTGTATCCTTAGTGCTCGAGCTAACGACTTACTATCAGCAGCCACGATTGGCACCTCACCCGCGGGATAAACTTCGGTTAATAACAGCACGTCAACGGTTGATAATACTTTGATAAAATCTTCAAATACGTCACGCGTACGCGAATAGCGATGCGGCTGAAACGCCAACAACAAACGACGACCAGGGAACGCTCCTCGCGCAGCTGCAATAGTCGCAGCCATTTCTACAGGGTGGTGGCCATAATCATCGACCAGTGTGAAGCAACCGTTTTGACCATTCTCTGTTTTATCTATTTTGATCTCGCCATACCGCTGGAAACGGCGCCCCACTCCTCCGAATCTTGCTAGTGCCTTGATGATAACCTCGTCGGCCACCCCTACCTCGTTCCCAACGGCAATCGCCGCCAACGCATTTTGTACGTTATGCAGACCCGGGAGATTCAGTGATATTTCAAGCTTGCGTGTCTTTCCACACGTCCCCACTATCGCGGTAAAACACATCCGCCCTCCGCTGTGATGAATATTCACAGCACGGATCATTGCTTTATCTGACAGTCCGTATGTTGTGATCGGTTTAGCGATGGCGGGCATGATTTCACTTACATTCGCATCGTCTATGCACAGCATCACCATCCCGTAAAAAGGTAGGTGCTGCACAAAGTCTACAAACGCCTGCTTGAGTCTGCCGAAATCATGGCCATAGGTCTCCATATGATCGGCATCGATATTGGTCACTACCGCTAACACCGGTTGCAAACAGAGGAATGATGCGTCCGACTCATCCGCTTCAACCACAATGAATTCACCACTCCCCAGTCTGGCATTCGAACCTGAAGCTTCTAATCTGCCACCAATAACGAAAGTGGGGTCCATTCCCGCTTCCGCCAGGATGCTTGCAATCAGGCTAGTGGTGGTAGTCTTTCCATGTGTACCTGCAACGGCGATGCCCTGTCGTAACCTCATCAGTTCCGCCAGCATCATTGCGCGGGGCACCACAGGAATATTGCGCTCATGTGCTTCAGTCACTTCTGGATTGTCTGGCTTCACTGCTGTTGATGTCACGACAGCATCTGCCGATACCACCTGATTACTTTCATGTCCCAAATAGATAGTGATTCCTAGACTTTTTAGACGTTGCGTTGTGGCACTGTCAGTCAAGTCTGAACCACTCACTTGGTAACCTAAGTTAAACATTACCTCTGCAATGCCACTCATGCCAGAGCCGCCAATACCAATAAAATGAATGTGTTTGACTTTATGCTTCATGATTCTCGGCTCATATTCTTGCCAATCCCATACACACTTCAGCCACTATTTGTGTCGCATCGGGTTTCGCTAGTGCGCGCGCTTTCACCGCCATCTCTGCTAACCTCTCACGGCTTAATTTCGTTAAGAGTGTTGCCAACCCTTGTGGGGTCAGTTCATTTTGTGGAATCAGTACCGCAGCATCCCGCTCACTCAGGAATCTAGCATTACTGGATTGATGGTCATCTACGGCATATGGGAACGGCACTAGTATGCTTGCCACACCTGCTGCTGCCAGCTCTGCAATTGTGAGAGCACCGGCCCGACAAATAACAAGATCAGATGCCTCGTAACAGGCTGCCATATCCTCGATGAAGGCAACCAGATCGCCTGTCACTCCAGCTTCTTCATAATTTTTTGTTAATGCCTCTAGATGGTTTGTTCCCCCCTGGTGCTTTACCCTCGGACGCCTGTCTTCTGACATTAATTTCAATGCCTGTGGCACGATAGTATTTAACGCATACGCGCCCAAGCTACCTCCTATCACCAGCAGACTCAGCCTCTGACCATCATTCATATCGTTGCTGGCATACCTTTTCTCGGGCGCAGTCATCTGAGCAATCTCATTGCGCACCGGATTACCAGAAAAAATTGCCTTCTTATTGCCCCTGATTGCATAGGGAAAGCCCAGTAAAACTTTATCTGCAAACTTTGCCAGCACTCTATTGGTAAGACCCGCTATCGAATTCTGTTCGTGTATTACCAGCGGCTTACCCAATATCGCAGCCATCATGCCGCCAGGGAACGCAGGATATCCCCCCAAACCCAAAACTACATCTGGACGCACCTGATAAATCACCTTGGCACTTTGCCAAAATGCTCGCAGCAACTGTAGCGGCAATCCTATCCATGCCCCGATACTTTTGTTCCGCACTCCAGAGAACTGAATGGTCCTTATGTCATACCCACGTTTTGGCACCAAGATGGTCTCCATCCCTCCCTCAGTTCCCAGCCACACAACGTGCCAACCTACTGCCTTCATGTAATCTGCCACTGCTAGTCCAGGGAACACGTGCCCACCAGTTCCACCAGCCATGATCAAGATAGTGCGTTCCAAGTCCACACTCCTCCATTTATTTTCGGCGTGTACCCACTCACAAGGCAAATCCCCGCATACTTTGTCGATTCTCCCAATCTACTCGCAGCAACACCGCAAGAGCCACACAGTTAGCAACAATACTGCTGCCGCCGAAGCTCATCAGCGGCAGAGTCAATCCTTTGGTCGGCAATATTCCCATGTTCACACCCATATTGATGAGAGCCTGTACTCCTAGCCATACACCGATACCTTGTGCCACCAACGCGGAAAAGTGTCGTTCCTGCATCGCAGCCTGACGCCCTATTACAAAGGATCGCACCACCAGTCCTGCAAATAATATTACGACCGCTACTACACCGACAAAGCCTAACTCTTCTGCAATTACTGCCAATAGGAAATCGGTATGCGCTTCTGGCAGATAAAAAAGTTTTTCTACGCTACCACCCAGCCCGACACCCAACCACTCACCTCGTCCGAACGCAATTAGTGCATGACTTAGCTGATAGCCTTTTCCATAAGGATCAATCCACGGATCCATGAACCCTACAATGCGCTGCATCCGGTAAGGCTCAATCCAAATCAGCGTCAATAGACCAACGATCAGGATGCTGATTAACCCCATGAACACCTTCAAGTTAACCCCTCCCAGAAAGAGTGTTGCCATCACAATGGCGGTGATAACGACGAATGCTCCGAAGTCTGGCTCTTTCAGCAGCAGTAAACCGATCACCGACATCACAACTAGTATCGGGAAAAACCCTTTTCGAAAGTTATCTAGGTGCACTCTCTTCCTGATGGTGTAATCGGCGGCATAAATCACCATAAATAATTTTACGAACTCGGATGGCTGAAAATTGACTACCAGCAGCGATATCCAGCGACGGCTTCCATTAACTTCTCGCCCTATCCCCGGAATGAGCACCAAAACCAGCAGCAGCACCCCCAACAAGAGTAAACGGAATGAGTATTTCTGCCATATCGGCATCGGCACTTGGAACGCAATCAACCCGACTAATATACCGATTAGCAGATAAGCACCATGCCGCATAAGAAAATGGGCTGCGTATCCACCGGTACCTCGCGCCGCCTCAGCGATTGCAATAGAAGCGGAGTAAACCATCACCAGTCCCAGGCTCAGCAAAAGTATCGCTGACCAGACTAAAATCTGATCAAAGTCCTGCGCTATCCTTTGATTACCAATGTCAGTTTGGTAAATCATTGGCATGGGCCTTGAACAATCTTGGCTGGAATTCTTGCAGCTAGGTCCCTAACTGCTGCAACAAAAACCTCTGCTCGATGTGCATAATTTCTGAACATATCAAGGCTGGCACAAGCGGGTGACATCAGCACCACATCCCCTTGTTCCGCCAACATAAAACTTTTTTGCACCGCTTCTTCCATCGTCTTTGCTTGATGCACCGGTATGATGCAGCCAGCAAGCGCAGCCTCAATCTTTTTTGCATCTCGCCCAATCAGAACTACCGCACGCACACGCTCAACCACTGAGTGTTTCAATGGTGTGAAGTCCTGCCCCTTTCCGTCACCGCCGGCGATCAGCACTACCCGTTGCGTCATGCCGTTAAGCGCTGCAACCGTAGCTCCGACATTAGTGCCCTTCGAGTCGTCGTAAAATGTGACACCTCCGAATGTCGCTACTTTTTCTACCCGATGTGGAAGTCCCTTGAATTCACGTAAAGCCTGTAATAATGATCCGAAAGGTAATTCAATGGCTCGACATAGTCCCAATGCGGCGAGTGCATTAACTACATTGTGCTGACCAATAAGATTTAACTCGCTTGTTCTCATCAGGCGTGTTCTTCCCTGTACCAACCATGTATCACCACCCTCATGCAACAAGCCAAAATCATTCTCAGAAACAGGCTCACCCAGGCCAAAAGTTATCTGCTTTCTCCCGGGCACAGCCATTGCACGTACCATCGGGTCATCTCTGTTAAGAACCTGGGTTCCATTCACCTCGCTTAGGAATATCCTTTTTTTGGCCGCGACATAATCTGGCATTCCTACATATCGATCTAAATGGTCTTCGCATAGATTTAACACTGTGGCTGCATCAGGGCTGAGGCTTCGAGTTGTCTCCAATTGAAAACTGGAAAGCTCCAGAACCCATACCTGAGGAAATTTGCCAGAGTCTTCCCGTCGCATCAATGCATCCAGTGCTGCAGGGCCAATATTGCCCGCCACTTCAGCATCACAGCCGGCCTTCTTAGCCATTGCTCCCACCATGGCAGTTACCGTTGTTTTCCCGTTTGAACCAGTGATTCCCAGAATTTTTGATTCTGATCTGCCGAGCCGTCTAATCGCTTGCGCGAAAAGCTCTATATCACCCACTACTGAAACACCGCGCTTTACTGCATCCTGCATTAATGGTTCTGCCAGCGTTATACCTGGGCTGACCGCTATGAGATCTATACGTGAAAATATCTTAGCGACAAATTTTCCGGTGAATATCTGAGAAATTGGTATGACTCTTTGTATTGCATCCAGATTAGGTGGTACAGCACGGCTGTCTGCGACACGCACAATCGCACCTTGGCGTGTCAGCCACTTAATCATGGACAATCCGGTTTCCCCCATCCCCAGTACCAGCACCGTTTTATCTTGTAAATTCATAAGACCACTTCAGAGTCTTTCATCTCAATTTCAGTGTGGACAAGCCAATCAGCACTAGCATCATAGTAATAATCCAAAACCTCACCACCACCTGATTTTCTTTCCACCCCTTCAACTCGTAGTGATGATGCAATGGCGCCATCCTAAAAATACGTTTCCCTGTCATCTTGAATGACGCCACTTGTAACATCACAGATAGAGTCTCTACAACGAATACCCCACCCATGATGACTAATACAATCTCCTGGCGCACGATCACTGTTACTACGCCTAGTGCAGCACCCAACGCCAGCGCACCGACATCACCCATGAACACCTCAGCTGGGTATGCGTTGAACCATAGAAAGGCAAGTCCAGCTCCAGCCATGGCGCCACAGAAAATAGCTAGCTCACCTACATGTGGGATATAAGGAATACCGAGATATTTCGCAAATACTGAATGGCCTGTCACATAAGCAAACACCGCCAACGCACTGCTGATCATTACAATGGGCATGATAGCCAAACCATCCAGCCCATCAGTCAAGTTGACCGCGTTGCTAGTCCCAACGATGACAAAATAGCTCAACATCACAAAACCGAATATTCCAAGTGGTATTACTACCTGCTTGAAAAATGGCACGATTAAACTGGTCTGTTCTGGCAAATCTGCTGTGAATGCGAGATACAGCGCCACCGAAATTGCAATTAAAGATTGCCAGAAGAACTTGGACTTGGCCGATATCCCTTTGGGGTTTCGATATACCACCTTGCGGTAATCATCCACCCAACCGACAACACCAAAACCCAACGTAGTTAGCAGTACCACCCACACATAACGATTACTCAAATCCGACCACAATAAGGTGGTGACGGCAATAGACAACAATATTAGTGCGCCGCCCATGGTTGGCGTTCCAACCTTAACAAGGTGAGACTGAGGACCATCATCGCGTACCGATTGCCCGATTTTATAAGCAGTGAGCTTGCGTATCATGGCCGGACCTACCGCGAATGAGATCACCAGCGCAGTTAGTGCTGCGAATACTGCACGTAACGTAATGTAATTGAACACGTTAAAGATTCGAATATCTTGGGACATCCATTGAGCGAGTTCTAGCAACATAGCGAGTGCGCCATTGAAATTTGTTTTTTTATTGTCATTCCATGTTTAACAATTCTTTGCTCATGACTCGATAGCCTTGACAACTCGCTCCATCTGCATGAAGCGCGATCCCTTGACCAGTATCGTGACATCTGCTGCCAACTGGTCCCTAACCTCGGCCACCAGCTCCTCGATTCGCTCATAATGCCGTGCACCCTTACCAAATTTATCTACTGTAGCTGCGCTTAACTTACCCATAGCAAACAACCCATCCAATCCTGCAAGTCGAGCCTCTTCACCTATTTGTTCGTGCAGAGTCACAGCATTTGAACCCAACTCACCCATATCGCCCAACACTAAGATTCTTTTACCTGGAGCGGCCGCTAGCAAGGCTATAGCAGCACGTACCGACTCTGGATTAGCGTTATAACTGTCATCTATCAATATCGCCTCATTCAGCCCATGTTTTTTCTGCATTCGACCCTTTATCCCGCAGAAGCCCATTAATCCTTGCGCTATGGTCTCTTTACCTATTCCCATTGCCGTTGTTGCCGCTGCAGCTGCGAGTGCGTTGCGAACGTTATGCTCCCCCGGGACCTGCAATGACACTTCCTCAGTGCCGTCTGGAAGCATCAATTTCATTTTGATGTTAAATAGATTTGTCTGGTAATGTGCGCTCACCATCGCACCTGAGTTCAAGCCAAAATCAACTACCCTCCTGCTGCCTGCAAGTTTTCTCCATAATGGTGCGTACACATCATCAGCATTGATGACCGCCACTCCCTTTAATCCCAATCCTTCGAAAATCTCACCCTTGGCACGAGCTACTGCTTCCACTGAACCCAACCCATCAAGATGCGCCTCACCCGCATTATTTATCAATGCCACGCTTGGCCTTACTAATTCGCTGAGGTACCCAATCTCACCTGCATGATTCATTCCCATTTCGATCACCGCGTAATCATGCTTCTCACGCATTCGCAGCAACATCTGCGGCACTCCGATATCATTGTTAAGGTTCCCTTCAGTCGATAACACCTTGTCTTTACTACCTGTCGTCTGTGACAAAATCGATGCAATCATTTCTTTTACAGTTGTCTTACCATTACTTCCTGTTACTGCCACTAACGGCAGCGTAAAACGTCTGCGCCAGTGTCCAGCAAGCCGCCCTAGTCCTATCCGCGTATCCTTCACGAATATCAAAGGAATTCCTAATTCCTTAATTTTGATTTCAGTTGCCTGGTTCACCATTGCTGCTACCGCACCTTTATCGCTCGCTGTGGAAACAAACTCATCGCCATCGAACTTCTCCCCTTTTAGTCCAATAAATAAATCGCCACGTTCTATCTTGCGGCTATCGGTGCTGACCCCGGTAAAGAGGATATCTTTACCTTGCCACTCACTACCCAGAGCACTCGCCGCTTCCTTAACTGTCATCATGCTTGCACCCGAACCTCTTGCTTTACTAAACCTTGCAGTACCTGCCGCGCGACTTCTGTGTCGCTAAAAGGAAGTCTTTGCCCCCTGATCTCCTGATACATTTCATGTCCCTTCCCAGCGATTAGTACTATGTCACCCTTCCTCGCACTGCTTATTGCACGATAAATCGCCATCGCTCGGTCTTCTTCAATATAGTAATTAGCATCCGCTGCTGCTGCGATCTCGTTGATGATGTTCCGTGGATTTTCGCTTCGTGGATTATCACTGGTGATGATGACTTCATCTGCCAACTTAGATGCAACCTTCCCCAGCATTGGGCGCTTACCACGATCACGCTCGCCCCCGCATCCAAATACACAGACTAATTTTGTGTCTTTAGTTCTTGTTTTATTTTGATCTTTAGGTTTGTTAAGAATTTCACGTAGCGTTGTCAATACTTTCTCAAGCGCGTCTGGGCTGTGCGCGTAATCCACCACCACAAGAGGCTGTTCTTGACCCCCCAGCCTCTCCATTCTTCCCATTACAGGCTGAACTTGTTGCATAACCTGCACTGCATCAACTAGTTTGACGTCACTGGCTATCAAAGTAGCCATCACCGATAACAAGTTCGAGGCATTGAATCGACCCACTACCCTCGTTTTAAATTTTGTCCGTTCACTTCCAAACTCAACATCGAATTCCAGACCATCAATGCTTGACTTGAGATTACTCCCCTTCAACATTCTTATTTTTAGAGTCTCTATATCGAAAGTTTTTAGTTCCTTAAATCCATAACCAATTACCTTCGTGTGGGTAGCCTCTAGCTGCTGCGCGAGCTCCACTCCAAACTCATCATCCATATTAAGCACGGCATACTTGAGTCCTGGCCAATGGAATAATCTAGCCTTCACGGCACCGTATTCCTTCATATCTTTGTGATAGTCAAGATGATCACGCGTCAGATTAGTAAATAGCGCTACCGAAAATGTCGTTCCACTAATCCGTTCTTCTTTAATTCCATGCGATGAAACCTCCATGGCCACACATTCTGTATTTTGCTTTAAAAAATATGCCATTCGCTTCTGCAGCTGAACTCCATCCGGAGTTGTATTGGTGGTCGTCATAAGCGCCCCAAGAAATCCATCTCCTAATGTTCCAATGACTGCAGTTTTTCTGCCTAATGCTCCCATTGCTTGTGCGATCCAATGGCTGCACGAGGTCTTTCCGTTTGTTCCGGTGACTCCAATTACCCACAATTTCTGAGTTGGGTGACCATATACCTGATCCGCAATTATTCCCGTTTTTTTTCGCAACCCATCTATCGGTAAATTTGGCACTTGCCAACCCGGATTCCATGAGAAGTCATGATGCCGTTCCCATAAAATGGCGTTCGCTCCTGCAGATATGGCTTGAGGTATGAATTCACATGCGTCAAATTTATTTCCAACACAAGCTAGAAATGTATCCCCCGGTTTTACCTCTCTACTATCAGTGACAAGATTATGAATCTTGACGCCCAGATCAGTTATTAGATGATCATCAGATTTTTTTTCTACCCCCCCCGCTGACTGCAATTCCTGTTTCACATCTCCCGTTTTCATACATCTCCTCCAAGCTCACGCGCTGCTGGAAAAGACACTATGTTATTGCTGGGGACATCATGAGGAACACTCATTATGCGTAATGCTCCATCCATTACCTTACTGAAAACTGGTGCCGCCACAACACCCCCAAAATATTGCCCAGCAGACGGCTCATCTAGCATCACCGCTATGATTAGCCGTGGACTAGAAGCCGGCGCATAGCCGACAAACGTTGAAATATAGCGGTCTTTCGCATAACCATTTCCTTCCACCTTATGAGCTGTTCCAGTCTTTCCTGCTACTCGATAACCACTGATCTGGGCTCGTGTGGCGGTTCCACCTGGCCTGACCACCATCTCTAGCATTCTGCTTACAGCGAGTGCCGTGGCACGTGAGATGACCCGCTCACCAGTTGCGGGTGCATCGAGCTTCAATAGTGACACCGGTTTTAATTCCCCCTCTGCAGCGAATAATGTGTAGGCACGTGCCAACTGTATAAGACTCACCGAGATCCCGTGGCCATACGACATGGTTGCCTGCTCAATCGGACGCCATGTTTTATGGGGTTTCAACCTTCCGGTAACTTCTCCTGGAAATCCAGACCCAGTAGATACACCGAATCCAGATTGACTCAAGATTTCCCAAAGCGTTTTAGATGGTAATGACAGTGCAATCTTTGCTGACCCTACATTGCTAGATTTCTGAATTACTTGCGAGACCGTTAAGGGCCCTTCTCTGTGTGAATCGCGTATCGTTGCCTTACCTATGGTTAGAGTCCCGGGTGCTGTCTGGAATATTGTGTCCGGTGAAATTTGTCCAGTTTCAAGTGCCGCTGCTACAGTAAAAGGCTTCAGTGTTGATCCCGGCTCAAAAACATCCGTCAGAGCTCGGTTTCGAGCACGCTCACTTTTTATATTTCCGCGGTTATTTGGGTTGTAAACTGGAAGGTTAGCGAGTGCCAATACTTCACCGGTCTGTGCATCTAACACTACGATCCCGCCAGCTTTTGATTTACTTGCTTCCACCGCCTGTTTCAATTCTCTGTATGCCAGGTGCTGGATCTTGCTGTCTATGGAAAGAGCCATATCTCTTCCTGGCCTTGGTACGCGTATGCTCTCAATGTCTTCTACAATACGCTTCTTACGATCTCTTATAACTCTTCGGCTGCCTGGTTTTCCAGCGAGGTCGTTCTGCCACGCTAACTCGACCCCCTCTTGTCCGTTGTCATCCATATCGGTAAAACCGAGCATATGCGCAGTCAATTCACCCGCCGGGTAATATCGCCTAAATTCCCTTCGGAGAAATACTCCTGGCATATTCAATTCAACCACTCTGGCGGCGATTTCGGGTGGCAAATGTCTTTTTAAATAAACAAAGTCACGTCGCGGTCCTTCGATCTTCTTTTGAATTTCTGCAGAATTCATTCCAATAATTTCTGCCAGTTTTTTTATTTGGGACGTCGTTATTTCCATATCTTTCGGACTTGCCCATACTGACTCGACTGGTGTGCTGATTGCGAGTGGCTCGCCGTGCCGATCTGTAATCATTCCCCGATGCGCACTTATTTCAACTACTCGGCTATAACGCGACTCGCCTTTCTGTTGTAAAAAACCCTTGTGCATCCCCTGTAAATAAGCGGCGCGCCCGGCCAATCCTATCAAGCCCAGCAATATAACTGCCGCCAATACTCGCGATCGACCCCCTGGAAGGATCCCGCTCTTTGAGGAATTCCTCATCACGGTTACGGAATTCCTCCAGCAGTATTTGTATTCATTACATTCTCCGGCATGATAATTCGAACCTGTGAAGGATCGAGGACCCTCATCCGTATTTGCTCACTAGCAATCTTCTCAACACGCGCTTGTAGTGCCCATGTACTTTGCTCAAGTTGTAATTGCCCCAATTCAATGGCTAGCTGCCTTGCCAATTCCTGTTCTTTCTCCAACTCAACAAAAAGCTTGCGTGCGTTATGCTGTGAAGTCACAACACTCAGCGCACAGGCGATGAGAATGAGTGTCAGCAGCAGATTGAGCCTGATCACATCAGGCTCTCGATAACCAAGATCATTCCCCTCTCCGATTTCTCGCTACGCTAGAGCGACCCTTTCAGCCACCCGCATTACTGCACTCCTAGCTCGTGGATTTTTAGCTACTTCTACTTCGGTAGGACGTATAGCTTTTCCTATCAGTCGCAATCTCTGACAAGTCAACCGCTGTACTTCCTGTGTCCTAAACGGCACCCCTCTAGGTAACTTGTCTGGATCTGCTGCTTCACGTATAAAGCGCTTCACTATCCGGTCCTCAAGCGAGTGAAAGCTGATAGCCACCAGCCTTCCGCCAGGCTTGAGCATCTCTACACATTGCGGCAGCGTCATCGATAGCTCCTCAAGTTCTTGATTGAGGTGAATCCGTATAGCCTGGAAGGTACGCGTCGCTGGATTCTGTTTGTTTTCCCGCTTATGGCTGCACGCACGCACGGCCGATGCCACGATTTCGGAAAGTCTAATTGTTGTGACAATTGGCTCCTGCGATCTTGCCGCAACAATCGCTCTTGCAATCTGTTTAGCAAACCGTTCTTCGCCATAATTTTTTATTATCTCTCTCAAATGCGCTTCTGAAACATAGGCCAACCACTCTGCGGCTGTTTGTCCTTGACTCGTATCCATACGCATATCGAGTGGCCCGTCTAAACGGAAACTAAATCCACGTGTCGCTTGTTCAAGTTGTGGCGAAGAAACTCCCAAGTCCATCAGTACTCCGTCTACTTGCTCCACACCAAGATCCCGTAATACCTGAGAAATCTGCGAGAATCGGTTATGCACTATAGAAAAACGTAAATCCTTAAGGACTCTCCCTGCCGTTACCGCCATGGGGTCCTTGTCGAGCGCGATCAGCCTGCCACTACCTCCCAACCTTTCTAAGATCAATCGACTATGGCCCCCACGGCCGTATGTACCATCTACGTAAACTCCGTCTGGCTTGACTGCCAGTGCATCCACTGCCTCATGCAACAACACCGTGGTATGCATGAGAGCAGTATCACCCCGGTATTAAAGTGAGAAACCGTCGAGTTCTGGCGGTATGCCGCTATCCTTGAATGCAAGTGCATTCTCGATTTGCAAATCCCACTTCTCCTGATCCCACAACTCAAACTTTGCACCTTGCCCCACTAACACCACATCCTTAATAAGACCCGCGAACTGACGAAGCGGTGGCGGCACCAGAATGCGGCCGGCTCCATCCATTTCGACATCACTAGCATTGCCAACAAGTAGGCGTTGCAGGCTGCGTGATTGGGGATTAAAACTTGAAAGACTATTGAGTTTTTGTTCTATGGGATCCCATGCTGGCTGGGGATAAACCAGCAAGCACCTGGAAGGGTCCGCGGTAACGACTAGATGACCGCCACAAAAGGCGAGCAGCCCTTCGCGGTACTTGGCAGGCACTGCAAGCCTTCCCTTGCTATCCAAACTGATAGGTGTAACACCCCGAAACATATGATTCCCTTTGTTTTTGGGAGTAATTTCATTTTTCCAATCTGAAATTTTCCCACTTTTCCCCACTTCCTCCCACTGTAATTAAAAATAGGATAGTAGTCAAGCGCAAAACAAGGAGTTTTTGTTTATTCGACAGAGACTTAGAGCAGAAATCGGAGAAGTTCTTTTGCCCAAATAAATATCTCATAAAAATAAATGAGATAGGCCTAAAACCGAATGTAACTTATCACTTTGTGGGGTGTTACGAAGGAAGCTTGACGGGTGGTACAACAAAAAGAAAAGAAATCTAATACGATCTTGAGGAACAACCTAAATAACCCCCTACGAAACTGATATGGTTTGGGGTTCTATTGATCGCGTCTTTGCAAGAATTAACGAAGCTGGCCGGTAAGCCGGGTTCTGTCGTGGACAGTCATTCCTCTAGGCGCACGGTTGCCCGTACGCTCAAGCAACCTACCCGCAGGCTCAGCGAGCAGCTTCATAGCCTGCCTATTTGGTCTTGCTCCGGATGGAGGTTACCGCGTTTCACCGTAACTTAATACGCTCGTCTCTGTGGCCCTATTCCTCACCTTGGGTCTTGCGACTTATAGCGGCCGGCCATTAACCGGCATCCTGCTCTATGGAGCCCGGACTTTCCTCTCCCTACTTTTCATTGCTGAAAATAGGCAGCGACTGTCTAGCCAGCTTCGATGAAGATACTACCATCAAACGAAACCTGATAAAGCGCAAACTTCCACCACGAGCATCATTCTTCAGCTATTCCAAACAAAAGCCCGATTTGAGATTTAGAATTCATGTCAGACTGCCTAAAGATTGACGCTACGACCACCATCCACCACAATAATCTGGCCTGTAACATAAGGTGCGTCGGCGATCAAAAATAAAACTGTCCGAGCAATATCGTCGGGCTCACCCATGCGCTTGAGCAAGGTCTTGCTGATAATACTCTGGCGTACTGACAAATCCTTCCACTCATCATTTTCTGGCCATAAAATAGGGCCCGGGGAGACACCATTCACCCTGATCTCAGGTGCAAGTTCCAGCGCAAGTGAACGGGTAAGCGATGACAATCCAGCCTTTGCAGAACTGTAAATGACGTAATTTTTTAATGGTCGATCGGCATGGATATCGATGATATTGACAATACAGCCAAACTGATTTTTGAGATGAGGGGCGGCCTCCTGAGACAGAAATAATGGCGCCTTCAAATTACTGCCAATGAGATCATCCCATCCAGCCTCAGTAACCGCTCCTACCGGCGTGGGAAAGAAGCTAGAAGCATTATTGATCAACGCATCCAGTTTTCCAAACTTCTGGATAGTCTGACTAATAAGCCTAGGAATTTGAGAAATATCGAGCAAATCAGCCCGTACTAATGCCACCGAACCGGGGCGAATCTGATTGAGCTCAGTCTCCAGCCACTGAGCTTCCTCTAGAGAGGAGCGGTAATGCACCATCAAGCTCGCACCGTGCAGGTGCAATTTTCGGCAAATAGCTGCACCCACCCTCTTAGCTCCGGCAGTGATGAGTACCACTTTCCCTTGCATCAGTATCTCCTCTACACTCGCATATTCTGCAATTTTTACAATTTACCATAAAGGAACTCAAGAGCAGATGCCATTACTACCAATCCCAAACGAGATAGCACTTCAGCGTAGCCATGCCTTGCAGCAAGTAATTCGTACCGAAATAGTGACTTCTGGCGGCTGGATTTCGTTTGCGCGTTATATGGAATTGGCCTTATATGCCCCAGGTATGGGCTATTACAGCGGGGATACGGTTAAGTTTGGCAGCTCGGGGGATTTTGTCACCGCGCCGGAAATCTCTTCATTATTTGGCAAAACGATTGCGCAACAAGCAGCTCAAGTGTTTGAGTTGATGGAGAGCAAGAGTGGTGACATTCTAGAATTTGGCGCAGGCACCGGCAAGCTCGCACTTGATTTACTGCTGGAACTGGAGAAGCAGGGGAATCTTCCAAGGAAGTATTTAATACTCGAAGTCAGCGCTCAATTAAGACAACATCAACAGGAATTATTCGAAAAATTTGCACCTCACCTCGTCGCGGGTGTCGATTGGCTGGAACACCTCCCCTCCAGATTCAACGGCCTAATTATTGCCAATGAAGTACTCGATGCTATGCCAACGCATCTGGTGATGTGGCGGGACAACAATCAGTTTGAACTAGGGGTAACTTGGAACAAAAAAACCTTCGAGTGGAGTGAGCGTCCTTTAGTAGATGGGAAGCTTTTCCAGATCGCGCGTGAACTTAGTAACCGACTTGATCCCGGCAAAAAATATATCAGCGAGATTAATCTAACAGTGCCTGGTTTTGTTCGTAGTCTCTCAGATACCCTGCGACAGGGTGTAGTGCTGTTGATCGATTATGGCTTTGGCCGCAGCGAATACTACCATTCACAGCGCGCTCAAGGGACCCTGATGTGCCATTACCGTCACCACGCTCATGATGATCCATTCTATCTGCCAGGCTTACAGGACATCACTAGTCACGTAGATTTCAGTTCGGTCGTTGAGGCCGCGGTTGATGAGGAATTTGAACTTTGTGGCTATACTACTCAGGCTCATTTCCTCATCAACTGCGGCATTACCGAAATACTGGCACAAACCTCAGCAGAGAACACCAAGGACTATCTGCTGCTGGCGAATCAATTGCATAAACTAGTGAGCCCCTCTGAAATGGGTGAATTGTTCAAGGTCATCGCCTTCAGCAAAAATATTCACCAGCCTCTTATCGGATTTGTCAGCGGCGATAAAAGCCGTTTATTGTGAGTCGTAGCAGCAGCTTCCTAGGCACGGCATGTCAATCGAATAATACTCAGTCACCAGTCAACATCCAGCACCCCATCAAAACGAACGAAGCTGCTGCAAACCAACGTACCCGCTGCATATTAATGCGATGCGCAAGCGCTTCTCCTAGCCAAACCGCAGGCACGTTGGCTATCATCATACCGAGCGTAGTTCCCAATACGACGAGCGTCATCTCATCATAATGTGCGGCAAGTGCCACAGTTGCAAACTGAGTTTTATCTCCCATCTCCGCCAGGAAAAATGCAATTAACGTGGTGACAAAGACTCCAGCACCAAGTATGCGTGGATTGCTGTCCAACTGATCCGGCTTCAGCGCCCACAATCCAAAACAGATGAATGACAATCCGACCACCCAATTGAGAATTTCCGCAGAAATCAAACTCGCTAGCCACGTTCCAACTATAGCTGCCAATGCATGATTGAGCAGAGTAGCAACTAAGATGCCAGCTATGATTGGATATGGTCGCCGCAACTTGGCAGCCAGTACAAATGACAGTAGCTGGGTCTTATCGCCGATTTCAGCGAGGGCAACCAGCAAAGCGGGAGTAATAAATGCTTCCAAGGGAATGAACAGCTGCGAAAATAAAAAACTCTGGGTCGTAAAGTAAATCTGTTGCGTCTAACGAAGCTTGTTCTACCTGATTATTTTTTTGGCAAGTAAAGGTCAGTGATCGATCCTTCTGCAATTTCAGAGGCAAAGAAAATGGTTTCTGACAAAGTCGGGTGAGGATGAATGGTGAGACCTATGTCCTGCATGTCCGCACCCATTTCCAGAGCCAATACGGCCTCAGCGATCAATTCACCTGCATTAACACCGACCATGCCCGCGCCGAGAATGCGGCGAGTATTTTTATCCAGCAACAGTTTAGTCATACCCTCCTCACGCCCCATCGCAATTGCACGACCACTTGCGGCCCAAGGAAAGCTAGCTCTTTCATATTCAATACCCTGCTTCTTGGCCTCGGTCTCGGTTAAACCCATCCAAGCAATTTCTGGATCAGTATAAGCAACTGAAGGGATGGTACGCGCATCGAATGTGGCCTTGTGTCCTGCGATTATTTCTGCAACGAGCTTACCTTCATGCGTGGCCTTGTGCGCTAGCATGGGCTCACCAATAATATCGCCAATACCAAAGATATGTGGCACGTTGGTGCGTAACTGCTCGTCCACCGAAATAAAACCTCGCTCGTTTACATGAATGCCAGCATTTTCCGCACCGATATCGCGACCATTCGGGCGACGTCCTACTGCAAGCAGCACACGGTCATAAGTCTGCGGCTCGAGAGATTTCTCCCCTGCAAACGTAACCCTGAGCCCCTCATCGTGGGACTCAATACGGGTGACTCTGGTTTTAAGATATATCGCTTCGTAGCGTTTCTGTATGCGTCGGTGCAATGGCTTAACTAGATCTACATCCGCTCCAGGGATCAATTGGTCCATCAACTCCACCACGCTAACACTGGAACCAAGTGCATCATAAACCGTCGCCATTTCCAAACCGATAATGCCACCACCGATGATGAGCATACGCTTGGGTATGTCTGCCAGATTCAATGCTCCGGTCGAATCTATCAAGCGCGGATCATCGTAAGGAAAGTCTGGAATGCGTGTCACACTGGAACCGGCTGCAATGATGCAGTGCTCGAACGACACGCTCTTAATGCCGCTAGCCATTTCCACTTGAATCAGGTGAGGTGAGACAAACTTTCCTATTCCATGCATTACCTCTACCTTACGTTGCTTCGCTAATGCTGTTAACCCCTTAGTGAGCTTGCTGACTACAGAGTCTTTCCATATCCGCAGCTTATCTACCTCTATCGTCGGCTTGCCAAAAATGACTCCCTGATACTCGCTCTCTTCCGCTTCAGTAATGACCTTCGCCACATGCAGTAGCGCCTTTGATGGGATGCAACCGACATTGAGACATACACCACCAAGGGTAGCGTAGCGCTCAATTAGCACAACTTTCTTGCCGAGATCAGCGGCCCGAAATGCCGCAGTATAACCACCAGGCCCAGCACCTAGTACCACTAAGTCAGCATGATTTTCTTCGCGTACGATCGGGGTCTGAACGCTCGCAGAAACTGGGGCTAAGGGGGGGGCGATGGAAGAACCCTCGTCGCATGGCGCCTGGCTTGCCGCAACCTCTACCACCTCCAAGATAAGAATAGATGATCCCTCTGATACCTTATCGCCAACCCTGACTTTAATCTCCTTCACCACCCCAGCTTGTGGGGCAGGGATCTCCACTGTCGCTTTATCGGTTTCCAGTGTGATGAGAGGCGTTTCTTTTTCTAATATATCACCGACTTTAGCAAGCAGCTCAATGACCAGAATGTCTTTGAAGTCACCAACGTCCGGGACTTTGATTTCGATAAGCCGAGTCATCACAACCTTATGTTATGGAACGGATCAGATTCACCCCGATTGCTACAATAATATATTGCCATTATTGACGTATCTGTCCATCACCTAACACGATGAATTTTTGACTGGTCAAACCTTCTAGTCCTACTGGACCTCGTACATGAATCTTGTCGGTAGAGATGCCGATTTCAGCGCCGAGACCATACTCGAAACCGTCTGCAAAACGAGTGGAGGCGTTGACCATCACTGAACTTGAATCTACTTCTCGCAGAAAACGCCGGGCGCGGGTGTAGTCCTCGGTGATAATGGCATCTGTGTGTTGAGAACCATAAACTGCAATATGCTCAATAGCCTGATCCAATCCACTCACCACCCGTATGCTCAGAATTGGCGCGAGATATTCGGTATGCCAGTCTTCTTCAGTGGCCTCCTTCATCTCTTTAATGAAGGTACGGGAGACCGCATCACCGCGCAACTCAACACCCTTGTCGAGGTAGATTTTACACAGTACTGGTAGTACCTCCCTGGCGATATCTTGATGTACTAGCAGAGTTTCCATAGTGTTACAGGTACCATAACGCTGTGTCTTAGAGTTATCGGCAATGCGAATGGCCTTATCCAGATCGGCAGCTGCGTCGATATAAACATGGCATACACCATTCAGATGTTTAATCACTGGGATACGCGCTTCGCTGGCAATGCGCTCGATCAATCCCTTGCCGCCTCGCGGCACAATCACATCGACGAACTGCTTCATGGTAATCAGCTCACCCACGGCAGCACGATCAGTTGTTTCAATTACCTGTACCGCAGTCTCTGGCAGACCTACCGCTTTTAATCCTTCCTTCACACAAACAGCAATCGCCTGATTACAATGAATCGCTTCTGATCCACCTCGCAGGATCGCCGCATTCCCTGCCTTGAGGCATAGTCCAGCGGCATCTGCCGTTACATTGGGCCGCGCTTCATAAATAATGCCAACCACACCTAGCGGCACCCGCATTTTTCCGACTTGGATACCCGAAGGACGGTAATTCAGGTTGCTGATTTCGCCGACCGGATCAGCGAGCGAGGCGATTTGCAACAGACCCTCTACCATGCTTGCCACCCCTTTTGAGGTGAGCGTCAGACGGTCTATCAAGGCCGCATCTAGGCCTTGAGCTTTGGCACTTTGCAAGTCTAGGGCATTAGCAGTTAGTAGTTTACGCTCGTCACGCTTAATGGCTGCGGCCATCACCGCGAGCGATTGGTTCTTGACGACGGTCTCAGCTCTCGCCATCAGACGCGATGCAATACGTGCTTCGCGCCCGACTGATTGCATATAGGCTTTGATATCCATGATGTCCATACCTAAACCCCGTGCAGGTAGTGAATTGGTGAATTTTCGAATTTTAACGCTGATGTGCGACTATTGATACAACCCAGATCAATACCTTCTGCTGGGCGCAAAGCGCAATCCCATTTGTAGCAGCTCATCCCAAGCATCACCCTGGGCAACACCCTTGCTGATCCTATCTATTTTTGCAGCGTGCAGCAATGCCAACGCTAATGGTTTGAGACCAATTGACCTGGCGGCCCGCTCCACTGCCTTCTGCTTATCTCCCCATACTCTAGCCTCGTTCATCAGTTGCATTATGGGCCTGCCAGAATCTAATCCCTTTCGAATAGTGATAAGCGCGCGAATCTGCCCTGCCAGGATGGTAAGGATGAATGGGAGTGCCGCACCCTCGCCCCTTAATCCTTCCAGTATACGGGCGTAACGGGCAATATCTCCTGCCATCACTGCATCTGACAACTTGAAAACATCATAGCGCGCCACATCGAGCACCGCATCTCTTACCTGACCGAGAGACAACATCCCTTGCGGATAGAGCAACGCAAGTTTCTGTATCTCCTGATGAGCCGCAAGTAAGTTGCCTTCTACCTTATCCGCAAGGAACTGCAAAGTCTCTGAGTCCGCTTGCTGCTGTTGCATTGTGAGTCGTTGTCGGATCCACGCAGGTAGCTGCGTACTCTCAACAGGGGAGATCGGAATCATACCTCCGGCACTTTCAAGGGCCTTGAACCACCTGGACGCCTGACCCTGTTTGTCGATCTTGGGCAAAGTGATTAGCGTTATGGTATCTGGTGGCAGCGTATGACAATACGCTTCGATTATCATGCCACCCTGATTACCAGGTTTTCCGGATGGAATGCGAATATCAATCAGTCTCCGTTCGCCAAATAGTGACAAGTTGTTGCTACTTTGTTGTAACTCCTGCCAGTTAAAATGATGGTCTATCGTAAATATCTCATGCTCAACATACTTCATCTGGCGTGCTTGAGCACGGATTAGGTCCACAGCCTCGATCGCTAACAAAGGCTCATCGCCAAACACTACATAAAGTGGATTTAGCTGTTTTTTTAGATGTTGAGAAAGCTGGTCTGGGTTAATGCGCATAGGAGTAGAGACAGTATTTTCCGCAGGCAAGATGGGGGAATAAAGCCGGGAGGTTAGGATTCAGACGCCAGCAAAATAATTAAGTCATTTCGGTTATGGATGCCGGTTACTGTGTTGCCACAACAGTCCTCATAATCAGGGCTTCCCTTCCACCCTTACTGTCGCCAGCTGTCGCAAAATTTGCCTAACAATCTCGGTTTGCATCTCTTTAACGAGCATCGCCTCTTCAGCCTCTTTCGCCACCACCTGCTCATCCGTAAAAGGTAAAACACGTTCTCGGACAATCTCCGTAGCAGGGACCAGATCCACCCCCCTTCCATCCACAAGGCGATAAGAGACCAGATAACGCAACAAAAATTCTCGCACTCTACCTTCCCCAGATAGCGACAGGATGCTCTTCTCGTTAGTTTGTTTAAGGACCTCGAGTATGGCCTCTGCACCCCTAGCATCATCAACCACACGAGTACTCTTGCCGCTAAGGATAGTACGCTTAACCTCTGCAGTAATAGAGTAGCTATCTGGATCTGAAATATAGATTGAGATAAATGAAAATACTGTTGGCGGTTGCCCATACCCACGTAACTCAAATCCACAAGCAGATAGCATTACGCTAAAAATGCAAACGATAAGGATTCGATATGATTTAAATTTCATGATTACCAACCACCTTACCATTAAAGAACTCACTCAGAGTATGAGTCAACCACCCCACCCTCTACGAATGACTTCTTGAACACTGTCACTGCTTATTCAGTAGATATCCTCGTATGAACGAAACTCAACTCATATGACGATATTGACCAATCTACCCGGAACCACCACTACCTTCTTTACCATCTGCCCAACAATGAATCTTTGAACCTGATCATTTGTCAGTGCAAGCTGCTCGATTATTGAACGTTCCGTGTTTTTAGCAACTCGCATTTGACCACGCAACTTGCCATTGACCTGCAGCATGAGTTCGATCTCGTCCTGCACCAATGCTGAGTCGTCAACCTGGGGCCACGCTTGGTCGAGGAGTTCCGTTCCAGGTTTAAGCTCACTCCATAGTGCGCGACAAATGTGGGGAACAATAGGCGACAGTAGCAAAACGATATCTTCTAGCGCCTCCTGCATTAGACTCCGGGCTGCCAGGCTGGAATCATTCGACTTTCCGAGAGCGTTCATTAACTCCATCACTGAGGCAACGGCCGTGTTAAAAGTATGACGCCTATCCAGATCGTCGCTGACTTTAGCAATAGTCTGGTGCAACTGTAAACGCAGAGACTTGAGTTCAGGGGTAAGCTCGTCGTTACCTTGTGTAGTAACCAACCCCTGCTGCAAATGTTCGTATACCTGCTTCCACAGACGCTTCAGAAACCGGAAAGCGCCCTCTGCTCCGGTATCGACCCACTCCAATGTCTGCTCCGGTGGACTAGCAAACATCATGAACAGGCGTGCGGTATCAGCACCGTATTGCTCCACTAGTTGTTGCGGATCAACACCATTGTTCTTAGACTTCGACATTGTACCAATACCACCAGATTCAACTGGCAGGCCATCCGCTCTCAATACCGAGAGACCGCACTTACCCTGAGAGTCTAACTGAGTATCCACCTCCGTTGGGTTATAGTAGACGATTCGTCCAGTCTCGGTTTTACGGAAGAATATCTCATTTAGGACCATCCCTTGCGTTAGCAAGTTTGCAAAAGGCTCCTCGAATTTTACCAGCCCCAGGTCCCTCATCACCTTACTCCAGAAGCGTGAATACAGTAGATGTAGGATGGCGTGCTCGATCCCGCCGATATACTGATCAACTGGCAACCAGTAATTCACTCGAGCATCGGTCATAGCCTTTTCCTGGTCGGTACAGGCATAACGGATGTAATACCAAGAGGAATCGACAAACGTATCCATCGTATCCGTCTCACGCCGCGCCTGCTTATTACAGCAGGGGCAAACACACTCGTAAAATGACGGCATCTTTGCTAGCGGGTTGCCTGAGCCGTCAGGTACTAGACCTTCTGGTAGTACCACCGGCAACTGATCGTTTGGAACCGGTACTACACCGCAATCATTGCAGTGGATCAGAGGTATTGGACAGCCCCAGTAGCGCTGACGCGAAACACCCCAGTCACGCAGGCGATAATGTATCCGTTTATCACCCAGCCCTCTTTCCTTAAGATCAGCAGAGATAGCATCAACGGCGGCCTTGTAATCAAGACCATCGTACTTACCAGAATTGATGCAGATACCACTCTTCTCTTCGTACCAGGCTTGCCAGCGGTCAGCCGTAAATTTTAAATTCGAAGGATCGGCACTGAGAGTCTCTCTCTCGATAACTCCAGCCTTGATCTCTTTGCTTCCCGCCACTTCAATCACTTGCTTAATCGGCAAAGAATATTTTTTGGCAAACTGGAAATCACGTTCGTCATGCGCTGGTACCGCCATCACCGCACCTTCCCCATAAGCCATCAGTACATAATTGGCGGCCCATACCGGCAACCTTGCACCAGTCAGCGGATGGAGGACAAATAGCCCGGTGTCCATGCCACTCTTTTCCTGAGTGGCAATCTCCGCTTCCATGGTTGCCCCATGCCTGCATTCATCGATGAACAGGGCTAATCGTGAATTTTTCTCGGCTGCATACAGCGCGACTGGATGCTCAGCAGCTACCGCCACATAGGTTACGCCTAGCAAAGTATCGGCACGAGTGGTAAAGACTTTCAGATCTTGCGGGATATCCGAGTTTGTATCAGCGGGAAAGGTGATATCAACCCCAAAACTCTTTCCAATCCAGTTAGATTGCATAGTCTT
Source organism: Nitrosospira sp. (assembly GCA_013450215.1). GTDB lineage: Bacteria > Pseudomonadota > Gammaproteobacteria > Burkholderiales > Nitrosomonadaceae > VFJL01. Next base: position 79,875 of record JACDSH010000019.1, read on the forward strand.
TACCCGTTCCGGCCATCCAGGCAGTTTATCCAGGTCATCAAGTAGCTCTTCCGCATATTGGGTAATTCCTAAGTAATAACCTGGAATTTCGCGCTTTTCTACTAGCGCACCAGTTCGCCAACCGCATCCGTCGACTACCTGCTCATTGGCCAGCACAGTCTGGTCTACCGGGTCCCAGTTCACTACTTGAGTCTTCTTGTAGGCGATCCCTTTCTCCAGCATCCGTAGAAACAACCATTGGTTCCATCGATAGTAATCCGGTTCGCAGGTGGCCAATTCCCGTTTCCAGTCTATGGCTAGCCCTAGACTTTTCAGCTGCTTGCGCATGTAATCGATATTGTCATGAGTCCACTGCGCGGGCGGCACATTATTCTGCATTGCCGCATTCTCCGCAGGCAGCCCAAAAGCATCCCAGCCCATTGGCTGTAGAACGTTGTAACCTTTCATACGGCGGTAACGCGACAGCACATCACCGATGGTGTAATTGCGCACATGACCCATGTGCAGCTTGCCGGATGGGTAAGGAAACATCGATAGGCAGTAGTACTTCGGCTTGCCCGGGATCTCAGTGGCATCAAAAGCATCGGTTCTATCCCAATACTGCTGAGCTTCCCGTTCAATTTCCTGGGGATGATATTTTTCTTGCATGGATTTGATCACTGTTCTATGGATCGGAAGATTATACCGTGAAGGACATCCACTTGCAGTTTTGCACATGCTCTCTCCCTCATACAGCCTTGCGCAAGACTGTGTAAACCAAGGGTACTGTTCAGCTCATAAAAATCTTTTCCGTGGCCGCTGATTCCATAAGACTCACTCTTATTTTCTTGCTCAGCTCATAATAAAAATCGTATCATAACGATAAATAAGGCTGACTATTGCGCTACTTGACGCTCTGCTAAAGTCAACAAAATTGTAAGCAGATTCTGTTCGCGCTGATTTTTATTACTGTTCCAGGAGAGAGTTTGCATGTCACAAAAACACCCCGTCATCGCCGTTACTGGATCGTCTGGAGCCGGAACGTCTACAGTTAAAAACAGTTTTGAACATATCTTTCATCGTGAAGAACTGTCTGCCGTGGTAGTGGAAGGCGACAGCTTCCATCGGTACGACCGTGATGCAATGAAAAAGGCCGTTGCTGAATCCGAAAAAGGCGGCGGCCGACCCATCAGTCATTTCGGTCCCGAAGCTAACGAGTTCGAGAAACTGGAAGCGCTATTCAAGGAGTATGGCAAGACCGGCAAAGGTCAAACTCGCTTGTATCTGCACAATGATGATGAGGCTGCACCATACAAGCAAAAAGCCGGCACCTTTACCCCATGGTCGTCACTTGTCCCCGGTTCAGACCTGTTGTTTTACGAGGGATTACATGGCGGGGTCAAGAGCGACACCGCTGATGTCGCCAAGCATGTGGACCTGCTGGTAGGCGTAGTGCCCATCGTTAATCTGGAATGGATCCAAAAAATCCGACGTGACACGAGTGCCCGCGGTTACTCTGCCGAGGCGGTGACGCACACAATTCTGCGCCGTATGCATGATTATGTGCATTACATTACCCCACAGTTCTCTCGTACTCACGTTAATTTTCAGCGAGTTCCCACAGTCGACACATCCAATCCTTTCATCGCTCGCGAGATCCCAACCTTGGACGAGAGTTTCGTTGTAATCCGCTTCCGAGATCCAAAGAGTATGGATTTCCCCTATCTGCTTTCCATGATTCACGATTCCTTCATGTCCCGCCCGAATACCATCGTCGTGCCTGGCGGAAAAATGGGTCTAGCAATAGAATTGATACTGACGCCACTGATCCTGACCTTGGTAGCAAAAAGCAAAAAATAGCAATCCAGCCATTTTAGTTAGGCAGAATGATTCATCAATACTCTGCCCCCTACGTAGATCGATGAAGACTGTATAATTTCGGCATTTAATTTTCTCCGGGAACAGCCTTCTCTCTATGTCTTCTCTATTGTCCGGCCTCAATCCGGAGCAACTCGAAGCAGTTACCCTGCCGCACCAATCAGCCTTGGTGCTGGCGGGTGCTGGCAGTGGCAAAACCAAGGTACTCACTACCCGCATTGCACACTTAATTCAGGCTGGCCAAGTCAGTCCACACGGCATCCTCGCCGTCACCTTCACTAACAAAGCAGCTAAAGAAATGCTCACACGCATTTCCACCATGCTGCCGATCAGTACCCGAGGCATGTGGGTTGGCACCTTTCATGGTTTGTGCAATCGCATGCTGCGCGCCCATCACCAGGATGCAGGACTGCCGCAGGCCTTCCAAATCCTCGATTCGGCTGATCAACTAGCAATTATCAAACGGATTCTGAAAAGTCTAGGCGCAGACGATGAGAAATTTCCCCCGCGCCAGGTACAGTGGTTCATCAATAATGCAAAAGAGGAAGGACTGCGCGCATCGAGGGTTGAAGTCTATGATGATTTCGCGCGAAAGATGACCGAGTTCTACTCGGTGTACGAGCAGCACTGCAACAAGGAAGGTTTAGTGGATTTTGCCGAACTACTACTGCGGAGTTATGAACTACTCAGCCGTAATGAGATACTTCGCGAACACTACTGCTCACGCTTCAACCATATCTTGGTTGACGAGTTTCAGGATACCAGCAGGCTTCAATATAAGTGGCTCAAACTACTCGCCGGTGATAAGGCCGCCGTGTTCGTGGTAGGTGATGATGACCAGAGCATTTATGCATTCCGAGGAGCCAATACCGGCAACATGAAGGATTTTGAACGTGATTTCCGTATCACAAAAATTATCAAGCTCGAACAGAACTACCGCTCTCATGGCAACATACTCGGCGCCGCAAATACTCTGATACGTAACAATAGCGGGCGCCTTGGCAAGAATCTCTGGACTTCAGAAGGTCATGGAGAGCCCCTGCGCGTATATAACGCACCAACCGATTTCGATGAGGCTGCGTTCATTGTCGATGAGATTAAATCGCTACGTGCCGAAGGAATAGCGCTATCGCAAGTGGCTTTGCTGTACCGTTCTAACGCACAGTCGCGCATATTGGAACACGCCCTGTTCAACGCTTCTTTACCTTACCGGGTGTATGGTGGCATGCGTTTTTTTGACCGCCAGGAAATAAAGCATGCACTGTCCTACCTGAGGCTAGTTGCTAACCCTGATAATAATAATGCGTTACTCCGGGTCATAAATTTTCCATTGCGCGGTATCGGTGCGCGCAGCCTGGAACAACTACAAGACCAGGCCAACCGGCAAGGAATTGGTTTATGGGATGCGATGCAGAACAGTTGTGGTGATAGAGAATCCCTTATCCAGGATGCTGACATCAGTATACCGGCCGAAAGAGCTAATAGATCAGATAAACCGAAGAAGGGGCTGGATAGCTTTGTTACCTTGATCGAAACACTACAGCAATCCTGCGAGGGGCTGCCATTGCCGGAAATTGTAGAGCATATGCTAGAGCATAGCGGGCTAACAGCACATTATCGTGCTGAACGGGAAGGGGCTGACCGACTAGAGAACTTAAATGAACTGATCAATGCCGCCATTAGCTTCGTGCACGAGGCCGAGGACGACAGTCTAACGGCATTTCTTGCTCATGCTTCGCTGGAGGCAGGGGAGCATCAGGCCGGTAGTGGTCAAGATGCATTGCAATTAATGACGGTGCACTCTTCCAAAGGGTTGGAATTTCATACTGTATTCCTCAGCGGACTGGAAGAAGGGCTCTTTCCTCATGAGAACAGCCGCAACGAAGCTGGAGGTATAGAAGAAGAGCGGAGACTGATGTATGTAGCCCTGACCCGTGCACGGCGGCGCTTGTATTTGAGCTTTGCCCAGAGCCGCATGCTACATGGCCAGACTCGCTACAATGTCCCCTCGCGTTTTCTACAGGAAATTCCAGACGGTCTGCTGAAGTGGCTACAGCCAGTACAAAAAATGGGATACAGAAACCAGGCTCCAGAAGCCGTAAACCAGAAATCGAGAATAGCCCCCCAAAGACCTGCGTTCGGTATGCAAGATCAAAGTACGAGCGTTCAAGATGCAGAAGCCGCGCAGTGGCGGGTTGGACAGAATGTAACCCATCCCAAGTTCGGCTCTGGTGTGATCATCAGTTGCGAAAGCCAGGGTGCAGATGCACGTGTTCAAGTGAAATTCGGTCGCTCCGGAACGAAGTGGTTATCGCTAGAGTACGCCAAACTAGTACCTATCTGAAACAAGCTAACGGGTACCGGTTACACTGAGCTAGTGGGCTCAACTGTCTCCACGAAGATATCCTCATAGCTCGCATAGAGCGAAGCAAATAGTACCGGCACCAGCAAGAAAAATCCCAATCCGTAGGGCATTGCCGCAATCACCGCCAGCACCACCATCGTGATAGTGTAAAGCTGTAGCGGTATGATGTTTTTTATACAAGCAAGAAAGCTCAACTTCATCGCAGCCACTGCGGGCATATCTTTAAATGCCACTAACAATGGCGCAAACCAGGCCGCCATCATCAGTGGAATGGACAGCCCCAAGGCCACCATCAGAGCCGTTAGACCGCCGCTCATGACGCCTCGCAACTCATTCTCATCGACTCTTTTCCCGTTTATCAATAGTTCCATCAGTGTGCCGCCTCCGAGCATTATGGCCACACCCAAGATGAGCACTTGCCCCACTAGATAGATCCCTCCCACGGTGATCAGCGGAACAGGGTTTTTCCTAAAGCCCGCGAACAAGTAGGCGATTTCCAATTTTTCGCCTCGTTCTAACGCTCTGCAACCTATCATCAACCCAGCCAAGAATAGTGGCGAGAGTAGCGTGAAAAAAAACTGCCCCACCATAGGAATGAGCGCCAATGTAGCTGCGATCAATAACAAAACAAAACACAATAGGACCCATGCCAGAGGGGCCTTGAAAAACAGGTATAAACCATTCACGATCCACTGCCATCCCTGCTTCGCGCTAGTCTGCCTGGCTTCCATCTTTTGTTTCTCCAATAGAACGATCACTCATTGCTCGATCATGATCCAAAAATCAAAACACTTAAGCCAAAATCTGAGCTAACTCGGGACAAGATGTCGAGTGATTTTTCAGTATACGTCCGAAATGATTTGGGTCCTTGACGTGCGTCAACTCTCCCATCCGCGGCAAGTGGCAGTCATACAGTCGCGACAACCAGAAGCGTAAGGCCCCAGCACGTAGCATCACCGGCCAGGCATCATGCTCGATGGCGGCAAGAGGGCGGGCACTGTGATAGGCCTTGATCAAGGATGATAAGCGCACCCCATCCAGCTCACAACTTTCAGTTAAACACCAATCATTAGCCGCAATAGCGAGATCAAACAGCCACGCATCATTGCAGGCAAAATAAAAATCGATCACGCCTCCGATAGTTCCGTCAACAAATAGCACATTGTCGCGAAACAGATCTGCATGAATCACACCACGCGGTAGTTTTTCAAAACAGTGAATAGACTGGAAACGTAACTCTTCCTTGAGCATCTCTGCCTCTTGCGCTGTCAAAAATGGCATCACATCGGGTGCTACGCTTCCACACCACTCTGGTCCGCGCGGGTTTTCCATTTTTTCAGGATAAGACAGGCCAGACAAGTGTAAATCTGCCAGCAATGCACCAACCTCTGCACAGTGCTCATGGGTAGGATACATCTGTGATTTCCCCGGCAGACAGGTAACGATGCTTACTGGCTTGCCATTTAATTCACCCAGGAGCCTGCTGTCGATACTAGCGATCGGATCCGGGCACGGAATGCTGTGTCGTGACAAATGTGCCATCAGGTTAAGATAGTAGGGAAGCTCCGTTGCGGTGAGCTTCTCGAACAGTGTAAGAACGTATTTTCCATGACTCGTCGTAACGAAATAATTGGTATTCTCGATACCTGAAGAGATCCCCTGCAGATCAATAAGCGTACCCAGAGAATAGTTTTTTAACCAGGCAGAAAGCTGGTCTTCGGAAACGGCAGTAAAAACAGACATGAATTGAGAAGGAGAAAGAATGAGGCAAGGCATGAGCCGTTGCAGTCTCTTTTCCTAGCCTTTATAGAAATTTTAGAAGCGGTGTATCACCCACATTGGTGGACGTATGCCCTGTTCCATATCACTATGGGTGGCAAACGTTCCATCTCCGCGGTTATCGATCAGGTAATAGGGCAAACCAATGCGCGGCGTGATCTTGATCATATATAGCCGACCATTGCTGCGATACTCCTCGACCGTGTCCTCTCCTCGCTTGATGATGGTGACTTGAGGCTCCAATGAGGCATCCTGCTCCGAGTCAGATAATGGTGGCGGCAGCGGCAATTCTGGCGACTCCGGGATCGGCACCAGCTTCTTAGGTTGAGTAGACTGCGCAGCCACCGGCAGCGCAAGGGTCAGCAACAATGCAAAAACTATTCGACGCAAGGTGACTCCCAACTTTATTTATCAATGTTTTTATTCTATCTGAAATGGCCCGAGCTGTTATAAATTGAGCTGAATTTCCCGTTCCACTGCCGAAGGTTCAAAACCGCGAGTCTCATAATACTTGAAGATCGCGTCAACCACTTGATGAGGTTCATCAATCAACTGCACCAGATCCATGTCTCCAGCAGAGATCATATTCTCAGCTATCAATACCTGACGGAACCAATCGAGCATACCCCCCCAAAAGTCAGAACAAACTAGGATGATCGGCATTTTCCGAGTCTTGCCAGTTTGAACCAATGTCAGCGCCTCCATCAATTCATCCAGTGTACCAAATCCCCCGGGCATGACCACATAGGCGGTAGCAAATTTTACGAACATGTATTTGCGTGCAAAGAAATGTCGGAAAGTTCTGCTGACATCCTGATACGCATTGTTATGTTGCTCGTGCGGAAGCTGAATGTTGAGACCAACACTGAGCGATCTTCCAGAAAAAGCACCTTTATTAGCCGCCTCCATGATGCCGGGACCGCCACCTGAGATAACAGAAAAGCCCGCATCAGAAAGCTGTCGCGCAATCTGCTCGGCTAATTTATAGTGAGGATGGTCCGATGGAGTGCGGGCACTGCCAAAGATGCTTACTGCAGGCTGGATCGTGTTGAGGCGCTCAGTTGCTTCGACAAATTCTGCCATAATGCCGAATACGCGCCAGGACTCTTTTGCCGACGAGGATTGTTCTGGAAGGTCGGTACCGAATGCACCAGTCAGTTTATCTTGTGCGCTCATGCGGACACCTTTAAAAGAATTAAATGAAAACACTGCTACTAGTTGACGGATCTTCCTATTTATATCGCGCTTTCCACGCATTACCTGACTTGCGAAATCGCTTTAATGAGCCGACTGGTGCAATTCATGGCGTTCTCAATATGCTGCGGCGTCTGCACAAGGACTACCAAGCCGATTATAGCGCTTGTGTGTTTGATGCAAAAGGTAAGACTTTTCGAAACGAACTATATCCCGAATACAAGGCTCACCGTCCACCCATGCCGGTTAATCTGGTGGCGCAAATCGCGCCGCTGCATGAGTGTATACGCGCCATGGGGTGGCCAATGCTGATAGTCGATGGGGTGGAGGCTGACGACGTAATCGGTACCCTGGCAAAACAAGCCATGCATGAGAATATGCGCTGCATCATCTCCACCGGCGACAAGGATATTGCACAATTAGTCGGCCCGCAGATCACGTTGATCAACACCATGAGTAATGAGATCCTTGATGAGGGCGGCGTGCTTGCCAAGTTCGGCATACCGCCGGTACGTATGCTTGATTACCTTGCATTAGTCGGTGATACGGCAGACAACATTCCCGGAGTAGAAAAGGTCGGTCCCAAAACTGCATTGAAGTGGCTTGCTCAATATGGAACGCTGGACAACATCATTACCCATGCCAGCGAAATCGGCGGAGTGGTTGGGGAGAATTTACGTAAGTCACTCGATTGGCTGAATAAGTCACGCGAGCTACTCGCCATCAAGTGCGATGTCGCATTGCCGGTTGAATTACATAGCCTTGGCTTAAAACCGCAGGATACGGCTAAACTTACCGAATTATACGAAAGATTAGATTTAAAAATCTGGCTGAAAGAGTTGCGACAGTCTCCGGGTTCAGAAAATAATAATGCAACGCCTTCTACAAGCAACCACCCAGGACTCACTCCGCGCCGACAGATATCTGTTGAGTCAGCGCCTATTGACTATCAGACCATACTCACCCAGTCCCAGCTAGATGAATGGATCACACGTATCGATGCCGCACCTATAGTCTCATTAGATACCGAAACCACCGGCCTAAACCCGATGCAAGCAGAACTCGTCGGCATCTCATTTTCCATCGCGCCACACCAAGCCGCTTATTTACCACTTAGTCACTGTTACGCCGGCGCTCCGCCACAATTGGCAACCAATCTCGTACTAGACACACTCAGACAATGGATTGAAAACCCAGAAAAACCCAAACTGGGGCAGAACCTCAAATACGACAAGCACATCTTTGCCAATCATGGCCTGCAATTAAACGGCATCGTCCATGATACTTTGTTGCAGGCCTACGTACTGGAGTCACACCGTCCACATAACATGGACAGCCTTGCACTACACCATCTGGGCGTCAAGACTATTAGCTACGATGAAGTGACTGGCAAGGGTGTCAGCCGAATTAATTTTAACCAGGTGGATATTGAACGGGCCACGCAATATGCGGCTGAGGATGCCGATATCACCATGCAACTGCATCAGCACCTGCACCCGCAAATTGAGGGTGACACTAAGCTGAGTCATATTTATCACATACTCGAAATGCCAGTGCTGGAGGTTCTTTTCGAGATAGAGCGCAATGGCGTTTTGCTGGATATCAAACTTCTAGAAGTACAGAGCCGTGAACTGGGCGAGAAAATGCTACTTCTCGAGCAACAGGCATTTGCCATCGCTGGCCAGCCCTTCAATCTAAACTCGCCCAAGCAAATACAGGAAATTCTATTCAACCAACTCAAACTCCCTATCATAAAAAAAACACCGGGCGGAGTGCCGTCAACCGACGAAGATGCCCTGCAGAAGCTTGCATTGGACTATCCGCTGCCACAAATTCTGCTTAATTATCGTAGCCTTGCAAAACTTAAGTCCACTTATACCGACAAACTACCGCGCATGGTTGACAGTAAAACCGGGCGAGTACATACCAACTACGCACAGGCAGTAGCTGTGACAGGGCGGCTCACTAGCAACGAGCCCAACTTACAAAATATCCCGGTACGCACCGCCGAAGGACGCCGTATTCGTGAAGCATTCATTGCTCCAAGCGGTCATAGCATCATCTCCGCTGACTACTCACAGATCGAGCTGCGTATCATGGCTCACATTGCGCAAGACGCAGGGCTTCTCAGAGCCTTTGCTGCAGGGGAAGATATTCACCGCGCCACCGCTGCGGAAGTGTTTGGCGTGCCATTGGAGGCGGTAGACAATGAACAGCGCCGCTATGCCAAAATCATTAACTTTGGCCTGATCTACGGTATGTCTGAATTCGGTCTAGCCTCACAACTAGGCATTGAACGAGCTGCCGCACGTGCCTACATGGATCGATATTTTGCACGCTACCCTAGTGTGGCAGATTATATGCAGCGTACCCGAGAAGTTGCCAAAAGTAACGGCTACGTTGAAACCGTTTTTGGACGTAGATTATGGTTACCTGAAATCAACAGCCCCAATGGCAATCGCAGGCAAGGTGCAGAGCGAGCGGCAATCAACGCTCCGATGCAAGGTACAGCAGCGGACATCATCAAGCTCGCGATGATTGCAGTGCACAATTGGTTGACGCATGAAAAACTGTCCAGCAAGCTCATCATGCAAGTCCATGACGAACTCGTGCTGGAGGTCCCGGATAACGAAATCGAGTTGGTGAAACGAGAACTGCCAAAACTCATGTGTGGTGTTGCCCATCTTGATGTGCCATTGCTGGTAGAAACAGGTGTAGGGCCAAATTGGGAACAGGCACACTAGCTTGAAACCTCATAGATTAAGACACGCTCCCGCCACTCCAGTCTCCGGGAATCTCTTTATCTCTTGCTAATAGCGGGAAAAGTGCCGTAAAATCACACCCTTTTCGGTTTCGGACCTTCATAAGGTATAGGCACAGATATGGTCATTATTCGACTGGCGCGAGGCGGCGCCAAGAAACGTCCTTTTTATAACTTGGTAGTGGCGGATTCCCGTAATGCACGTGACGGAAAATTCATTGAGCGCGTTGGTTTTTATAACCCAAGGGCAACCGAAGGCGAAGAAGCGTTACGCGTCCAACTGGATCGGGTCAGTCATTGGCGGTCGCAGGGTGCCCAGTTATCCGACACTGTGACAAGGTTGGTCAAGCAGTTTGGCGCAAAACAACAAGCCGCAACAAACAGTTAAGCAGGGCGAAGTAGCGGAGCCCATGGTGGTGATGGGGCGCATTGCCGGTCCTTTTGGCGTACTCGGCTGGATCAAAGTTCTGCCCTTCACTGAATATGTGGATGGCCTACTTGACTACCCAGTGTGGTGGCTGGGCGAGGGTAACGGAAGATGGCGTCAGACAAAAGTTGGCGAGTGCAACGTGCATGGGAAGATGCTGACTGCTGCCATTGATCAGTGCTCTGATCGTACTGCGGCATTGCATCTAAAGGGATTACAAATCGCAGTTCCTCGAAGCCAGTTGCCTACGTTGCCCAAAAACGGCAAGGATGGCTACTACTGGTCGGATCTAATCGGCCTAGAAGTGATCAACCTGCAAGACGAATGTCTTGGAAGGGTGGTCAGTTTGCTAGAGACTGGCGCCAACGATGTGCTACAAGTACAGGATGAGAAAGAGGACTCGACAGAAAGGCTAATTCCCTTTACTGACCAAGTGATCATGAAAGTCGACCTGACGGCCTACCGTTTGACGGTGGACTGGGGCATTGATTACTAATCATGCCCTTCGAATTCGATGTTATCACCCTGTTTCCGGAAATGTTTGATGCTATTGGTAGATATGGAGTAACTGGCAGGGCGAAAGAAAGGGCGATTTACCAGCTGAATACATGGAATCCACGTGATTTCGCCGAAAATGAATACCGCACAGTGGACGACCGACCATATGGCGGCGGCCCAGGCATGGTAATGATGGCACAACCGCTAGAGAAAGCGATTGAAGCTGCCAAAGTGAGACAGGCAACAAGCGGCACCAGCGGGACAAAAGTAATTTACCTCTCCCCTCAAGGTCGGCCCCTCAACCAGGCAACCTTGATGGATTTAGGCAAACTGCAGGGAGTGGTACTGCTGTGTGGTCGTTATGAAGGTGTGGATGAGCGCTTGATAGCACGCCAAGTGGATGAAGAGATATCCATTGGCGATTACGTACTCTCCGGCGGCGAGTTAGCAGCAATGGTTCTGATTGATGGGCTGGTGCGACAAATGCCGGGGGTGCTGGGTGACCCCGAATCGGCCAACCAAGATTCGTTTGCGAATGGGCGCAAGAGTCTACTGGATTGCCCCCACTACACACGGCCAGAATTGTATCAGGGGAGTGCCGTGCCAGAAGCTCTAATGTCTGGCAATCACGCGAGAATTAATCGCTGGCGTTTGCAACAGTCGCTGGGCAGAACCTGGCTAAGACGGCCGGATTTATTGGCGTCAAAAGTAGAAGAGGGTATGACTGAGGAAGAAAATGAATTACTGGAAGAATTCAAACGAGACTACAACTCAAAGCAAGCGTAACAAATTAAGGAGCAAGAAATGAATCTAATCGAACAACTTGAAACTGAAGAAATTAACCGCCTCGGCAAAACGATCCCGGATTTTGCCCCTGGAGACACCATTGTCGTCAACGTGAATGTAGTCGAAGGTGACCGTAAGCGGATTCAGGCCTATGAGGGCGTTGTTATTGCCAAGCGTAACCGTGGTCTCAACTCGGCGTTTACTGTGCGCAAAGTATCCAGCGGCGAGGGTGTGGAACGAACCTTCCAGACTTATTCACCTCTGATTGCCAGTATAGAGATCAAGCGTCGTGGCGCAGTGCGTCGCGCCAAACTCTATTATCTGCGTGATCGTTCCGGCAAATCAGCTCGCATCCGTGAGAAACTTCCTGCACGCTCAACCGCAAAAAAAGTTACTCAGGAAAGTAAGTCAGTCTAAGTTAAGTCTCACACAGGATCATCCATAGGTGATCCTGTGCAGTAAACTACGGCATCGGCAGAGCCCTCAGTAAGCTCAGTCCCGATAGATCAGGTAAATTAGCATCTCCTGATTACTTCTGTTTACCTTCAATTTCCTTGTACCAAATATCGTAAATCTCATCCGGCCAAAGTGTCTTGATCCACACGATCACGTCACCAATCTCCTGATCGGATAATTTTCCGTTCCACGCTGGCATCCCTCCGTCGGGCGAACCCTCCCGGATCATCCTTTCTAGAGTCGCAGTTGAGTGGTGCCAAGCATGTGCACTTCCATCCAATGGCGGCGGCGGATACCTTCCATCTGCTCCCTGCTCCCTCCAATTAGTCATAGCTTCACCATTCGGACCATGACAAGATGCACAATTCTTACCGTAAACGGCCGCGCCGTGCTTGATCTTCTCCGGATCTAGCTTTCGGGCCGCAATACTTTCTGGCGATGGCGCTGGTAGTGCAGCATTCACTGATACAGAAGCTCCGGCAGATGGCGGTGGTGCCGCAACAGATGGTGCCGGCGTTGGGACGGGGGGCACAGCAGGTGTGTCTGATTTACCGCAACCAGCCACCAAACCGGCAACTATACTCAGCACGAGTAAATAACGTGCGCTCATGATTGCACGCTATTCAGATTAGGTACCCTCTGTGTACCTTGTGCAAAATTGCTAAGGTTTTGGCTCTGCCTGCTAACGTAATTCATGATGCCACCCGTTATGGTAGTAGAAACTGAAAAACTACTAGGGACTGTGCTGGTTAGTTGCAATGACTAACTCGTCGAGAATGGAATGAATAAGAATTTCTTATTCAGCACGGCACGGTAGCTGTGGTTAATAAATGCGGTCCATGCTTCTTATTTCAATCGCATTATTGAATCCCGCGGGTCAGCTGGACCGTGACGACTAAACACGGTCGTCCCGCCTTGCTTATCGATCAGTAATACGTTGTAGGGCTCACTACGAGCACCCTCCATGCCAGGAGATCCGTGCGGCATGCCCGGAACAGCCAATCCGGTGGCCCGTGGGCGCTCCTTGAGTAGTCGCTTGATATCCTCCGCTGGCACGTGCCCTTCGATAGCATATCCATCGACCAATGCGGTATGGCATGAACCAAGGGCGGTCGAAATACCTGACCGCTCTCTCACTTCCTTGTTGCCAACATCATTGGTATTTACGGTGAAACCATTGGCTCGCATGTGATCGACCCATTTCGCACAGCACTTGCAGGTCGAACTCTTGTAGACCTCTACTGTTGCGCCGAGAGCAAAGGAGGTCGCGCCAAAAAAAATAGCCGCAGCAAATAATCTGGAGAGAAGTGTATGGACGGATGTGTTCATTTGTTTTCAATTATAACTCTACCACGCATCCCTTTGTAGTGTCCTGGTAAAGGACAGGCGAAATTAACTATATCGCTCCCAGTAAACTCCCAAACCAGCTCCCCAGCCTTTCCCGGGTTGACCCTTATTTCGGCGGGCTTAAAGCGGTTGTCGATCATACTGATCCCGACCATCCGTGACACTTTCTCTGTATCTCCTCCCTTACCAATGGCGATGAGTCCTCTACATTATCCTGATTAGCTTGGGTAATAATACTGGCCGAGATCAAGCCTATTGCCAAGACAGATGTAATGAAAGTTTTATACATTGACCCTCCCATGTATTCAGTGGGGGACACCTCTTTATCGAGTGAGGCATTAGTCGAATGTCAGATAATCGAGCAAAAGTAACAACCTGTACTTGTACCAACACCCACGTCCTCAAACTATTGAGTCGAATAAGATATGGGTATTATTCATACTAGATCAGAGCAGCACAAAATCCATTAATTTTTAATTGGGGAACCTGCAAGCAGATAGAAGTTAGATTTCCTCAACGCCCTATCAGATTACTCTAATCAACCATGCGCCATTCCCCCGGTGCAATGCCCTTTAGCGTGTATACGCCGATGGCGCTGCGGATTAGTCGCAGCGTTGGAAGAGATACTGATGCGGTCATATGTCGCACTTGACGATTCTTGCCTTCGGTGAGAACCAACTCAATCCAAGAAGTGGGCACATTCTTGCGAAAACGGATGGCCGGACTACGTGGCCAAAGCTGATCAGGTTCCTTCATCAGGCGTGACTGAGCAGGTAGCGTCTTGTAGCCCTTTAGCATCACGCCCCGTCGCATTTCTTCCAGCGCAGACTCATCCGGCACACCCTCAACCTGCACCCAATAAGTCTTAGGGAGCTTATGGTGCGGATCGCTGATTTCATGCTGAAACTTGCCATTGTTAGTGAGTAAAACTAGGCCCTCACTATCAGCATCAAGTCGTCCTGCAGGATAAAAATTAGGTAATGAAATAAAATCCTTGAGGGATTTGTGCCCAGCTTCAGGCGTGAACTGGCAGATGACACCATGCGGCTTGTTGAAAAGGATCAAGCTAGGCATATTTTTATTATGAGGATCAGAGCATGTCTGGAGAGATCACTAATCGCAGCACTGTCTCTTCAACTCCCGACTTCTCTTTGCGACTTATCCACCATACCGAACCCTTTTTAATGTTCCATCCAGCCAACTCACCGGACAGCACTAATGCCGCCACCTCTCCCAGAGTCGGCTGGTGACCGACTACCACTACCGTACCATTTGCGGCGGGCCAACCGGTGGCGGCAAGAACATCTCTCGCGGAAGCACCGACCCCAACCTCTCTTACAGTTTCAAACGTATTACAAAATGCACTGGCAGTCTGTTGCGTCCGTTGGGCAGGGCTTACGATAATACGTGCGTCTTTTGGCAGCCTTGGCTCAAGCCATGCGGCCATCGACCGCGCCTGTTTCCAACCCTTACCAGTGAGTTCACGCGCAGAATCAGGCAGGCCATCTTCAGCTTCGGCATGGCGCCACAAAATAAGATCCATCACCCCCCCTAAAAAAGTTACAGCTTATTGTCGATAAAATATGCTTCACTGATCCATAAGCGAATCTGCTACCTGTCGCAACAATATCTCAGGCTTCACGATTGACTGCTGGATTTCAAACACTTTTCGCCTGGATTTAATTCCTTTCTTGAGTGTCCCCTGACGCAAGGACACATCAAAAATCCCAGCAATAAATTGCAGCAGCGTAGCATTAGCCCTGCCCTCAATAGGAGGGGCAGCCAGTTTGGCTTTAAGAGCATCTCCATGTACCCCGCTAGCTTCAGTGCGCTTTGCGCCGGGGTGGATATGTAGGGTGAGGGTAAGCCGCTGGCCATCGTCATGGCTGCGATACCAAGGAAAGAGCATCACATCAAGGCGGGAATTTCTCGCTCCACCCCCGCCACTACCATTAATAATAATTGAATCAGCACCAGAAGGAATAAAGGCGATAGATCAACATTCGCAATGGTCGGGATGCGGCGGCGGAAGATTCCAAGGAATGGTCTGGTAAAGCTGTCGAGTAGTGGCGCCATAGGGTTGTGAGGACTCACCCAAGAGAGGACAGACTGCATGATGACCGCTACTAAAATGATATAGAAGGTCATCTTGACGATCTCTACAAATGCCAGCAACCCCATCCCGCCAATGGCGACACCAGTTACCGAACTGAAATCATATCCTTTCAGCGCGAGCGTTCCCACTAATAGAGAATACTCCACCAGCCATGCCAGTATTAACGTAGAAAGGTCCATGCCCTGCAAACTAGGAATCATTCTACGCGATGGACGAACGATGAAATCAGTGAGTGCGATGAGAAACTGCGCTAATGGGTTGCGGTAAGGTGCACGTAACAACTGCATAAAAAACCGCAACAGCAGTGCCAAGGAAAATAATCCCAGTAGAGTATCAAGTAGAAATATTAGTATCTGGTTAAGCATGGGCGTTCCTTAAACGACATTGCTGATCGAGAATTATTCCTTGCCAAGATCATCACCCATTACACGGGCGCGCTCATGAGCCGCATAGATCGCGCGCACAATAGCGCTACCAATTCCGTCATGTTCCATGCTCTGAACTGCGCTCTCCGTGGTTCCGCCCTTTGAAGTAACCCGTGCACGCAGCGTGGAGACATCCTCCTCACTCTGACTTGCCAACTTAGCCGCACCGAGAAAGGTTTCTATGCCCAGTTGCCTCGCCTGCGCTGCATCCAACCCAAGCTCTACTGCAGCCCGCTGCAAAGCTTCAATAAAATAAAAAACATAAGCCGGCCCGCTGCCAGATACGGCGGTAAGTGCATCCAGTAACTCCTCTCTCTCCAGCCACAGAACGGTACCCACCGCAGCAAGAATGTCCTGAGCATGCTGCTTTTGCTGAGAGCTTACCCCCGGCAATGCATAAAGGCCGGTCACCGCCGCACGCACTAGCGCTGGGGTGTTCGGCATGGCTCGCACCAATTGCGCATACCCCCCCAACCAGCGACATATATCTCGAGTACGAATGCCCGCGGCGATGGAAATGACCAAGTGGTCCGTAAGAAGTGGCGCCAGTTGCTGTGCCACGCCCGCAAGCTGCTGTGGCTTCACTGCCAGCACGATCACATCGACACCCCTGACACCATCAGCAAGATCTGCCATCGAGGCCACCCCAAAATCATGCGTCATTTTCTCGCGCCCTTCCGCCCCAATCTCAACTACACGTATTTGCATGGCGGAATACCCTTGCTGCAACATCCCACCAATCAAAGCAGAGGCCATGTTGCCACCGCCGATGAAAGTGATATTCATAGAAGACCTTAAGCTGTTATAGTTTTGTAAGGTTGAATGATATACCAAGCTTAGGGGGCATTACCCCTGAGCGGGCAACCCTGATTCGAGCGGCCTTCTGCCCGTTCATAACCGATATCCGGTATTACACATTAACATTGTCCTGAAGTTTTATTTATTTCTGACAGTGCGGGCAATAGAAACTTGATCGCTGTCCCTGTTTAATTTGTCGGATAATGGCACCGCATTTTCGGCAGGAATGACCAGTACGGTCATATACCCAATACTGCTGTTGGAAATATCCTGCTTTGCCGTCACTGTTGACATAATCTCGCAAGCTGCTCCCGCCTGCCTTGATCGCGAGCTTGAGTGTCTCCTTTATCGCCTGGGCCAGACTCTCACAACGACCCATGCCGATCCGGCCTGCGGCAGTTTTTGGATTAATGCCCGCGTGAAACAGAGCTTCACTCGCATAGATATTACCGATCCCGACAACGACATGACTATTCATCAGAACCTCCTTGATACTTGAGCCACGACCACGAGTCCTAGCATACAAAACACCCCCATCAAACCCTAAGGTCAGTGGCTCTGGCCCAAGCTGTGCTAATAACGGGTGCTGCAAGATGTCATCACTTGTCCATAAGATTGCGCCAAAACGGCGCGGGTCAGTCAAACGCAATACCGTGCCACTCTCCAGCTCTAAGTCGAAGTGGTCGTGTTTTTGTGGCGGAATGCCAGCAGATAGAATACGCAGACTGCCAGACATGCCCAGATGAAGAATTAGTGTACCCTTGCCGCAATCAAGCAATAGATATTTCGCGCGCCGCGCTACCTGATGAACCTCGAGTCCGACCAGTGTCCTCTCCAGATGACCCGGTACTGGCCAGCGTAGATTTGGGTTGCGCACCGCGATGCCTGCAATGCGTTGCCCCATGAGATAAGGCTCAATGCCACGCCGAGTTACTTCAACTTCAGGGAGCTCTGGCATCAACCACCCACTGCAGTGTAAGGATTAAGTAGTCGTCTACCAGTCTCGCCAGGAAAGCGGTAACGTATCCCCGTATCTACTCTCAGCAGGATCAGCTCAGGTTGCTGCTGCAGAATTGTCAGCTGTATCCCCCCGCCGCCCCGCAAAGTTATCTTGATCCCCTGCTTACCATCACCGATTTGATTCGGTCCCTCTGTATCCATCGAAAGGCCGGCTGCATATGCTTGCTGCCAAGACTGCACCCAGTGAATGAATTCATTCTGGGTCAAGGATGCATTCGGTTTCTCAGGAGCTATACGCCAACCACCATCCAGTTCCATCACTTTGACCTTCTCAAACTCAAACCCAATCGGAATCTCGCCTTGCGAAAACAGTCTGGGACTGAGCAGCTCGATCGGCTGCCGCGCGAGCATCGTTGCATATCGCCGCTCAAGAAGATGGATGCTTCCATTGTTAGCAACATATTGTTCGTTGGTGATGGGCACGAATCCGCCAAAACTGAATAGCTCTTTGTCGATATAGAGCTGCGCTGCCGGCTGCAGCAGATCAAAACGTTCCAAATCTATTGCTGGAAAACGGCGCAGGCTGGTAGCTGTCAGTATCTCCAGAATCTGCCCTACTTTGATCTCATCGGCTCTACCTTGTATTGGCTCCAATAGATCCCAATTCTCGCCTATTTTCTGTAGAACAATTCCCACCCCCTGCCGCTCAATACGAAGACTCTGTACATTCTCCGCCGCCTGCGATGAGACCTTGTATTCCTGGGGATCGTTTTGAGGTTTAGGCTTGAAATAAACCCATACCGCTAGGCTGGCAACAGCAGCCAGCATGGTCAGATTCAGTAGTGAGCGAGATGTCATGGAGGCGGAGTCTCAGCCTCTTCTGCGTCGGTACCACACGGTCGCACCACCAACCAGAAAAACGATTGGCAGCCCGATCATGACAACGATGGAAGTGATCGTCAGAGCGGACTGACTAAAGACTAGACTGCTGTCGAGCGTGGCTCGTGGCTGAATGGCAATGAGCTCCTCATCTTCAGCCAACCAGTTGATGAGATTGACACCAAAATCTAAATTACTACCGTTACCGAGATAGCTATTAGCAAGAAAATGGCCGCTACCGATCACCACGATCCTCTGCTCTCTCTCTTCCAGAGTGCGGCTCAAGGCAACAGCAATCCCAACTGGACCTGCCACGTCATGAGTTTGGTTGAATGTGATGTCACCTTGCAGGTTGCCGTTTTCTACCCAACCACTCTGGGCCACCTCCACCAGCGAAACGGTACGCCACTCCTCATTTTCGTTGGCGATTATCTGTCGCGCAAATGGGAACACCGTAATGTAATCAAAGTTATGCGTGATGGGGTGCTGCCCGTAGTCTGTTCCCAGCGCGAATGTAATCGGCGCTTTCAATTGCTGCGCCTGCGGATCTATCACTATTCCCGACGTAAGCGTTAGATCCAACCTCTCCACCAGTAGTTGCATCCCCCGTAAAGGCTCTTGATCTATCAGCCACAGCAAGTTACCCCCACGATCAATGTACGCGAGGAGCTTATCCATCTCCCCTTCCAGCAGATCTGCTTGTGGCGATGCGATGATCAACATACTCGCGTTGCCGGGTATCTCTTGGGCTGCAGTGAGATTGATCGATCCAGTCTTTAATCCCTTGAGTGCGAGCTGCTTACCGAACTCCCCTAGATCATGATTAGCCGCGCCATCGAGCCTGCGCTCGCCATGACCGGTGAGACTTACCACCAGCCTCTCACTGGATCGTGCTAACCGCATCAACAGGTTGGTGAATGCTTGCTCATTAACTGTACTGAGGCGTTCACTCCTCCCAGAAAACACCACCACCATCTCGCCATTGATCTCGATACCCGCCTCCTGTGCTAGCTTTGGCTGCTCAGCAGGATCGACAAAGGTCAGAGTAAAGTCAGACTTAGCGCGCTGATAGAGCCCAAGGAAGTCACCGATGATTTTACGGATATCCCCCAGTCGCACATCCTGTGGCGTAGCATAAACGGTGACGTGGATCGGGCCACTCATCTTTTGCAGAACTTCCACGCTTGCCTGACTCAGACTGTTCCGCTTATTCTGACTGACATCCCATTGCACCTTAGTCTCCCATGCCAGATAACCTAGGAGGCTGACCAGCGTCAGCAAGAGCGCAACGAATATGCCGTCCTGGACCAACCAATGCAGACGCAGCTTCTTATCTACTGTGATCATTCGTTTGGATTGAATTCAACCGCGCAGACGCTCCCCATCCAGTCGGCGAATGGCCAGCACTAGAAAGGTAAGGATGAACAAGGAAAAATAGGCAAGATCGAAGGTATCGATCAGGCCGCGATTAAAGCTTTCATAATGCTTGAGTAGGGAAAGGGTACGCATGATACTGCCCCCGTCATCTGCGGCAATGTCCATAACCCACAGTCCCAGTAAGATTCCAAGAGTGCCAGCTGCAGCAACTGCTGGCTGGGCAGTGAGGGAAGAGATATACAGTCCAAGCGCAGCAAAGCAGGCACATATCAGCAGCAGACCGACTGCATTGCTCAGCAACAATCCGATATCGAGCGTTCCGCCCATCAGTAGCGATAACGAGAGAACCATAACTAGGAATATCACGCCGCAAAAGAAAATCATCAGACCGAGAAACTTCCCCAAAACGATGTCGGTCATTGAGATCGGCGCGGAGGTGAGTAAGGTCATGGTATGGTTACGGCGCTCTTCGGCAATAAGTCTCATGGTCAAGAGCGGGGTCGCCATCAAGAGTACTGCCGCAGCCATGGCGAATATCGGAGCAACGATGATCTCTGTCACACCCGGCGGATTAGCAATTTGCACGAGCTGTGACTGAACCTCCAGAAAGGCATCGAGACGTCCCATAAAGACCCACCCCAGAACCAGCTGCACCAACGCCAGAAGCGTCCAAGCCAGCGACGAAGCGAACAGAGCCTTTAATTCCTTGAAGGCGATGGTGAAGATCATGAGGCTTGAATATCTCCGGGACTTGCCTCACCCAAGGTGAGCTGTGAGAACACCTCTTCCAGACTAGTCTTTTTTTGTTTCAATCCATCGATAGAATCATTGAAGACCATCCTCCCCCGGTGCATGATCTGAACCCGGTCACACACAGTTTCAACTTCCGACAGGATGTGTGTGGAAAGAATCACGCTGTGCTCTGCACCAAGCTCGCGTATAAGGGAACGGATTTCGCGCATTTGGTTGGGGTCCAGCCCTGCTGTCGGCTCATCAAGAATAACCACATCCGGATTATGTATGATCGCCTGAGCGATACCGACTCGTTGCTGATAACCCTTCGACAATGAACCGATTAACTGCCTCCCTACATCACTCAGCCCACACCGCTGCTTAGTTTTAACCAATGCTGGACGCAGGATAGCACTGGCCACCCGGTGTAACTTGGCAACAAGTAAAAGGTACTCGTCCACTCTCAGTTCGCGATAGAGCGGTGGTACTTCTGGTAGATAACCGATCCGCGCTTTGGCATCTCGCGGCCTACCCAGCATATCTATGCCGCAGATTGTCACGCTACCCGCACTGGGGGAAAGATTGCCAGTGAGCATACGCATCGTAGTCGTCTTACCCGCACCATTGGGCCCAAGGAATCCCAGTACTTCACCACGCCTCAACTCCAGATTGACTTCACATACTGCGGCGCGATTGCCAAAGTCTCGACAAAGACCCTGGGCCAAGATGGTAGTGGAAATCGTTTTTTCATTCATGAGGGCACTTCCATGGATCGCGATTCTTGAACAGCTAGCACGTCATTTGATTATTTACGTCTGCTTTCAGCTATCAAATAGCAGGTCACCCACTCTCTAAATTGATAATGGCGTCTTCGCCGAGCCTAGCGGACTTTTACAATCATTCAGATCCGCTCTCAATGTCCGCTTGTGATAAGCATGAAATATACCTAATATGTGAGGTGTATTGAAACTTGTTCCGCCCTTTATAGTCTTATTTTTGAACCCTGTCTGGATTTTTCCATGAATCTTAAAATTCTTGGCGTGCTGCTGCCGCTCAGCCTTGTCGCCTGTGTGCAGATTCCGTCTAGGACCGGAGGCGAGTCATCAGAGCAGGCTAAGGTTGGGCAATTAAAATTGCCCGTGCAGCGATTGACCGAACCCATGCTGTTCGATTTTTTACTGGGAGAAACAGCGCTGCAACGTGGCGAATCAGAGATCGCTACCGGGATCTATCTCAGACTTGCAAGGAGCACACGTGACCCGCGCATTGCTCAACGCGCAACCGAGGTGGCCCTGCGCTCTCGTCAGCCAGCACCGGCACTTGAAACGGCCGCACTCTGGGTGGAACTTGATCCAAATGCAATGAATGCCCGTCAGGCTAATGCCGCGCTACTCGTTAGTGTAGACAGGCTGGATGAGGCTCGCCCTCATCTGGAGAGGTTACTGGCTTCTGAGGGAAACGGTATTAACGAGGCATTTATGCAACTGAACGGCCTCCTCGCCCGTAGCACCGATAAGCCTGCGATACTTGAACTGGTACAACATCTCTCCAAGCCCTATCCTGATCTGCCGGAGGCCCACTTCGCCATCTCCCAAGCAGCTTGGTTTGCCAACCAGTTCGATATTGCATTGGCAGAAATGAAACAGGCCCTAGCATTGCGTCCGAATTGGGAGACAGCGGCGATCTATCTGGGTCGGATATTACAACGCGCCTCTGGCAGCGCAGCCATTGAATTTTATAAAGAGTATCTCGATAGCTATCCTAAGTACAACGATACGCGCGTTGCCTATGCCCGTTTATTGACGGCGGAAAAACATTATCTCCAGGCGCGAGAACAGTTCCAAAAATTGCTGATGGAGAACCTGGCTAATGCTGACATCATCCTGGCGGTGGGCCTTCTGTCGATGGAGTTGCGTGATTACGATGCAGCGGAAATGAATTTCAAGAGGGTTCTAGAGTTAGATTATAGAGAGCCGGGGGTGGTCCGCTTCTACTTGGCGGGAATTTATGAGAAGACTCAGCAAACTGAAGCAGCGATGAAATGGTATCTCTCTGTAACCAGTGGCGATCAGTATCTTCCATCGCAAATTAGGTATGCCGTGCTGCTGGCCAAGCAGGGCAAGATTACTGAAGCCCGCCAGCACTTGCAACAACTTCCCGCCACGAGTGATCTGCAATCAGCTCGACTGATAATCGCAGAGGCGCAGTTGCTACGCGAGGCAGGTGCTGATCAAGAGGTATTCTCTGTTCTCGGTCGCGGCTTGGAAAAACTACCCGACTATCCTGAGTTACTTTATGACCATGCCCTAGCAGCAGATAAGGTCGGCAAGCCCGAGATACTGGAGCGTGATCTGCGGAAACTGATTCGACTGAAGCCTGATCATGCACACGCTTATAACGCCCTCGGATACAGCTTTGTAGAACATAACCGACGTTTAATAGAGGCCCTGGAACTGATCGAGAGGGCGAGCACACTCTCTCCCAATGACCCCTACATAATGGACAGCTTGGGATGGGTACATTACCGCATGGGCGATCTTAACCAAGGGACTGACTACCTGAGGCGGGCATTCACGATCTATCCAGACCCTGAAATTGGAGCCCATCTGGGCGAGATCTTGTGGGTACAGGATTTAAAAGATGAAGCGCGCGAGATCTGGAATTCCGCGCTTAAAAGCGGGCCTAACAACGAGGTGCTACTTAAGACCATTAAGAAGTTCATACCCCAGTGACGAGTTATTGCGTTGGAGAGAGGACTCGTTGCGTGAGTCCCTCACCTTCTAATAGGTACGGGATGATTCTTTTTCTCTTTCCATTCTTGGTTAGTTGCGCTGCTCTAAACAACAAAAATGCTGTCATCGATACCTCCCTTATTGAATCCTCAGTTATTAAGGATGGCGCAAGGCCCGCTAATTTTGGATTGATCGGCAGGGTCTCAGTGAGAGATGAGAGACAGGGCTTCTCTGGCGGCATCCACTGGCAGCACACCGATACAGGCGACGAGATTCTACTCTTATCCCCCTTAGGTCAGGTGGTGGCGAAGATTCAGTCCGGCGCTGAAGGTGTTAGCCTCACCACCTCCGAGAAAAAGATCTATCACGCTGCCGGTATGGAGCATTTAACCGAACAAGCTTTGGGTTGGTATCTACCACTCGAGGGCTTGCAATACTGGATACAAAGCATGAACTCCCCTACGACGGCCGCCTCACTGGGCCGGGACAGTAATGGACGAGTTGTCACTATCCGGCAGGACGGCTGGGAGATCGCTTACGTGAGTTACTTTCCGTCAGGGCAATTTCAAATTGAACGCCCCAAGGTGCTGATGCTCAACCATGGCGATCTTCGGATAAGGCTGGTCATTGATCAGTGGAAGACCGACTAATCCACCCATTCAATTCTCATAAATATGCTTACTTACCCCGCGCCCGCCAAGATCAATCTTTTTCTACATGTAGTAGGACGTAGGACGGACGGTTATCACCTGCTACAAACCGTTTTTCGATTCCTTGATCTCTCTGATGAGCTGCGTTTTACATTGCAAGAAAGTGGTACGGTAAAGCTACATACACCCACCCCCGACGTACCTGACGAGAGCAACCTGTGCGTCAGGGCTGCTAAGCTATTACAGCAGGAAAGCAATACCTCTTTTGGGGTAGACATCTCTCTGGAGAAGCATATCCCGATGGGCGGAGGGCTGGGCGGCGGAAGCTCGGATGCGGCTACCACTTTACTTGCGCTTAACCGCTTATGGGGACTCGGCTGGACACGAGCCCGCCTGATGGAGCTTGGGCTCCGGTTGGGAGCAGATGTGCCGGTATTCATTTTTGGTGAGAATGCCTTTGCCGAAGGGGTCGGCGAGAAACTCACCCCCATCAAGCTACCATCAGCCTGGTACCTTGTCCTCACCCCACCGGTACAGGTACCAACGGCTAAGGTCTTTGCCAGTAACGAATTGACACGAAACACGATTCCCATCAAAATACCGCCCTTTTCCATCGCTCAAGGACATAACGATCTGGAGTCGGTGGTGTGCCGAGCATATCCTGAAGTAGCGAAGCATCTGCAGTGGCTCAGACAGCTTAAAAACGCTACGATGGCGGCAATGACAGGTTCAGGTGCGTGCGTGTTTGCTGAGTTCGCCAGCGAGGCACAAGCACAAGAGTCATTGACACAGCTTCCCGTCGATATGCGGGGAATTGTAGCTCGGGGACTGGAGCGTCATCCCATATATGATTTTGCGGAATAATAATTTTGGGGAGTCGCCAAGTGGTAAGGCACCGGATTTTGATTCCGGCATTCGTAGGTTCGATCCCTACCTCCCCAGCCAGTTTCAAATGTTAGAGCCCAAGATCGCCACGATCATCTGGCAGATCCGGTTTGATCAGGAGTAAGTTGTGTCCTTTATCCACGTCTCTAGTCTCCATCTCTAGCCATGGCCTACGATAGCTTGATGGTCTTCACTGGCAATGCCAATCCGAAGCTGGCTCAGGATGTTGTGCGGCATCTCAATATCCATCTAGGGCGGGCAACCGTAGGCCGTTTCAGCGACGGCGAAATCATGGTTGAGATTTTGGAGAATGTTCGCGGCAAGGACGTATTTATATTGCAGTCGACCTGCGCTCCCACCAACGACACCCTGATGGAGTTACTGGTACTGGTGGACGCACTGAAACGGGCCTCTGCTGGACGTGTCACTGCTGCAATACCATATTTCGGCTATGCCCGCCAAGACAGAAGGCCACGTTCTGCAAGGGTACCAATCACAGCCAAAGTCGTTGCTAATATGCTGACCACGGTCGGCGTTGACCGTCTACTGACGATGGACTTGCATGCAGATCAGATCCAAGGGTTCTTCGATATCCCTGTGGACAATATCTATAGTATGCCGATACTGCTGGGTGACTTATGGAAAAGTAATTACCAAAACCTGGTCGTGGTCTCTCCCGATGTCGGTGGTGTTGTACGGGCAAGACAAATGGCAAAACGTTTAGAATGTGATCTAGCAATCATTGACAAGCGCCGACCGAAGCCCAATGTGGCTAAGGTGATGAACATCATCGGCGAGGTTAAGGGTCGTAATTGCGTCATCATGGACGACATGGTCGATACCGCCAATACCTTGTGTGAGGCTGCCAGGGCACTGAAAGAACAAGGCGCATCGAGTGTAATGGCCTATTGTACGCATGCAGTTCTGTCAGGTAATGCAGTGGAGCGGATTCAGAGCTCAGCGCTGGATAAGTTAGTGGTCACGGATACCATCCCTCTTCGTGAGGATGCCAAGACCTGTGACCGTATCTTTCAGTTGAGTGTTGCCAGTCTATTGGCAGAGACAGTGTTACGCATCAGTAACGAGGATTCAGTGAGTTCACTATTCATGGAATAGGGTTGGGCGTGTTATGCGCCCTTTTGTAATCGGATCATCTGGTCGCGGATGATCCTTATCTTGGAGAAGTAAAATGCAAATCGAAATTAGCGCCAATAAGCGCGTGTTACAGGGCAAGGGTGCGAGCCGCCGCCTCCGTGGTTCCGGTAAGGTTCCTGGGATCATTTATGGCGGAGAGACTCAAGCGCAATCTATCGAATTAGATCACAATAATCTGTATCACAAACTCAAGCTAGAGGCGTTCCATGCATCCATCCTATCTCTCGATCTGGATGGAAAGAGGGAGCAAGTCTTATTACGCGACCTGCAAATGCATCCTTTTAGGTTACAGATACAGCATATCGACTTCCAGCGAGTTGATCAGAATAAGAAGATACACATGAAGGTGCCGCTGCACTTCATCAATGCCGATATTGCCCCCGGTGTAAAAGTCTCTGGTGGTATTGTCAGTCACATCCTGTCGGAACTGGAGATCTCCTGCCTGCCAAAAGATCTGCCTGAATTCATCTCGGTGGATCTGAGCAATCTGACCGTTATTAATTCGCTGCACTTGAGCGATCTGGGGCTGCCAAAGGGGGTCGAAATTCCTTCGCTGATTCGAGGTGAGAATCTGCCTGTGGCAACGATCATTATTCCCCGTGCCGTAGCTGCCGAAGAAGCCTCTGCCGTGGTTGCTGCTGCCGACATCCCGACGACCGTTCAGAAGAAAGATGCGGACGTGAAGGAAGCTGACAAGAAAGATAGCGGCAAGAAGAAATAGTATCCGTCGGTTCTAGGGAACCGCTGAGCAGGCCCGCCGGAGTCATCCTGGTCCCGGCGGGTTTTTTAATGGTTAACCGCAACTCTGGTATTCTCGATGAAACTCATCGTCGGTCTTGGTAATCCGGGTAAGGAATATGCTGCCACCCGCCATAATGCTGGGGCCTGGTGGGTAAACCGTCTGGCAGAGGAACTTCACTCAACACTACGGTCAGAGGCCCGGTTTCATGGTCTGTGCGCTCGCATCGGCCAAGGTGAGAGCGAACTGTGGTTGCTAAACCCACAGACCTACATGAACTTGAGCGGTAAAGCAGTCTCTGCAATGTGCCGTTTTTATAAGATCCAGCCTGAACAGATCCTCGTTGCTCACGATGACCTGGACTTGCCCCCCGGAACATCCAAGCTAAAACTTGGGGGTGGACTTGGAGGCCACAATGGGCTGAAAGATATCGCCGCTCACCTCGCGTCCAGGGACTTCTGGCGGCTACGTATCGGAATCGGTCATCCTGGTGATAAGAGTGTCGTGGCTGACTACGTTCTGCAGCCGCCCTATAAGGAAGAATCTCCCCTAATAGATGAATCAATCCGCCGCAGTCTCGAGGTCTGGCCGTTGATTAATCAAGATAACTGCGAAGCCGCTATGCTGAAGCTTCACACTAACCCACCCATTACCCAATAAATCATGAGCCTGAAATGCGGCATTGTCGGCCTACCCAATGTAGGCAAATCTACCCTCTTCAACGCACTTACCAAGGCGGGGATCGCTGCTGAGAATTACCCCTTCTGTACCATCGAGCCTAATATCGGCATCGTTGAAGTGCCTGACCCACGACTGGCTAGACTCACCGAAATCGTCAAACCGCAGAAGGTGCAGCCTGCCATTGTCGAGTTCGTCGATATCGCCGGCCTCGTGGCTGGTGCATCCAAGGGAGAAGGTCTAGGCAATAAATTCCTTGCAACCATCCGCGAGACTGACGGCATCATTAACATGGTCCGCTGCTTCGCCAATGATAACGTGATCCACGTTACTGGCCGGGTGGACCCGATTTCTGACATCGAAACGATACAGACCGAGCTTGCATTGGCTGATCTGGTCACGGTAGAGAAATCGCTTCAGCGAGAAACCAAGCAAGCCAAGTCCGGAGACAAGGAATCGATCAAGCTTGTATCGTTGCTGGAGACCGTACGATCACATCTCGATCAGGGGAAGCCGGCCAGGAGCATGCAACTGGACAAAGACCAGCGACATCTGCTGCAACCACTCTGCCTACTGACTGCGAAACCGGCCATCTATGTCGCCAATGTTGATGAGAAAGGATTTACTAATAACCCGCTATTAAAGTGCGTGGAAGAGTATGCCGCTCAAGAGGGCGCCCCTGTAGTTGCAATCTGTGCTTCACTCGAATCCGAAATTGCTGAGCTCTCCGACGAAGACAAAGAGATATTTCTTGCGGATATCGGCTTGGAGGAGGCTGGACTGAATCGCCTCATTCGAGCAGCTTATGAGTTATTAGGACTGCAGACCTACTTCACTGCCGGCGTTAAAGAGGTCCGTGCCTGGACCATCCACAGGGGCGACACCGCACCACAGGCGGCAGCCGTGATCCATACCGATTTTGAGAAGGGTTTCATCCGTGCTGAAGTCATCAGTTATGATGATTTCAGTACTTGCAAGGGTGAACAAGGTGCTAAGGAAGCGGGGAAGATGAGGTTAGAGGGTAAGGAGTATATCGTCAAGGATGGCGATGTAATGCATTTCAGATTTAACGTCTAAACGAAGCGTCGGATTGGTCTTGCTCAGCCAGAATAGTGGCAAGCTCGTCGACAATTTCTTCGGTCCGCGCTAGTTCTTGCTGCAATTTCTGCCTGCTCATTCTGGGCATG
>JACDSH010000009.1 GCA_013450215.1 Nitrosospira sp.
ACCTCAAAACCACCGCTGCCGGGTTTACTACCCAGCATCTTCATATCACTCGCGATGATCTCGGTGGTGTAACGCTCAGCTCCCGCTTTGTCAGTCCACTTGCGCGTTTCCAGACGCCCTTCGACATACACCGGACGGCCTTTTTTAAGATACTCTCCGGCAATCTCTGCCAACTTGCGATAAAACGTGACGCGATGCCATTCGGTTTTCTCCTGCTTCTCTCCACTTTTGTCTTTCCAAGTTTCAGTAGTGGCCAGAGTAATATTAGTCACCGCCTCGCCATTTGGCATATAACGAGTCTCAGGATCCTTGCCCAGATTACCAATGAGTATCACCTTGTTAACTGATGCCATTTACGCTTCTCCCCCTAGCAATTGAACAACCCTCTCTTCGTTAAAACCTCGCATATCCACTTTCAGATAGGCAACCCTTTCATTCGCCAGTACCAGCGCCTCGTGCACACCGGACAACGATGCTAGTTCGCGTGACAAGTCACTCGCCCTGCTCGTATCCATTTCCTGAACATGATACATCTTAGTACGCACAGCAGCCGGCGTTTTCATAGTGGCAGCAAGCACTAACCATAATGCCAGCAGAATGCCGCAGAATGCAAATAGTGCTAATCCGCCATGATTTCCATATAGGTACCCCCCTGCAGTGGCGCCGGTAAAAGCACCCAAAAATTGGACGCTACTATAAACCCCAATGGCGGTACCCTTCGCACCAACCGGAGCAATCTTGGAAATCAGCGATGGTAAGCTCGCCTCCAGCAAGTTAAATGCAGCAAAGAAAACCAACAATGCAGCTGCCGTCCCCCACACTGAATCAAGTGCCATCCCCAGCAACAACTGGCTCACAAGCAACAGGGCCACAGCGATGGTAAATACCGGCTTGAGCTTTGCCTTCTTCTCCGCATAAATAATTGCCGGAATAATCAGTAACATGGAAACGACCAGTACCGGAAAATATACCTGCCAATGCTGATCCACTGCCAGGCCACCCTGGCGCAAAGATAATGGCACTACCAACCACAGCGCCATGAGAACCGCGTGCAGTGCAAATACCCCGAAATCTAGTCTCAGCAACTCAGGATCACGCAGCACATTTCGAAAGCGCCCGGCAGATGCTTCGGTATCAGAATGAAAACGACTGATCAGCGGATCTGGAATAACCTTGTACACCACCCCCATTGCCAGTATTGCCAGGACACCAGTCATTGCAAAAATTCCCGGCACACCGATAAGCTTATTCAGTGCTGGGGCCGCAATCAATGAAATAGCAAAAGTGGTGCCAATGGTCATACCAATCGCAGCCATCGCCTTGGTGCGGTGCTCTTCGCGAGTCAGGTCGGCAGCCAACGCCATTACGGCCGCAGAAATCGCACCCGCGCCCTGAATAATGCGACCGAAAATAACCCAGTAAATATCGGTGGCGGATGCAGCAATAAAGCTACCGATGGCGAACAGAACCAAACCAATATAAATCACTGGTTTTCGTCCTATACGGTCAGACAGCCAACCGAATGGAATCTGCAGTATCGCCTGGGTCAGTCCGTAGGCACCAAGTGCAATGCCAATTAGAAGGTAGTCATTACCACCGGGCAAATCCTCAGCATAGAACGCAAATACCGGCAGAATGATGAACATACCGAACATTCGCAGCCCATAAATGCCGGCCAAACCGGCAGTAGCGCGCAGCTCAATAGGGGACATCTTTTCGTGGGATGATGGTGCGGACATGAATCAGATTGGGAAAACACTGTGAAGTTGAGTATATTAGCAGGTTGACCGACACTCCGGTAGCCAATGACAGCAGTCGATGGAACTAATCAAAATTCGTGGCGCACGAACCCACAATCTCAAGAATATCAATCTCGATCTGCCTCGCAATAAGCTGATCGTTATCACCGGGCTATCAGGTTCCGGAAAGTCGTCACTCGCCTTTGATACGCTCTATGCAGAGGGGCAACGACGTTACGTGGAATCACTCTCTACGTATGCACGGCAATTCCTACAGTTAATGGAGAAACCCGACGTCGATCTGATCGAGGGGCTTTCACCTGCAATCGCTATTGAACAAAAAGCGACCTCGCATAACCCACGCTCCACCGTCGGCACTGTGACTGAAATCCACGATTACATGCGCTTACTATTCGCACGCGTAGGAGATCCACAGTGCCCCGATCATGGCATCACCCTGACCGCACAGAGTGTCTCGCAAATGGTGGATCATGTATTGCAACTGCCAGCAGACACCCGATTGATGATACTCGCGCCGCTAGTGGTTGACCGCAAGGGTGAACAGGTGGACTTGTTCGATGAATTGCGTTCTCAGGGTTTCGTACGTCTACGGATCAATGGAAAAGCGTATGAAATAGACGCCCTACCAAAATTGCAAAAGACTAAGAAGCATACTGTGGAAGTGGTGGTGGATAGACTGAAGGTCTCTGCCGATGCCAAACAAAGACTGGCCGAATCATTCGAGACCGCGCTGCGTCATGCAGATGGCCGCGCTCTGGCAGTAGAAATGGATTCAGGCCACGAGCATCTTTTTTCAGCAAAATTCAGTTGCCCGGTATGCAGCTACTCTTTGCCAGAGTTGGAACCACGGCTATTCTCCTTTAATAATCCAATGGGAGCGTGCCCCAAGTGTGATGGCCTTGGGCACATCACCTTCTTCGATTCAAAACGTGTTGTTGCCTTCCCGCATCTGTCGCTCGCTGCTGGCGCAATAAAGGGTTGGGACCGGCGCAATCAATTCTACTTCCAGATGTTGACGGGGCTTGCCGGTCACTATCACTTTGATCTTGAGACCCCTTTTGAACAACTTTCTGCAGACATTCAGAACATCATCCTCAGCGGCTCAGGTAAGGAAAAAATCGTGTTCTCATATCTGAACACCAGCGGCCGCAAAAACAAGCAGGAACATACCTTTGAAGGCATTGTTCCCAACCTAGAGCGGCGCCACAAGGAGACCGATTCTCAGGCGGTGCGGGAGGAATTGGCAAAATACCTCAACTCCATGACCTGCCCCGAATGTACGGGTACTCGCCTACGTAAAGAGGCCCGTCATGTACGAATCGGGGGTCAAGCTATTTACGAGATCAATGCGCTCCCGCTGAAACAGGCCAAGATATTTTTCGACCAGTTACAACTGACCGGACATAAGCACTCTATTGCTGAAAGGATCGTCAAAGAAATCTCTAGTCGAATCCAGTTCCTCAACAATGTCGGACTGGACTACCTGGCACTGGAACGCTCTGCTGATACTCTCTCTGGCGGAGAGTCCCAGCGTATAAGACTTGCCAGCCAGATCGGATCCGGGCTAACTGGAGTTATGTATGTTCTGGATGAGCCTTCTATCGGCCTACATCAACGTGACAATGCCCGCCTGTTAGAAACTCTCAAGAATCTGCGTGATCTCGGCAACAGCGTGATCGTGGTGGAGCATGATCAAGACGCCATACTCGCTGCTGATTATGTAGTAGATATGGGCCCCGGTGCGGGTGAACACGGCGGGTTAATCATGTCTCAGGGTACGCCGCAATCCATTCAGGAAGACATGGCCTCACTCACAGGAAAATATCTTTCCGGAAAATTGACCATTGCACTTCCGAAGAAGAGAACCCAGCCCACCACTGGTCGATGGCTCAGGATTGGAGGGGCATCCGGAAATAATCTAAAAAATGTCAACTTCAACCTACCTGTAGGGCTGTTCGTGTGCGTCACCGGCGTCTCTGGTTCAGGTAAGTCGACTCTCGTTAATGACACCCTCTACCATGCCACGGCGAGACACCTGTACGGCAGCAGCGCCGAGCCTGCGCCCCACCAAAGTCTTGAGGGGCTCGCCTTTTTCGATAAAGTCATAAATATGGACCAGAGTCCTATCGGCCGCACCCCCCGCTCTAACCCGGCTACATATACCGGCCTTTTTACCCCGATCCGAGAGTTATTTGCAGGGGTGCAGCAGGCACGAGAGCGCGGCTATGCACCAGGACGATTCTCATTCAACGTTAAAGGAGGTCGCTGTGAAGGCTGTCAAGGAGATGGCATGATCAAGGTAGAAATGCATTTTCTACCAGATATTTATGTGTCATGCGATGTATGCCATGGAAAACGCTATAACCGTGAAACTCTAGAGATTGAATACAAGGGCAGAAATATCAATCAAATTCTACAAATGACGGTAGAACAGGCATATAATTTTTTCTGTCCGGTCCCAATAGTGGCCAGGAAACTCAGAACTTTGCTAGATGTAGGGCTCGGCTATATCACCCTCGGGCAATCCGCAACCACTCTTTCCGGTGGCGAAGCTCAACGGGTGAAACTATCTTTGGAGCTTTCCAAGCGCGACACCGGGCGCACTCTTTATATTCTGGACGAGCCCACTACCGGATTACACTTTCAAGATATCGATCTGCTGCTAAAGGTATTGCACCGACTGCGGGATCATGGTAATACCGTGGTTGTGATCGAACACAATCTTGATGTCATCAAGACCGCTGATTGGGTCATCGATCTCGGTCCCGAAGGTGGCGATGGCGGCGGACAGATCATCGCTGAAGGAACGCCGCTGGAGATTACACTGCAGCCAGCAAGTTTTACTGGTCATTTTCTGAAGGAAGTCCTCAACCCCAAAACTGTCACGAAACTGCAATAATATTTTTATACCATTGCAACATTCAAGTAATGTATCTCGACCAATAACAGGAAGAGACTGATGACAGCAACAATACTGGTAGTAGAAGATGAACCGGCAATCCAGGAGCTAATCTCATACAGCCTACGGCAGGCCGGTTATGTCGTTTTTTGTGCAGAAGATGCCGAACAGGCTATGTCGGTTGTGAATGAGGCACTTCCCGCCTTGGTGCTGCTTGACTGGATGTTACCTGGCATGAGTGGAGTGGAGTTTGCCCGCGTGCTGCGTCGCGCAGCACGCACCAAAACCATCCCCATTATTATGCTGACTGCCCGTGCAGAAGAAATCGACAAGATAGCTGGCTTGGAGATCGGCGCTGATGATTACATCACCAAGCCATTTTCACCACGCGAATTGATTGCTCGGATTAAGGCAGTCCTGCGTCGACGCTTACCAGAAATTTCTGATGACATGATTGAGATCGGCGGTCTAAAACTTGTTCCATCAACGCACCGTATCACTGTAAATGATCAGGAAGTTGCACTCGGACCGACCGAGTTCCGTTTATTGCATTTCTTGATGAGCCACTCTGAGCGAGTACACACCCGCTCACAACTACTCGACGGCGTGTGGGGAGACCATGTGTTCGTGGAGGACCGCACTGTCGACGTGCATATTCGCCGCTTACGCAAGGCCCTGGAAATTGTCGCTAAGGATGATTTGATACAGACCGTCAGGGGATCAGGTTACCGCTTGTCAGATGCACGTTGAGGTATGAGATAATATGAATGTGGCACTCTAATCCCCATCTCGAAGGATAATACACGTGCCTGGTCTCCGCCAGCGCCTCATCAGCATCATCTTGCTCACCATCGCGAGTGCAGTCCTATGGCCGATACTGGGCGCTGTTCCTGCACTGGCGTTTTATAGTGCCGCACTTCTGCTGTTATATATCCATCATCTGCGCCATCTAGTAACTCTAGACGAATGGCTAAAAACTTCTGCACCTGCAACCTCAACACTGCCTAATGCCACCGGGGCATGGGGAGACGTATTTACTCGCTTGTCACGCCTGATGCACAGCCAAAGTCGAAGCCAAGAGAAGTTGAGCGCTGCACTGGAGCGCCTACAACACGCCACCTCGGCAATGCCTGAAGGTGTTGCGATTCTGGATGAATCAGACCACATTGAATGGTGCAACCCGGTGGCAGAGCAACATTTTAGCTTAGATTTTAATCGTGATGCCGGCCAGCCGATTACCCATCTAGTTCGGCAGAATCAATTTGCCGAATACCTGGTCACACGTAATTACAGCGAACCGCTGATAGTCCGTCAGTCGAGACAACAGGAATTGACTCTCTCGCTTCAACTAATACCCTATGGCAACAAGCAGAAACTACTAATTAGTCGGGATATTACTCTCCTTGAAAGGGTTGAGACCATGCGGCGCGATTTTGTTGCTAATGTATCGCATGAGTTGCGGACCCCATTGACCGTGATCGGCGGCTTCCTTGAGACCCTTTCGGAAGAGGACCAAACTGGTAGCAAGATAGGTAAGCGGGCGCTTACATTAATGACCGACCAGACTATACGTATGCAACGCCTAGTGGAAGATTTATTAGCCTTGTCTCGACTGGAGAATGCTCAGAACCCGGTACAGGAAGGAAACGTCAATATTGTAGAAATGTTACGAGAGCTTTATCACGCGGCACAATCCTTGAGTGCAGGGCGTCACCATGTCAATCTCAAGCTAGATACCGACGCACAGTTGCGAGGAAGTGCAGATGAATTACACAGCGCCTTCAGCAATCTTATCAGCAATGCCATACGTTATACCGCCGACGGTGGAGAGATACTCCTGAACTGGCGAATTGACGATGGCCAAGGATTATTTTTGGTGCAAGATAGCGGCATAGGGATCGAGTCTGAGCATCTGCCACGTCTAACTGAAAGATTCTACCGGGTCGATCGTAGTCGTTCGCGCGAAACTGGGGGTACTGGTCTAGGACTCGCCATCGTCAAACATGTATTGAGTCGGCACCAAGCCAATCTTGAAATCGTCAGCGAACCTGGAAAAGGTAGCCGCTTCATTGTCCGATTCCCAGAGAACAGGTTGATAGTAACGCAAGATAACCCAATGCCAAAACAGTCCTAAAATGGTTATAACAATCGCCTAATCTTATCCGCATGTCCAAACCTCCTCTAGATCTCACCGAAACTCAAGTCAGCAGTGTACGTGTATTTGATGGCCACCTTCTGCAGGTTCATTCAGACCAGGTCAGGTTACCAGATGGCAAACAGATGCCGCGCGAATATATCACCCACCCCGGCGCAGCTGTCATCATTCCACTGTTAGATAATGGCGAACTGGTGCTGGAACGGCAGCACCGTTATCCACTTCACCGAGATTTTTTCGAATTACCTGCCGGGAAAATAGGTTCTGGCGAGGATCCCCTGGCATGTGCGCAACGAGAGCTTTTGGAAGAAACTGGCTATATCGCAGCGAGCTGGCGTTATCTCGCCACCCTACACCCCTGCATCGGCTATTCCGATGAGAAGCTTGTGTACTATATGGCGCAGGGACTCGTTCCCCAGGGTGCAAGTCCCGATGAGGGTGAGCACCTAGAAGTGTTCACGTTGAGTCTGGCGGACGCCCTGAGATGGGTTAAGGAGGGAAGAATCACCGATAATAAAACTGTCTCTGGCCTATTCTGGACGGAGAAAGTATTAAACAGTAGTTGGTAGGTATTATTCGGTAAAGAACTCACGCACCTTGTCCATCCAGGATTTCGCTCGGGGACTATGACGGGAGCTATCTTCCTGGTTAAGGGATTCCAACTCCTGCAATAACTCTCTCTGACGGGCAGTAAGCTTGACGGGGGTCTCCACCATCATGTGGCACAGCAAATCACCATGTGCATGGCTGCGGACACCCTTGATACCTTTTCCGCGGAGACGGAAAATCTTTCCGCTCTGGGTCTCGGCTGGTATTTTAATTTTAGCGTGGCCATCGAGTGTTGGAATTTCAATTTCTCCACCCAGCGCAGCGGTGGTGAAACTGATTGGCATCTCACAGTGGAGCTCGTTGTGATCGCGCTTAAATACTGAGTGGGGTAGCAAATGCATGACCACATACAGGTCTCCCGACGGCCCCCCATTGACTCCGGCCTCACCTTCACCGGATAAGCGAATACGATCCCCTTCATCCACACCAGCCGGTATTTTCACCGATAGTGTTTTATGTTTCTTGACACGCCCAGCACCATTGCATGTGCCACAGGGACTGGCAATATATTTACCACTGCCATGACATTTTGGGCAGGTCTGCTGAATTGAAAAAAATCCCTGCTGCACCCTCACCTGTCCATGGCCATTGCAGCTAGGGCATGTGATAGGCTTAGTACCGGGTTTAGCGCCGCTACCATGACAAGTTTCACAGGTTTCCATTGTAGGGATTCGGATCTTTGTTTCTGTACCGCGTGCAGCCTGCTCCAACGTGATCTCTAGGTTATAGCGCAGATCCGCACCACGATAAACATTAGACTGCCCACCACCACCATGCCCGCCAAAAATGTCGCCAAAAATATCACTGAATGAATTAGCAAATCCCTGCGCATTGCCTCCAGCGCTACCCGAATCCACTCCGGCATGACCATACTGGTCATATGCAGTCCGCTTACTCGCATCCGACAAAATTTCGTAAGCCTCTTTGGCTTCCTTGAAATGCTCCTCCGATTTGGGGTTATCTGGATTACGGTCTGGGTGATGCTTCATCGCCAACTTGCGATAGGCTTTCTTGATTTCGTCTTCGCTGGCGTCGCGGTTAATCCCAAGCACTTCATAATAATCGCGCTTGCTCATATTACCCCCCAAAATGCAGGCGGCCGCCTTGTCCGTTCTGCTCTCTTTCGTTCTCTACTGAACAGGAGTGTCACTGGAAATTACCTCACGCTCTGATTTATTTGTCTTTCGTTAAATGCCAAAAACGCAGAGAAAAACGGAGAACTGTCTAATCGCTTCTCCGCCCCTCTGCGCCTTGTAAAATCAAAC
The DNA here is from genome assembly GCA_013450215.1 of Nitrosospira sp. Classification (GTDB taxonomy): domain Bacteria; phylum Pseudomonadota; class Gammaproteobacteria; order Burkholderiales; family Nitrosomonadaceae; genus VFJL01. The sequence goes on from JACDSH010000009.1 coordinate 8,689, forward strand.
ACCCATTTACTTCTTGTCTTTCACTTCCTCAAATTCAGCATCGACCACATCACCTTCTACGGTCTTCTCACCTCCACTTGCATGAGGTGCTTCCGCCCCCCCGCCAGACTGAGCCTGCTCCTGACTATACATTTTCTCTGACAGCTTATGTGAGGCTTCCGATAAGGCTTGGGTCTTCGCCTCAATATTGTCCTTACTGTCCGACTTGAGAGCCTCCTCTGCATCTTTCAATGCGTTTTCGATAGAGAGTTTCTCGCTGTCTTCCAGCTTGTCTCCATGCTCCTTCAACAACTTGCTGACAGAATGTATCATCGCGTCGCATTGATTACGGGCTGTTACCAACTCAAGTACCTTGTGATCCTCCTCAGCATGGGCCTCAGCATCTTTCACCATGCGCTGCACTTCCTCATCTGAAAGACCGGAATTTGCTTGGATCTTGATCTTATTTTCTTTACCGGTCGCCTTATCCTTAGCGGACACATGCAGTATCCCGTTGGCATCGATATCGAACATCACCTCGATCTGAGGCATGCCACGCTGCGAGGGAGGAATGTCGCTCAGGTTAAACTGACCTAGGCTCTTATTGCCGGATGCCAGATCACGCTCGCCCTGCAGGACATGGATGGTCACCGCTGTCTGGTTATCTTCGGCGGTGGAAAACACTTGCTGCGCCTTAGTCGGAATAGTTGTATTTTTCTGGATCAACTTGGTCATCACCCCACCCATTGTTTCAATACCCAGCGATAGCGGGGTGACATCCAGCAGCAACACGTCCTTTACCTCGCCTTGCAACACGCCACCCTGAATGGCTGCACCTATTGCCACTGCCTCATCCGGATTTACATCCTTGCGTGGTTCCTTGCCAAATATTTCCCTGACCTTATCTTGCACCTTGGGCATACGAGATTGCCCTCCCACCAAGATAATATCCTCGATATCAGCAACGTTCACACCAGCATCCTTGATGGCAGTGCGGCACGGACCCACAGTGCGCTCGATCAACTCTTCCACCAGGCTCTCCAACTTGGCGCGGGTGATTTTAATCGCTAGATGTTTGGGTCCGGAGGCGTCTGCCGTAATATATGGCAAGTTGACCTCGGTCTGCTGGCTAGATGAGAGCTCGATCTTGGCTTTTTCTGCTGCATCTTTAAGGCGTTGCAGTGCGAGTACGTCCTTCTTTAAGTCTATGCCGCTTTCCTTCTTAAATTCATCCGTTAGATATTCAATCACGCGTGAGTCAAAATCCTCGCCACCGAGGAAGGTATCGCCATTGGTGGCTAAAACTTCAAATTGGTGCTCTCCTTCAACTTCTGCAATCTCAATAATAGAAATATCGAAAGTTCCACCACCCAGATCATATACAGCCACCTTGCGATCGCCCTCTTTCTTGTCCATACCAAAAGCGAGTGCTGCTGCGGTAGGCTCGTTGATGATACGTTTAACCTCCAGTCCGGCGATACGCCCCGCATCCTTAGTCGCTTGGCGCTGAGAATCATTAAAGTAGGCGGGCACAGTGATGACTGCTTCAGTAACAGCCTCTCCCAAATAATCTTCAGCGGTTTTCTTCATTTTTATGAGCACTTGCGCAGATATTTCCGGTGGCGCAATTTTCTTGCCACGCACCTCCACCCAAGCATCATTGTTATCGGCCTTGATGATGCTGTACGGCACCATATTAATATCCTTCTGCACCACATCTTCATTAAAACGGCGACCGATCAGTCGTTTCACGGCGAACAGGGTATTCTTTGGGTTAGTGACCGCCTGCCTCTTTGCAGAGGCACCCATCAATATCTCTCCATCTTCCGTATAGGCAACGATGGATGGGGTGGTCCGTGCGCCCTCAGAGCTCTCTATCACTTTGGGCTTACCGTTTTCCATCACAGCCACACACGAATTAGTGGTGCCCAAGTCAATACCGATAATTTTTCCCATGATTTACTCCTTGTAAAAGTTTATGTTGTTATTTTAGATAGGGGTTCTAGCTGAGATTTCAAGTCTCTTTGGCCTTTGAAACTCCAACCAGAGCCGGCCGGATTACCCGGTCGTTCAACAGGTAGCCCTTTTGCATCACCTGCACTACTGTATTGGGGGCAGAGTCAGAATCAATCGCGCATATTGCCTGATGCTGATGCGGGTCAAATTTTTCTCCAACTGGCTCAATCGCCTTGATGTTGAATTTATTGAAAGCCGCCGTGAGCTGTTTAAGCGTCAACTCCATACCGCTCTTAAAGTTTTCTACTGTGGCACTTTCTACTGCTAGCGCGGCTTCCAAACTATCCATCACCGCCAGCAATTCCGTAGAAAAATTCTCGATAGCGTATTTATGTGCGCTGGCAATATCAACCTGAGCTCGCTTTCGTATGTTCTCGGCATCAGCCTTTGCACGTAGCCAAGCATCATGATGTTCAACCGCATCAAGTTCGGCCTTCTTCAGCAACTGCTCCAGACTGGGCATAATTTCGACTACCAATTCTGCTGATTTATTTTCAGCATCTTGCTTTAGACTGGATTCATTAGTTTTTCCAGTTGTTTCTAGTGATACCTGCGGATCCTGTGGCTCTTGCATCTCCCTCTCCTTACTCGTTCGTTTTCTATTTTTAGAATATTGGGATAATTTTTATGATTTCAAGTACGGGCAAAAGAATTTAGTGCAAGGCGCGACGATATTGATCCGTAGTGTCAAGACAGAAGGGAAAATAGCAGGGGATTACAATGCCTTACTGATCGATATTGCTCGCCAGTTCTGAAGCTTTCCCAGTATAGCTTTGTGGCGTCATTTTGAGCAAACGCGCTTTCTCGACTTCCGGCAGAGCGAGACCACCAATGAACTGGTGCAGCATTTGTTTGGTAATACCTCCCTTGCCACGAGTCAGTTCCTTTAGTTGCTCGTAGGGATTAGGCAAGCCGTAGCGGCGCATCACCGTCTGGATTGGCTCTGCCAGGACCTCCCATGCATTCTCTAGGTCCTGTACTAATCGCTCTGGACTGACCTCTAACTTATTGAGTCCTTTGCTACAAGAGTCGTATGCTAACAGCGTATGCCCTAGCGCCACTCCTAGATTACGCAACACAGTGGAATCTGTCAGATCACGCTGCCAGCGTGATACCGGTAGCTTCTCACTCAGGTGCCTCAGCAATGCATTAGCGATACCGATATTGCCTTCCGAATTTTCGAAGTCAATCGGATTAACCTTGTGCGGCATGGTCGACGAGCCAATCTCGCCTACTCTGGTGCTCTGTTTGAAATAACCCAATGAAATATATCCCCATAGATCACGGTCCAGATCCAACAACACAGTATTGACGCGTGAATATGCATCTAGTAACTCTGCAATGGCGTCATGCGGCTCGATCTGAGTCGTATAGGGATTGAACTCTAGGCCAAGTCGTTCGACAAAATCTCGAGAAAGTCTTTCCCAGTCAAGATCAGGATATGCAGCGAGATGAGCATTGTAATTTCCAACCGCACCATTGATTTTACCGAGCATAACGATACCAGACAGCCTTTTAGATGCACGCTTCAGGCGGTAAATAAAGTTGGCGAGCTCCTTTCCTAGAGTGGTGGGGGTAGCGGGTTGGCCATGCGTGCGTGCGAGCATTGGCGTTGTCGCTAACTGATGAGCCATGTCGCAAAGCCTGGTGATGATATTTTCCAGAGCAGGTAACATCACTCGGTCACGGCTATGCAGCAGCATCAGGCCGTGGGAAAGGTTATTAATGTCCTCTGAGGTGCAGGCAAAATGAATAAATTCTAATGGTGCGATGATCTCAGCATTCTCCATCAGACGTTGCTTCAACCAGTATTCGATAGCCTTAACGTCGTGATTAGTACGGCTCTCAATAGCCTTGACTGCTTCCGCATCAGCTTCGGAGAAATTTGTTACCAAGTCATCAAGATACTCGACAACTTTGGCAGAAAAAGCCGACACTTCGCTAATCTCCGGCTCCTGACTCAACGCCTTGAACCATTCAATTTCAATCTGAACACGATAACGAATCAGGGCATACTCACTGAAGTAAGGCCGCAGAGCAGAAACTTTGCCGTGGTAACGGCCGTCAAGGGGGGACAAAGCAGTGAGAGGAGATGGATTCATATTCTTGATTCTGTTGATGAAACATTTTAACACAGCTAACCAAGCTTCCTACCTATGCCATACATCAGTAAAGATCAGTATAATCCACCGCTCGATTGGGCTACTAGCAGAGTCGTATTATGAAACTCATTGGGTCACTCACCAGCCCCTATGTACGAAAAGTCCGCATCGTTCTTGCGGAAAAACGTATCAACTGCACCTTCGAAGTTGCCGCTCCGTGGGATGCGGATAGTAAGGTAGCAAACTACAACCCGTTAGGCAAAGTGCCGGTGCTAATCTTGGAAGATGGCAGTCCATTATACGACTCTCATGTGATCGTCGAATATCTTGACAGTATCAGCCCGGTATCGCTCTTAATCCCAAGCTCTAGTCGAGACCGCGCCACGGTCAAGCGTTGGGAAGCCTTGTCGGATGGAATCAACGATGCAGCTGCTACAATCTTCCTCGAACGCAAGCGGCCCACTCTCCAACAGAGCCCTGAATGGATTCTTCGTCAGCAACAAAAAATTACACGTGGCCTAGAGGCCGCTGCCCAGGAACTGGGCACTAAGAAATGGTGTAACGGCAACTCCTACACGCTGGCTGATATAGCATTAGTCTGTGCGCTTGGTTATCTGTCCCTTCGTTTTCCGGAAGTCACATGGCGCACATCCCTTCCTAATCTTGCAGATCTTTCCAACTCTCTAGAAAAGAGGGCCTCATTTTTAGCGACGTTGCCCAAGGGGTGATTCTTGCCCGTGCAGAAGAAACTGTAGCAGCACTTCCCTATCCTAGAATTATCCCCCCTCCTAGGCATACCTTGCTCTCGTAAACCACCACTGACTGCCCTGGCGTAACTGCCCATTGCGGCTGAGCAAACTCAATATCGCATCTGTCGCCCCCAAGGTGCGTGATGAGGCAAGGGGCATCTGACTGACGGTACCTGATCTTGGCAGCGTAGACCCAATTACAGTGGGGCTCCTGTTCACTGACCCATGTCAGATCAGCAGCACTGAGTCTAGGGTTAAATAATAAAGGGTGGTCGTGACCCTGTACCACGACCAAAGTGTTTCTCATCATATTCTTGTCGGCCACGAACCATGGTTCGCCATCCCCGTCCCTAGTTCCGCCAATACCCAATCCCTGTCGCTGGCCGATGGTGTAGTACATCAGGCCAATATGCTGCCCCACCACCGCGCCATTCGGTGTTTGTATTTCTCCCGGCTCGTGCGGGAGATAGCGATTCAGAAACTCACGGAATGGACGCTCACCGATAAAGCAGATCCCAGTACTGTCTTTCTTAGCAGAGTTTGGCAGGCCATGATCTCTGGCAATTTTGCGCACATCGCGCTTGTAGAGATGGCCAATCGGGAATAGTGTGTTCGCTAACTGAGCCTGGTTCAATCGATAGAGAAAATAGCTTTGATCTTTAGTCCCATCCTCAGCCTTCAGCAGCTGAAATAAACCATTCGCCTCCCGCACCTGGGCGTAATGACCGGTGGCAATATTTTGAGCACCGAGGCTGATAGCATGATCAAGAAAGGCTTTGAACTTAATTTCTGCGTTGCATAATACATCTGGATTAGGTGTACGTCCGGCCTTGTATTCGGCTAGGAACTGACTAAACACCCGTTCCTTGTATTCGGTAGAAAAATTCACCGCCTCCAGTGGGATTCCGATAATATCAGCCACGGATGCTGCATCGATCAGGTCTTGGCGTGATGAGCAGTATTCATCGGTATCGTCATCCTCCCAATTCTTCATGAACAAGCCAACCACGTCGTAACCTTGCTGCTTCAGTAGTAACGCCGCAACAGACGAATCGACCCCGCCCGACATCCCAACTACCACGCGTTTATTGTTTGTCATCGTTTCAATCGCAGTGGCTAAGAATGTCCAAAGGATAATGCTTCCCCGCCAAATGGTCCTCAATACACTGCATCACCAGAGGGCTGCGGTGACGCGGGATCAGTCTACGAATTTCATCCACGCCAAACCACCCAGCTCGCAATATACCGTCATCCAGCGTACGAGTGGGATCGTGGCCCGCAACCAAACCGGCAAGAGCAAAGCGCAGGTAGATGACATCGTTAGTGCGTGAGTGCCAGCGATAGATGCCTAACAAACTCTGCGGAACAAAAGTATAGCCAGTTTCTTCTAGAGTCTCCCGGACTACGCCCTCGATGATGGATTCATCTGGCTCCCAGTGCCCTGCTGGCTGATTGAATGACTGGTTACCATCCACTTCCTCTTCCACCAATAAGTATTTCCCATCCTGCTCAACGACCGCCGCAACCGTAACATTAGGTTTCCAAATCATACTGTTATTCCGTTAGCGCACGCCAAACCGACGTCAGCCAGCATTCTAGCGTCTTGGTCGGGAGAAAGGAACAAACATACAAGCTGACAACGCCAACAACGACGCGGTACAGCACCACGGTGCACCAGTGCTTAGGGTAAAATATAAATATTCTCTTGCCATGCCCATCACTGGCTTGATCCTCTACCTAATTGCCAACCACTACGGAGACACTATGTATCAGCACATCAAACCGCCGATCGAGGGTGAAAAGATCCATGTCAACGCGGATTTTTCCCTCGATGTACCTGATCACCCGATCATTCCATATATCGAGGGTGATGGCATCGGCGTAGATATTACGCCAGTGATGCAGAAGGTGGTCGATACTGCGATAGCCAAGGCTTACTCTGGCAGGCGCGCCATTTCTTGGATGGAAATCTATGCAGGTGAAAAGTCTACCCGCGTCTACGGTGAGAATGTATGGTTACCTAAGGAAACTCTGCAGGCCGCAAAGGAGTACGTGGTATCCATTAAAGGGCCACTGACTACGCCAGTGGGCGGCGGCATCCGTTCGATTAATGTGGCATTGCGCCAGGAATTGGATCTGTATGTGTGCTTGAGGCCGGTGCGCTATTTCAAGGGGGTACCGAGTCCAGTCAAGCAACCCGAAAAGACCGACATGGTTATTTTTCGCGAGAACTCAGAGGATATTTATGCAGGAATTGAATGGGAGGCGGGTACGGATAACGCAAAGAAGCTGATCGATTTCTTGATGAAAGATATGGGGGTCACCAAGATACGCTTTCCACAAACGTCCGGTATTGGCATCAAACCGGTATCCAGCGAGGGTACCGAGCGTCTAGTTCGCAGGGCGATCCAGTACGCAATCGACAATCAGCGCAAATCAGTGACGCTGGTGCACAAAGGCAACATCATGAAATTTACAGAGGGGGCATTCAAGAGTTGGGGGTATGCGCTGGCGGCAAGGGAATTTGGCGCTGAATTACTTGATGGCGGCCCGTGGATGAAGTTACCAGCCGACAAGGGCGGGATCGTCATTAAGGATGTGATCGCGGACGCATTTCTACAGCAGATCTTACTGCGGCCAGAAGAGTATGATGTGATCGCCACACTTAACCTGAATGGTGACTATATTTCCGATGCTCTAGCCGCTCAGGTAGGCGGTATCGGTATCGCGCCTGGCGCGAACCTCAGCGACACGATTGCAATATTTGAGGCGACCCACGGAACCGCACCCAAGTATGCCGGCAAGGATCAAGTCAATCCTGGTTCTATTATCTTATCAGCAGAAATGATGCTTCGACACATGGGCTGGACTGAGGCTGCCGACCTAATAATTCGATCAGTTGAAAGAACTATTCAGGACAAAATTGTGACCTATGACTTTGCACGTCAGATGGCCGGCTCTCATAAAGTATCGTGCTCGGCATTCGGGCAGGCTCTGGAAGACCGCATGACGTAAAAAAGCCCTTGCCAGTTTCCCGGCAAGGGCTTGCTGCATCCAATGATTATACTGATTGCAGCACTGAGCTGCGTCAGCAGAGAATCGTTAGGCGGCCTGAATGTTTGATGCTTGTTTGCCTTTCGGACCCTGAGTGACTTCAAAGCTCACCTTCTGACCTTCTTTGAGGGTTTTGAATCCTGACATATTGATCGCGGAAAAGTGCGCAAACAAATCTTCGCTACCATCATCTGGGGTAATAAAACCAAAACCCTTTGAATCGTTAAACCATTTCACTGTACCTGTTGCCATTTTTACTTCCTATATATAAAAACCGGGCCGGAAACCCGAATACTATTTGAGTTTCAAGATCGCAAACGGCTGTAACCGGTGATGCAGAACACTTGAAGCCAAACGCCAAGGTCGGTTGTACGCAAATCTCGCCACGAAGTCAAGTGGTTATATCTAATTTTGTAAAAATGTAACAGAATAATTTTATCAAGTTACTTGAAAATTCCGCAGTAATCGTCAAACATAAGAGATATTAGACATTCTATTACGATTGATGCGCAAATGAAGCGGGTGACAATGGCAGCAAGAAACCATGGAGATGCCGTAGTAGAGGCCGAAAAGAGTAGACTGAAGCCTCCTCCGATGTTTAAAGTGATTCTGCTGAACGATGACTTTACACCGATGGAGTTCGTGATCGCGGTGTTGCAAACTTTTTTTTCCATGGGCCGGGAACGGGCAACTCAAATAATGATCCAAGTTCATAACGAAGGTAGAGGAGTATGTGGCATCTACCCTAATGATATCGCCACATCGAAAGTAGATCAGGTGGCCACATTTGCTAGACAGCATCAGCATCCGTTACAGTGCGTGATGGAGAAAACCTAAAATGATTGCTCAAGAACTAGAAATATCCCTACACATGGCATTTGCCGATTCACGGCAGAAACGCCATGAATTTATTACAGTCGAACATTTATTATTGGCGATGCTCGACAACCCCGCTGCGGCCGATGTGCTAAGAGCCTGCTCAGTCGATATAGACGACCTACGCAAACTCCTGACAGAACATGTTGATGAGAATACACCTACTGTGCCTGGTAATGGCGAGGTGGATACACAGCCAACTCTTGGCTTCCAGCGAGTAATCCAACGTGCCATCCTACACGTTCAGTCCTCCGGCAAGAAAGAGGTCACCGGCGCCAACGTTCTGGTCTCGATATTCGGCGAGAAGGACTCGCATGCGTTTTATTTCCTCCACCAGAAAGGGGTAGCAAGGCTAGATGTCGTCAATTACATTTCTCATGGCATCAGCAAAGTTCCCCAGGGTAGCGGCGCTAAAACTGAGGGCGATACTGAGACTGAACAGGAAGTTGGTGCCAGTGGCGCATTAGAAAGCTACACCACAAACCTCAATAGCCGGGCACTGGCTGGCAAGATCGACCCTCTGATCGGTCGCGAGAAAGAACTAGAACGGGTAATTCAGACTTTATGCCGAAGGCGCAAGAATAACCCACTGTTGGTGGGTGAGGCTGGGGTTGGAAAAACTGCCATTGCTGAAGGTTTAGCACGACGCATCGTCGAAAATGAAGTACCTGAAATTCTGGCACACCATCAAGTCTATGCTTTGGATATGGGGGCGCTGTTGGCCGGCACCAAATACCGAGGAGACTTTGAGCAACGTTTAAAAGCAGTTCTAAAACAATTACTTGAAGATCCTAATGCCATTCTTTTTATCGATGAAATTCATACCCTGATCGGCGCTGGCGCAGCCTCTGGTGGTACGCTAGATGCCTCTAATCTTCTCAAACCAATACTCAATACCGGCCAACTCAAATGTATCGGCGCCACGACTTACAGTGAGTATCGTGGAATTTTTGAGAAGGATCATGCTCTGTCGAGACGTTTCCAGAAGGTCGATGTACCTGAACCCAGCGTGGAGGAAACTATCGCCATCCTGCGCGGACTAAAGTCCCGCTATGAGACATATCATGGAGTCAAATACACGGCCATAGCACTCTCCACCGCGGCGGAGTTATCAGCACGCTTCATCAATGACCGACACTTGCCAGACAAAGCGATTGATGTGATCGACGAAGCAGGCGCGGCCCAGCGTATCCTACCCAAATCAAAGCAACGAAAAATTATTAGTAAGCATGAAATCGAAGACATCATAGCGAAGGTCGCCCGCATTCCGCCTCAGAGTGTCTCTAGTGATGATCGGAACACACTGAAAACGCTCGAACGTGATTTGAAGGCTGTTGTCTTCGGCCAAGATAAGGCTATCCATGCCCTCACAGCAGCGATTAAGATGGCCCGTAGCGGGTTGGGTAGTCCACAAAAACCAGTCGGCTCATTTCTCTTTTCCGGCCCTACTGGCGTCGGGAAAACAGAGGTAGCACGGCAACTTGCCTATGCATTGGGTATTCAACTGCACCGTTTTGATATGTCAGAGTACATGGAACGGCATGCAGTCTCACGACTGATCGGTGCGCCACCCGGCTATGTAGGCTTTGACCAGGGCGGCCTGCTCACCGAGGCCATCACTAAACAGCCCTATGCAGTGCTGCTACTTGATGAGATTGAGAAGGCCCATCCAGACATTTTTAGCATCCTGCTTCAGGTGATGGATCATGGCACCTTAACCGACAACAATGGTCGCAAAGCAGATTTCCGTAATGTGATCATCATCATGACCACGAATGCTGGAGCAGAATCACTCGCTAAGACTTCAATCGGCTTTACTAAGTCGGCACAAGCTGGTGACGAGATGGCCGACATCAAACGCATTTTTACGCCGGAATTCCGCAACCGACTCGATGCAATTATCTCCTTCTCAGCGCTGGACCGAGAGGTGATTCTGCGGGTAGTAGATAAATTCCTGATGCAACTGGAATCTCAACTACATGAAAAGAAAGTGGAAGCTGTTTTCACCGATGAACTAAAGTATCATCTGGCAAAAGATGGTTTTGATCCGCTGATGGGTGCGCGGCCTATGGCAAGGTTGATCCAAGATACCATTCGCAGCGCTTTGGCAGATGAACTACTGTTCGGTCGTCTCGCCAACGGCGGCCGTGTGACAGTGGACATGGGCGCCGATGGCAAGGTGAAGCTGCAATTTGAAGAGGAGCCCTCCTCCGTCGTATAGCGCTTGCTGCTCAGCAAAGTGAGGAATAAAAAAGGCGCATATCAGCGCCCTTTTTTTATTCCTCATTCCAGTTACCTACCTTACTTACCCTTTGCTTCGTACTTGAAAGACAAGCTTACTCGGGCCCGATAGCGAGTCACTTTGTCTTTCTGGATCACCATATCGAGCTTCATAATCTCAGCAACTCTTAGATCACGCAGCGTCTTTGAAGCAGTCTTGACCGCATTCTTAGCCGCATCTTCCCAAGATACCTTGCTGGTCCCAACTATCTCCGTTATTCGATAAATACTTTCTTCTGCCATGGTCTCTCCTTGTTTTGGGTTAGTTGCCGCAGTACTAACAAATCAGCCCAGTACTACAGCCCATTCGCTTTCAGCCATCATTTTCAGTATATGGCTAATCTCACCAAATTACAAAAAAGCCCGCCTAAGCCGCTTAATGTGCTTCCTCTACCTTGACCAATACCTTGCGCTGCTGGCCATTCGCCGTAATGCTGCAAGAATTGTTAACCCGTTCAGCTCGCCCTTGCCCCACACCACCGATCTCAATCCATTCACCCATTCTGCCAGAAACAACCGTGGCCATAAGTAACAAAGCCCAGCCTCATGGTCGCCGTACCTCTCTGAAAAAGACTCTCCTGTCTCATCTTTAATCTCACCGCTTCAAGCTCCGAATGATTAATGCACGCTGCTCCAACAACTCTGCTTCTGCTTTCCTATCAGTTTTACGATAGAGTGTTGCCCTATTCTCCAGGCTTGTTGCCACATCGGGATGGCTCGGTCCGAGGGCCTTTTCCCAGATTGCCAGCGAACGGCTGTACAGCAGCTCGGCTTGATCATATTTACCTTGCGCATCATATAACAGCCCAAGATTGTTTAAACTCGTAGCAACTTCTGAATGATAGGGACTCAGAGACTTCTCCCAGATCGCACGCGAGCGTTTGTACAGCAACTCGGCCTGCTCGTATTTGCCTTGGGCACGGTAAAGCTCCGCTAGATTATTGAGGCTCGTCGCTAGATCAGGATGGTTTGGATCGAGCGCATTCTCCCCGATTTCCAGTGCACGCTTGTAGAGCGGTTCGGCCTGCTCATACTTACCTTGGGCATAGTACAACGCTGCAAGATTGTTCAGACTGTGGGTTATATCGGGATGATTAGGGCTTAAAACCTTCTCCCAAATTGCCAGTGCACGCTGATAAAGTGGCTCGGCCTGAGCATGGCGGCCTTGAGAATAGTACAGCGATGCTAAATTGTTGAGACCTCTCGCCACGTCAGGGTGATTCGATCCGAGAGTCTTCTCCAAAATCGCCAATGACCGCTGGTAAAGCGGCTCTGCCTGTGCGTACAACCCCTGAGAATCGTACACCATTGCCAGGCTATTCATGCTCGTGGCAACTAAACGATGGTCCGAGCTAAAGACCTTCTCCGTGACCGCCAGCGCACGTCTGAAGAATGCCCCCGCTTGCTCATCCTGACCTTGGGCAAGATATGACTCTGCCAAATTATTTAGACTCGCCGCCACTAAGGGATGCTCTGGACCAAGCGTCCCCTCCCTGATTATCAGCGCACGTGCATGCAGTGACCTTGCGAGCTCATTCTGACCCTGAGCTCGATACAGTTCGGCAAGGTTGTTTAGGCTCATGGCCACATCAAGATGATCCGGTCCACCGGCCTTTTCAGCTACCTGCAAAGCTCTTCTTGCGGTGGCAACAGCCTGATCATAATGACCCTGTCGGTATAACGACATGACCTCGCCATTGAGCCTCTTCCATTCTTTCCCTTGAGCATGAGTAGACAAGCTTATTGGGAGAATAAGTAGAAAAGATACCAGTCCAGATATCACCCTTCTCATGGCGAACTGATACTGAGAAAGAAAGGCATGTCCCGTCGCGGATGAATATGTATATAGAGGCCTATTTGCCACACCTCAAGAATTCTTACCGCTATGATTAGCTGTTTATTATTTCCAATATTCATAAAGCTTCAACTCATGAGTAGTATGCGCGGCCAGAAGGTCTATAACTTTATGGCTAGTATCATACCGCGACCAAACTATTTCCCCTGAATTTGCCCCTCATTTTCAACAGCTGGCACCAAGTTACCCAGATTCTTATTGATAACTATTATCATTCGTATATAATCAAATCGCAGGCGCACCCTTGATTTTGTTGTTAATTTGATCCGGAGCAAATGAAAATACCGAGACTACTCTTAGGCCGCTATCTTGTAGCAATACTGAGTTGCACTGCGCTGCTTGGCACTAATTACGTCCATGCTGAACAGGTGGTGGTCTATTCTGCGCGTATTGAACAACTCATCAAACCGATGTTTGATGTTTTTACCAAAGACACCGGCATTGCGGTGAAGTTCATCACCGATAATGAAGGCGCTTTACTCGCTCGCCTCAAGGCGGAAGGAAAGAATACACCAGCCGACATGCTCATCACGGTTGATGCAGGTAATCTGTGGGAGGCTGCACGCGAGGGGCTTCTGAAACCAATAGAGTCGAAGACGCTTGATGCCAATATCCCAACCCATCTACGCGACCCTCAAAAACAATGGGTAGGTCTTTCAGTACGCGCCCGTACCATGGTCTACAACACTCATAAAGTAAAACCCGGGGAACTTTCCAGCTACGAGGATTTGGCCGAACCAAAGTGGAAGGGACGCCTATGTCTGCGCTCATCCAAGAAGGTGTATAACCAATCTCTGGTAGCAATGATGATTGCCGAGCACGGAGAAGCCAAGACAGAGCAGATTGTGAAGGGGTGGGTCGCAAATCTCGCCACTGATCCATTGTCAGACGACACTCGTGCGATGGAGTTCGTCGCGGCTGGAAAATGCGACGTGACGCTGGTCAATTCCTATTATTTTGGTCGCTTATTGGCAAAGAGCCCCTCCTCACCATTAGCAATTTTTTGGCCTAACCAATCCAGTAATGGTGTCCATGTTAATGTTTCTGGAGCAGGCATCACCAAACATGCCAAGAACGAATCGGCAGCAATTAAGTTGCTGGAATTCTTGTCAATGGATAAGGCACAAAACCTTTATGCCGAGGTGAATATGGAGTATCCGGCCAACCCTAAGATCAAGCCTTATGAAGTGGTCTTGGCATGGGGCAGTTTCAAGCAGAACACGATAAATATAGCTACCGCCGGTGAACTACAGTCAACGGCAGTCAAGTTGATGGATCGGGCCGGCTACCGCTAAGGCACGAAGGTGAAGGTTGAAACACTCAGTATTGCGGCGCGGAATGGAAATAAGTTAACCAGCCTTTCCCGCTACCTCTCTTCTAATCATCGTCCAGTATCCGTCTGGCGTCTAATCCCTTTTCTGGTGGCCGCACTGGTGCTGATCCCGATCGGCACCATCCTTTCCTCGTTCTTTGCCCCCACCAGCGATATCTGGCAGCATTTGGTTGAGACCACCCTGCTAAGTCTTCTAATCAATACTTTCTGGCTTGCGCTGGGCGTGGTCAGTGGCACCACGCTGCTAGGCGTAAGTCTCGCCTGGCTCACCGCAGTCTGCGAATTTCCTGGACGGAAATTATTTTCCTGGGCACTGTTGCTCCCCCTTGCAGTCCCCGCCTACGTCACCGCGTTCGTGGTACTCGGACTATTTGATTTCACAGGCCCAGTGCAAAGTGCATTTCACTCGTGGCTGGGTCCGGACGCTTGGTTCCCTGAAGTGCGTGGACGGATGGGCGTGATCACAGTCATGGTGCTAGCTTTCTACCCCTACGTTTACTTGCTTGCACGCAATGCTTTTCTTACACAAGGAAAGCGCTCGTTGGAAGCTTCGCAATCACTTGGGCTTAATCGCACACAAGGTTTCTTCAGGGTGGCCCTACCAATGGCACGTCCATGGATCGCCGGCGGGGTGATGCTAGCTCTGATGGAGACACTGGCAGATTTCGGCACTGTGGCAGTATTCAATTACGATACATTCACCACCGCCATTTACAAGGCATGGTTCGGCATGTTCTCGCTAGCAGCTGCTTCACAACTGGCTTCGTTGCTGCTCGTAATCATCTTTGCCTTGATCGTGGTGGAGCAACAGATTCGCATCCGTATGCGCTATGCGGAAGTTAAGCAAAGCGCGCGCGCTGACCGCATCGCACTTTCCGGATGGCGTTCCGCGACAGCAACTGCTTTAGCCTCGGGCACACTATTTTTTGCCTTCTTGCTACCGATCGGACAGTTGGTCATTTGGGCAGCTAATAGTTTAGTGCAGGATCTCGACTCTCGCTATCTAGGCTTTCTCTGGCATTCGCTGCTGCTTTCCACACTTGCCGCGCTGCTAACCTGTACAGTAGCGCTGTTGCTGGTATACGCGACTCGTCGCCACCCAGATGCAGCCACGCGGAATGCAGTGCGCATCGCTACCCTCGGCTACGCTTTACCGGGCACCGTGCTAGCTGTGGGTATGTTTGTGCCATTGGCCAGCCTAGATAATTGGATTGGAGAAGTAACACTGCAATTATTCCAGATCGAAACGGGTCTCATGATCCAAGGCACCCTCGCTATCATGCTACTGGCTTACCTGACACGATTTCTCGCAGTCAGTCACAGTCCGATCGATAGCGCAATGCAGCGCATCACCAGCAGCATCGATGAAGCATCAATGAGTATGGGCATAAATGGATGGATGATGCTGCGACGGGTACATCTACCAATCTTGAAGAGCGGCATATTTACTGCTGGCGCGTTGGTCTTTGTCGACGTAATGAAAGAGATGCCAATTACTCTGATGACCCGACCATTCGGTTGGGATACGCTGTCGGTACGAATCTTTGAAATGACTTCGGAAGGAGCCTGGGAACAGGCCGCATTACCGGCAGTGGCGCTAGTAATCTCAGGCTTGATACCGATCATACTGTTTATGCGGCAAACGGAAAAATAATTTATGCTGCTCGAACTAAAAAATATCCAGCAAGCTTACGGTCAGCAATTAGTGGTAAATAATTTATCGCTGAGACTGGAGAAAGGTCAGATCGGCTGCTTACTGGGGCCGAGCGGTTGCGGCAAGACCTCCGTATTGAGATGCATTGCAGGGTTCGAACCCGTTATAGCGGGAGAGATCCTACTGAGTGGTACCACGGTGAGTAGTGACAGTGTTTTTCTACCACCGGAACAACGTCGTATTGGCATGGTATTTCAGGATTACGCGCTATTTCCGCACCTCACTGTTATCAATAACATCGGCTTCGGCCTGCACCAACTACCAAAAAACGATCGGGCATCGCGCGTCAATGAATTGCTAGGGACTGTCGGTCTATCCGATGCAGCCAACAAGTATCCACACGAACTCTCCGGCGGCCAACAGCAACGTGTGGCTCTGGCACGCGCGCTAGCGCCGCGGCCTGATCTGCTGTTGCTGGATGAGCCATTTTCCAATCTGGACGTCAGTCTGCGTGAACGCCTGAGCCTCGAGGTCCGCGAGATACTGAAGAATCAGAATACTACCGCCATACTAGTGACTCACGATCAGAACGAGGCCTTTGCCATTGCGGACGAGATTGGAGTTATGCATCGCGGCGAGATCCAGCAGTGGGACAGTGCCTACAATCTGTATCACCGCCCTGCCAACCGCTTTGTCGCGAACTTTATCGGCCAGGGCGTGTTCCTACCCGGCCAGGTATTGGACCCAAAACGAGTAGAAATCGAACTCGGTGTACTAACAGCAGACATTCCACATCAATGTTCACCGGCCGACCAGATATGTGGGAAGGGCTGCCGAGTTGATGTACTGCTGCGACCGGATGATATCGTGCATGATGATTCCAGTCTGCTGCAGGCAACTGTCCTCCACAAAGCTTTCCGTGGAGCCGATATTCTCTACACACTCAGCCTACCAAGTGGCACTAGCGCTCTATCATTAGTACCCAGTCACCATAACCATGCCATCGGCGAGAAGATCGGCATCCGCCTTGAGGCTGATCATGTGGTGGCCTTTCCTAGTTCTTAGGCAACAAGTAGCGTGGGTTCAAAAATTATTGAGGCGGAGTGCATCCCCACATCCAATATCAAAAGTCATTGATACCATTTCTTGCGGCGTGAATTTCTTCAGCCAGTTGCCATACTGACATGGCATAATAAATGCTGCGATTATAGCGGGTGATGACATAGAAATTGTTGAAACCCAGCCAATACTCCGGTCCATCCTTACCTTCCAATACAAACAACGCAGCCATACGCTCGCCAACGAGATCTGCCAGTCCCACCAGAGGTGTGACTCCAAACTGTTTCATTTGTAATAACGTCAAACTCGGCTTAATTCCGGCGGCCAGAGCCTCTTGATAACGTTCACTACTGATCTTCGCACGAACTGCCACTGGCTGCCCCTGTTCCCATCCGAACATCTTGAGATAATTAGCGACGCTGCCAATCGCATCTGCGGGACTTTGTAATAAATCCTTTCGAGTATCGCCATCGAAATCGATGGCGTAACGTCGATAACTACTCGGCATAAATTGCGGGATGCCAATCGCGCCTGCGTACGAGCCTCTGAGCTTTAATACATCAGCACCCCGCTCCTTCATCAGCAAGAGATACTGCTCCAGCTCGTCGCGGAAAAACTCAGAGCGACGAGGATAATCAAATGCTAGCGTGACCAATGCATCGAGCACGCGATACTTGCCGGTCTGAGTGCCGTAGACGGTCTCCACTCCAATTACCGCCGTCACAATTTCCTCCGGGAGGCCGTACTCCTTACGTGCCCGTTCTAGTTTCTCCGCATGGTTATTCCAGAAGGTGACTCCACCCACTGTACGTCGCTCATTGACAAATAAAGGCCGATACTCATACCAGGGTCGAACAGTAACTGGTTGGGAAATAGCACGGATAATCGCCGACTGAAATTTCGCCTTACTGAATATACGTACAAGCTCAGCCCGCTCGAATCCGTGACGGTCAACCATCTCACCGATAAAAACTCTAACTTCCGGACGTAATTGACCCGCTATGGACGGGGTGCCACAACCGATTGCAAGCAAGCTAAACACTACCAAAGATACTGCCTTGAAACTCAAACTAATATTTTTATGGAATAAGTGCATAACCACCCAAGTAAAGAGTCTGGATATATTCTAACAAACTTGCCTGGTCGACTGCCCCCTACATGCTAGGACTAATGGACTATGATTGTATTGACCCATCATTCTGATACGCGTAAGGTTGAGCATGCAGACAGGATAATCCCAGGCTCTCATCCTGTCACAAGTGTTCCCCATCCACCCCAATGGAGGTTTACACCATGTCCAATTACCCTGTCCTTCCTGCAAAACGCTTGACCGGATCGGTACAAATCTCTCGTCCTACTCCACCAAGATCTATTTCTCTCGACTCACCTGCCATCTATGTGATGACCGATCTTCGCTACATCTATGCCGCCGTGATCGAGCCGAGTATAACCATGGAATCTGCCAATACATTAATGATACTGAGGGGAGTCCGATCATTACTGGTATTGAACCAGGATCGCGCCCTTGGTGGCATCATCACCGCAACGGATATTCTTGGTGAGAAGCCACTACGCTTTATTCAGGAGCGGAGGGTGAAACATAATGAAATACTGGTCGCTGATATTATGACCCCGCTAGATCAGATGGAAGCAATCCAAATTAGTGAGGTAATGCATGCCAAGGTTGGGCATGTGATATCTAGCTTACGTGAGAGCGGGCGGCAACACACCCTAGTGATAGAAAACAATCACGATGGCGAACCTGTTGTATGCGGTATTTTTTCCTCGACGCAAATCGAAAAACAATTAGGGGCGATCATTCCATTTACCGAGGTTGCCAAAACTTTTGCGGAGATTGAAGCAGCCGTGATTGCGCATTAACCCTATTAGCGGCCCAGTAATCAACACACCGTAGAGAGCACTACGCATAACCATTCTCACTGAGCCAACTTAATAAAACTAGACCCGGACCAATGTAGGGTTTCAAGGTGACAGGAACGTAACGCTGAGATAAAGTTTTAGTTTTTCCTGTGCTGGTTTATCATGTACACGCCTCTAATAAGGGATGTGATATGGCAGGCCTTGGAAAAGATACCCCAAAAGTCACTGAAATAAAGCTGCACCGGCGATCAAAGTTATTGCAAATTTCTTTTTCGGATGGCAATACCTTCCAGATTCCGTGCGAATTTCTTCGCGTCTATTCGCCCTCCGCGGAAGTGCGTGGGCACGGCTCTGGACAAGAAGTGCTCCAAACTGGCAAGAGAGATATCAATATAGACCACATCGAACCAGTTGGGAGTTATGCAATTCAACTGAATTTTTCTGATGGACACAATACCGGCCTTTATTCGTGGGACCTACTCTACGAATATGGGTTACATCAGGATAAAATGTGGCAGCATTATCTACAGCGGCTAGAACAAGTTGGCTCAAGCCGCGAACCTTCTTAGATTGCAAATCTGAATATTCATGACTAAAACCACTCACTTCGGTTTCAATACCGTTCCCGAAATAGAAAAAGCCCGCAAGGTGGCGGTAGTATTTGATTCGGTAGCGGAGCGCTACAACCTAATGAATGATCTTATGTCAGTGGGCATGCACCGCTGGTGGAAGCATTTTGCCGTGGAAGCCAGTAGGGTCAAGAGTGGCAGCCGAGTGCTTGACATTGCTGGCGGCACTGCTGATTTGAGCGCACGATTCATTGAACAGGTCGGCGAAACTGGCGAGGTTTGGCTCACCGACATCAACAACTCAATGCTAACGATCGGTCGAGACCGTCTGCTAGATGAGGGCAGGTCGGCATCGGTGGCACAATGCGATGCAGAAAAACTACCCTTCCCGGCCAATTATTTTGATTGTGTCAGCGTAGCCTTTGGTCTCAGAAACATGACCCACAAGGATACTGCTCTTAAGGAGATGCTACGTGTACTCCGCCCCGGGGGTTGCGTCCTTGTACTTGAATTTTCAAAGGTATGGAAACCACTTCAACCTATTTATGATACTTACTCATTCAAGGTCCTGCCGGCAATGGGGAAGATTATTGCTAAGGATGAGGACAGCTACCGTTACCTGGCCGAGTCCATCCGTGTACACCCAACCCAGGAAGAGTTAAAGCTATTGATGCAGGAGTCTGGTTTCGAACGGGTGGAGTATTTCAATTTAGCTGCTGGCGTAGTTGCATTACACCGCGGCTTCAAGTTCTAAGGAATTCCTTACAGAGCCTCTGAGGCGATTCCAAGAGGCAGTTGCCACTGTTCCACTGGCGCCTGTGAGTAGGGTCAACAACATCACTCGGTAGACAATGCTGCGCGGCACTTTCACATTGACCGCAGGATCAAGTAGTCCGGGATCAACCGCAACACGCCGCAAAGTTTCTCCGGCTAGCAAGATCGGCCAGATGCAAGCCAACCGCTGACGAATCTCAGAAGACGGGATCGCCATAGTATAAATCCACCCTTGATTAAGATGTTCCATTGCAAGCGCGATGAGCCGGTGCAACACCGGTCTGAATCTTATCAAACTACCTGCGTGCAACAAATCAGCTGGCTGCAGTCCAGCTTCCTGAAGCAACGATTGAGGCACATAACACCGGCCATGATGAATGTCTCGGGCAATATCTTTGACGATATTGGTCAACTGTAAACCCTTGCCGAAACTCACACCGATAGCCGACATCTCCGCGATGTCCCACTGTGCCATCGCTGGCCGATGCGCGCACACCATCCTTGTCCAGAACTCCCCGACACAACCCGCAACATAATAAGTGTAATGATCTAATTCATCTAGTGTGGCTAATGCAGTGAGATCTGCCACAGATTCTCCTGGAAACCTGACCAAATCCATCTCCATCCCCTTGGGCAGAACTTCCATTAACCACTGAATTCGTTCCCGGTCATCGGAAGAGTATTGCTCATATAATTTAAGGCAATCCCCTAGTCGCTGTAAAAGAACATACTCGGCTGAGTTCTGCTGATGGGGGAGAAGAGCCGCCTGAATTCTCCGGATAGCGTCCCATTCAATGTCACCGCCTTTGAATTGAGAGCGAAACTGATTTAGATACTCCAGTCGCTGGGCGCGACTGATCAGATCGGTGTCGGCTATAGTGTCGGCCGCGCGCGCAAATAGGTATGATAATCCCATTTGATCACGCACATTTGCTGGCAACACATTGAGCGTGAGATAAAATGACCGGGATACCTGCTTGAGGATGCCGTGAAGAAGTTCGTGTGTGGCAGGATCAGTATTCAAAGGTAAACTCCACAACGGCCTTTCAATCGAGCTTAGCGAACATTACATCCTGCTGCTCTTGCTGGTCAAGGGAACGTTACTGAGCCCGGTAAGGTCTGATAGAATGCATATCCCATGCGCGCCACAAGCCGCTACCCCCTGTCAATCTAGACTGTACACAGCACACATAATAATCATGGAAATAGAATTCATACTAGATGGGCAGGTGGTCCACTGCCCGGAAGGATTCACTGTTATTGGCGCCCTGTTCCATCTTGGTCGACGGGTTGTACGAATGACTTCAGGCACGGCAGCACCGCGCTCACTATTCTGCGGCATGGGTGTTTGTTGTGATTGCCTGATGCAGATTAACGAACGTACAAGTGCCCGCGCCTGTATGACCCTGGTGCAACCAGGTATGCGCGTCGTGTCCGCCCGAGGGGCAACAGCTACTGCATACTAAGTATGAACCACTCCAGTATTGTGATCATCGGCGGCGGTCCCGCCGGCATGAGTGCCGCTATTGCCGCTGCAAAACAAGGCCTCAGTTGCACAATTGTCGATGAGGGATTCGCTCTGGGCGGCCAGATCTACCGCAAGCCGACTAATCCGGAACGCGCACCAATTCCGCATCCGCGAGGAGAACAACTGCGCACAGAAATAGCAAAACTCACACAGTATATTGAAATACGAAACGGTCATAGCGCTTGGGGGATCTTCGACGGGCTGCGCGTTGCTGTCACCTCTCCTGATGAGCATACCGAGCTGCTCCAGTCACAGGCCCTTATCCTCGCCCCGGGTGCCCACGAACTTGTACCACCTTTTCCTGGATGGACCTTACCCGGTGTAATGACCCCTGGCGCTGCGCAGTCACTCATAAAGACCATGGGAGTTGCGCCAGGAAAGCGAGTGATGCTTGCTGGCACCGGCCCGTTCTTGTTAGCGGTAGCGTGCCAACTGATCGATGCTGGGGTGCACGTGGTCTCGGTACTGGAAGCATCATCTCGTCCAGCCTGGCTCCGTCTGCCGCTGCACGGATTTCGCACACCGGAAATCCTTGTTGAGGGATTCCTCTACCTAAACAAACTTCACCAGTCCGGCGTCCCAGTGCGATATGGCCGTATTGTCGTCTCTGCTCAAGGCGAAAGTGAGCTAAACGCGGTCCAGCACGCCCCTGTTAATGCGGAGTGGTTTCCGGACAATAACTGTATTGAAACCGAGAGAGTAGATACACTGCTAGTGGGCTACGGTTTTGTCCCGCGTAATCAATTAGCACAAATGGCTGAATGTAAACTTGAGTTCTGTCCTGAAGTCGGTGGCTGGATTCCGATTCGGGACCGTAACCTTTCAACCAGCGTTGCCGGTATTTTTGCTGCAGGTGACGGTGCAGGCGTTACTGGCTCTCTAGCTGCAGCACATGAAGGGAAACTTGCTGGAATATCTGCTGCCTTTTTTCTCGGGGCAGTCGACGAAGCAACGTTTACTGCTGCACGCGATTCGATCGAACAGAAACTCTCTCGTTTGATGCCACTTCGTCGCGCCCTAGATAAGATCTCAACACTACAACCGGGCCTCATGTCTCTGGTGCGTGATGACACTCTAGTTTGTCGATGTGAAGAGGTAACCTGGGGCGAAGCCCGCGAGGCGGTCTGCGCTGGATCAACTACCTACCGTAGCCTCAAGATAACTTCACGCGCTGGTATGGGCGCCTGTCAAGGACGTTTCTGTTGGCCATTCCTTTCACGTCTAGTCGCCGCGGAAGAGAAATGTTCAGTGACGGATATTGGCCCCCCCAGTGTACGCCCCCCACTTGGGCCGATAACTCTCGGATCACTTGCTCCGGAATCGCTCAAAAATTAATGGTAATGCGAAAATTTTCAGACGTGGTTGTCATTGGCGGCGGCGTGATTGGATCAAGTGTCGCCTTTTCACTAGCTCGGCGCGGCGCCTCGGTCACGCTACTCGATGCCTCAACTCCTGGTCGCGCGACTTCTGCCTCTGCTGGCGGGCTCTGGTCGCTAGGTGAATCGCTTGGCCTTGGCTGTGGCGTGATTCTGCACACCTCGCAAAAAGATGCTGGGGCCGAGCCGACGCCTTTGCCACTCAAATTCATGGACTTTCTGTGGGAAAGTAACCTGTTATTCCCTAAACTCGCAACTGAACTCCTAACGCTTTGTGGAATTAATATCGAGGCCGAATCAGCAACCGGACTGTTGTATTTGATCTATGACGAGAGCCAGGAAAGTCATGCCAGTCGTATCATTGCATGGGCAGGTAGTGACCATGGGGCACTAGAACAGTGGACACCACAACGCATCCGCGACGAAGATCCTTTGATTACTCACAACCTGCGCAATGCAATTCATTTCCCAGGCGACAACCAGGTAAATCCAATACTGCTAAATGAGGCACTCAAACGCGGGGCCTGTGCTAAGGGTGCATGCTTCATTGCTGAGGCGCGAGTCCACGCACTCCGTTGCAATAATAGGCGAATCGTCGAGGTCTATTCGGATAAGGGAAGTATATCGTGTGGTGCAGTAGTCAACGCAGCTGGTGCTTGGGGCGCTCAGATTGCTAAGCTCGCCAATATTGAAATTCCTATCCAGCCAGTGCGTGGGCAGATCATCTGCACTGAGCCGCTGCATCCGGGTACGCTGCGCTCGAATCTAAGCACGCGTGACTGCTATATCTTGCAGAAAGCACATGGTGAGATCATTATCGGAAGCACTACGGAGTATTCTGATTTCAGCACCAAAGTCCGCTATGAGGACATATGCAACCTGGCAGCTGGTGCGATCCGTGCTGTGCCGGCTTTGCGCAATGTGACGCTCAAACGCTCGTGGAGCGGGCTTCGCCCCGGCACGCCAGATGAACTTCCTATTCTCGGACCAGCTGAGGAACTAGAGAATTTCTTCCATGCTACCGGAGGTTTTCGTACCGGGATCGTAGCAGCGCCCCTTACTGGCGAAGTAGTTGCGGCAAGTGTGCTGGGTCTGAAACCAAAATTTCCGATTGAATCGTTCCTGGCGCATCGCTTCCAAAGGATTTATGATTGACCAAGGCGTATACGCCGAGAATACTTCAGGCCATCTCACTGATTTTTAAAATTTTTTCTTACCAAAACAGGGAGCAATCTGATTCGTACCAAAGGAGAGTAGAAGTGATTGGTTTACAGAAAAAACTGTGCATCATGAGTATGCTGCTGGCTTTGTGCTCTGTTCCTGCTATTACGTGGGCTCATTCAGAGGGAAATCATCCTCTCATTAATGCGGCTGGGAGAGGTGACCTCCCCCAGGTCAAGGCGCTACTCGCAACCAAGATTGATGTGAACGATGGCGCAGGCCGTGGTATCACTGCGCTACTAGTAGCATCACAGAACGGTCATCGCTCAATTGTGCAGGCATTACTCTCAGCCAAGGCCGATGTGAATATCAAGACCCGTAACGGAGATACTCCACTGATTGCAGCGACACAGAATGGCCACGAGGAAGTGGTGCAGCTACTCAAGCAAGCGGGGGCCCGATAATAGAGGCGACTGAATGCCTGTTATTAAAAAATAGTCCTGACTCACAGGAGCCCGAACTTTAACGCTGCTTCTGGTAGAATGGGTTCATATCGTGCCGGCTTGGCTTGATGAAATTCACTTTCTATATTCAACAGTGCGTTATGAGGAGTATTTTCTTTGCATGAAATTCTGCAATACCTAAAACAACACGGTGAGCGACTTGACTCGGAGATTGCGAATGACACGGGCATCCCACTGGCAAAAGTGCGTCTCGATGTATCCAGTCTGGCCGCCAGCGGCGAGTTGATAATGTGCCACTCGATCCGTTTTGAAAAGGGCAAGAAGAGCGAGGGTATGCTCTACCGGGTCGCGGGGTATATTCCACCGCTGTCCCCTGGCAGAAAACCGAAAGCTTAGTGGCAAAACAGTAACAGGTTACTTGGTCTTGCTGTTTGCCAGCACGTATTCCGCCAAACGATTCGCCGATTCACCCGTGATATTGGGGAAGGCAGCCATGGACGTGCTTCCTATCTGCACCTTTTTGATGATGGCATCTTTATTCGCTACTGCAGCATTCAATACCATCACGCTACCATCAGTGTTCGGCTTATGGCATTTAGTGCAGTTCATATTGAATATGTCTTCCCCACTGGCGGTTGCCGCTGGCGTGTAGTTGTCTGTTTTTTTACAACCGACCAAGCCTATAATTGCAATAGTTGCTAATAATAAAGTTGTTGTTTTCATTTTTACACTCCAGTTTATTTCTTCAAAGATACAAATCTTAAATTTACTCTGCAGCCCACCAAGGCCCAACATTACATCCTGCCGATCCTGACGGTCAAGAGTATTGTTACCGACAAAATCGGCACCCATGGACTAGAACCTGAGCAAACCATTCTCTAGATACAAATGAATTCTCATCCAAAGTATAAATTCACCCAAACCTTCTCACCAAAGGTCCATTAGCACCCTACTGTAGCTGAGTCTGAGCTCAATTTACGAAACATCGCAATGAATCGATAGTGCTATACTGAACGCTTTAACCATCCTGCTGGAGACCTTCATGAATAAAATAGCGACCCTGATGACTCTGGCCGTTCTCAGCTTTGGACTAGCCACCTTTGATGCAGAAGCAAAACGTTTCGGTGGTGGCAAGAGTATCGGCCAACAACGTCAGTCCATCAGCCCGCAAGCCGCGCCCAAGCCGGCACAGGCGCCGACTGCTGCCGCTGCTGCCGCTGGTGGTAGCAAGTGGGCAGGTCCGTTAGCAGGTCTGGCCGCGGGAGGATTGCTGGCCGCACTGTTTATGGGTGGCGCATTTGAGGGCGTCAATATGATGGACGTACTGATGCTGGCCGCACTGATGGCTGCAATTTTCTTTGTCATACGCATGATGCGTAAATCCAGACAAGAACAGGTGACGCGCCCTCTGCAATATTCCGGAATGGATGCAAACACCTCCAACAGCCCTATAACGCCGGCATCGATGGGGCTAGGAACTGCGACGGAAGATACCCAAAAAGCCGCGAATATCCACGCAGATTTTAAGGTGGGGCCATTCTTACGCAACGCCAAGACCTCATTTATCCGCCTCCAAGCGGCCAATGATGCGCGTGACTTGAATGACATTCGTGAGTACACCACACCAGAGATGTATGCAGAGATCAGCATGCAAATCAGTGAGCGCGGTGACGAACCACAGAAAACTGAAGTACTCTCGATCAATGCCGAACTGCTGGAGGTCGTCACCACAGATGATCAAGCCATCGCCAGCGTGCGCTTCAACGGCCAATTACGCGAATCACCTGACTCATTACCAGAATCAATTGATGAAATCTGGCACGTACAAAAGAGCCTCAAAGATGCCGAGGCTGTTTGGTTGCTTGCTGGGATCCAACAAATCTCCTAGATTTACGCTGTTACCGTGATAGCATCTGCTGTGATAGCCCTGCTCAACCACCTATTACGAGGTGAGAGCTGGGCACGTAAACGGCTGCAACCCTGCGCCGGAAAGATCGTTCGCTTCTGCACTCCCCCTTTCGCCGACTTCGATTTAGTCGTGCAATCCAATGGTGAGATCGCGGTTGCAACAGATGCTATCGCGCCTGATGCCACCCTTACCCTGGCTCCCAGTCTTCTGCCGCGATTACTTACGCATGATGAAAAAGCCTATTCTAATATCCTCATTTCCGGCGATACCGCCTTGGCGGAAGAACTTCTAGACATTGGTAAAAACCTACACTGGGATGTCGAACAGGATTTAAGCCGGCTCATGGGTGATATTCTTGCCCACCGGCTAGTGCAGACTGGAGATAGCTTGCTGCAGTGGCATACCGAGACTCTACGCAACCTCTCTCAAACTCTTTCAGAGTATTGTTTGGAGGAGCAGCCCCTGCTTGCCAAGCCCGCTTATGTGCGCAAGTTCGTTGCCGATGTAAATACTCTCCATATTGACGTGGAGAAACTAGGGGAACGGATAGAGAAACTTAATCACGGCGATCTCTTGGTTAAGATTGCCCCTAAATAAACTATTGCATCTGGAATAAATGCGTTTCATTCGCCTCCTCAAAATACTCGCTGTAGCATTCCGTTTCGGCCTAGATGATTTTATTCTAGGTCAAGGGCGGTTGCATCCCTTGCAGCCTTTAATCAAGATTGCCACCTTCTGGCGGCAGTTAGAGAAACCACGTGGGGAACGCTTACGTCTAGCACTAGAAGCGCTCGGCCCTCTTTTTGTCAAGTTTGGCCAAGTGCTGTCCACTCGCCGAGACCTCCTTCCACAAGACATTGCCGATGAGCTAGCCAAGTTACAGGACCAGGTTCCGCCATTTCCGTCTAGTGTCGCACTCAGCATCCTCGAACAGGTCTATGGTAGGCCAGCTAGCGAGGTCTTCCACCAGTTTGAAGCAGAACCAATAGCTAGCGCATCTGTTGCCCAAGTCCATCTGGCAGAACTACATGATGGCACAGAAGTAGCCGTTAAAATATTACGCCCAGGCATCGCTCCGATCATCGCGCACGATGTCGCTTTAATGGAGACTGGCGCCTGGTTGGCCGAAGCCTTGTGGCCAGATGGCAAGCGTCTAAAACCGCGTGAAATAGTAGTGGAATTTGCGCGACACCTGAATGACGAGCTTGATCTTATGCGTGAAGCATCGAACTGCAGCCAATTACGCCGCAACTTTCTTGATTCGCCTCTACTACTAGTTCCCGAAGTCTACTGGGATTATTGTCATCCCACCGTGATGGTGATGCAGCGCATGAAGGGCATCCCCATTAGCCATGTAGCGGAACTACAAGAACAGGGTGTAGACATTCCAAAACTTGCACGCATAGGAGTGGAAATTTTTTTCACCCAAGTTTTTCGTGATGGTTATTTTCATGCCGATATGCACCCCGGTAATATTTTTGTCGGTACTGATGGACGCTACATCGCAGTTGATTTCGGCATCATGGGAACACTCACAGATGAGGACAAGAACTATCTAGCACAGAACTTTCTGGCATTCTTCCGCCGCGACTACAAGCGCGTGGCACAGGCGCATGTTGAGGCAGGTTGGGCACCAAAGGATACTCGTGTAGATGACTTTGAAAGCGCGATCCGTGCCGTCTGTGAACCTATCTTTGACAAGCCACTGAAGGAGATTTCATTTGGCCATGTGCTATTGCAGCTATTCCAGACTTCTCGCCGCTTCAACGTCGAGATCCAGCCTCAACTAGTCTTATTGCAAAAGACTCTGTTGAATATCGAAGGGCTCGGGCGCGACCTTGATCCAAATCTCGACCTATGGACCACTGCCAAACCATACCTTGAAAATTGGATGTCGGATCAACTCGGCTGGCACGGACTGGTTCGTCGCCTCGGTAAGGAGATCCCCACTTGGGCCGTTCTGTTTCCACAGTTCCCGCGCCTGCTTCATCACGCGTTAAGTGACAATCGAACGCAGATGCTTGAAGATAAAATGAATCAGCTACTCATCGAAAAAAAACGTCAGAGCCGCTTGCTGTCTGTGCTCGTATTATTGTTGGCGACATTACTACTTTGGCATATGTGGTGATACGGATAGACTTAGTTAATCCATTATGGCGCTACTTGAAATTCGCAATTTGACACGTCGCTTTGGCGATTTCACCGCAATAGACAACATCAGTATTAGTATTGAATCGGGTGAGTTCTTTACTCTGCTAGGCCCTTCCGGTTGCGGCAAAACCACCCTACTGCGCATGATCGCTGGGTTCGACCTACCCGATGCCGGTCAAATCCTTTTAGATGGTAAGGATATGGCCAATATCCCTCCAGAAAAACGCCCCATCCATACCGTGTTCCAGAGTTATGCGCTGTTTCCGCATATGACTGTCTCAGAGAATATCGCTTTTCCTCTAAAAATGGCAGGTTCAGCACCTGATCAAATTAACTCTAGAGTCAAAGAGGCCCTTGATGACGTTCGTCTGTCAAACCTTGGCGCCCGTTTTCCTCAAGAATTATCAGGAGGCCAGAGACAGCGCGTTGCATTTGCCAGGGGATTGATTAATCGCCCACGCTTGCTTCTATTAGATGAGCCGCTAGGGGCGTTAGATGCAAAGTTGCGAGAGGAGATGCAGATTGAGCTGATTAATCTCCAGAAAGAAAGGGGGGTCACCTTCGTGTTCATCACCCATGCACAGAATGAGGCACTGGCACTGTCTCACCGCATTGCGGTGATGAATCAAGGCAAGGTCGAACAACTTGACGCACCCTCCAGAATCTACAGCTTCCCAAAAAACCGTTTTGTTGCTGACTTCATCGGCAAGATCAGCATTATGAACGCCCAAGTGCTAGAGGCTAGCCCATCGCACTTAAGGCTCAGCGTCGCAGGACTCGGTGAAGTAACTGCCCCCAGTAAAGATGGTGTCAAACCTAGAGATACAGGGGTGTTGGCGATACGTCCGGAGCAGGTCCGGATCACTCATCATACGGAAGAAGTGGAACTGAAGAATAATTTTACAGGCAAGGTACAGGGATTTCTTTATGTGGGCGATGTAACCACCTATATCGTAGAACTTCCAAACGGCGCTCGTATTGAAGCCCTACTCCCAAATTCAGCACCGGGGAGTGCCCAATTTTTTGAAACAGGTGATTCGGTTACGGTCTCCTGGCGTCAGGATGCCGGTACTTTTCTCAATGATTAGAAATGGGGCTAAAGAAAACCGCGTTACTAAGTGGCTGGTGAGTGGCCCGCCGTTGGTATTTCTACTGGTTTTCTTCGTCACTCCTAGCCTGATCATGCTATTCACCTCGCTGCGATTTCCTGGGGAATTTGGTGGCTTAGCCCCGATCATATCACCTACCGAGGCTGCCCAAGGAGAGCATGGCCTGACACTGGAAACCTACCAGTTATTTTTCAGCGACATTTTATATGCTGAAGTCTTTCTTAAATCCTTTATTGTTGCCTCAACCAGTACGCTGATCTGTCTCATCATGGCCTACCCACTAGCCCTACTGATCGCTCGCAGCGAAAAACGTTTCCGCAATCTGATGGTGCTCCTGGTAGTACTGCCATTCGCCAGCAATTTCCTCATCCGCATATATGCCTGGATGATTATCCTCGGTCCAGAGTCAGTCTTCAGCCACTTTATTAATGGGGTTCTGAGCGCTTTCGGAGTTGCGCCGGTGACACTTTTATTTTCCCCATTCGCGGTAATCGTCGGGATGGTCTATGTATACCTTCCCTTCATGGTATTGCCACTCTATACCAATCTGGAGAAACACGATCCCGCTCTACTGGATGCAGCGCAAGATCTGGGTGCTAATGCCTGGCAAAGATTCTGGCACGTCACCTGGCCACTATCCCTGCCAGGGGTTTTCTCAGGTTCAGTGCTAGTATTTATACCGGTGTTAGGTATGTTTGCGGTACCAGACATACTTGGCGGTACCGGAGACATTCTCATCGGAAACCTGATCAAAGACCAATTCCTCGGCACCCGTGACTGGCCCTTTGGCTCGACATTATCGATCATGCTGACGCTGGCTGTGCTAGCCATAACCGCACTGTCAACATGGCTTGCAAGGCCAGCCTCCATTACAAAGGGATAAATTATGCGACGGAGAAATATCTGGTTATGCTCTGCAGCGGCCTTAGCCTATGCGTTTCTTTATATTCCCCTGATCATCGTGGTTGTTTACTCTTTCAATGATTCCAAGCTGAATGCAGAGTGGGTCAGTTTCACCTTATCTTGGTATGTGGCGCTGTTCAACAATCAAGAAATGCTCACCGCTGCGCGCAACTCTTTGATCATCGCTGTGTGTGCCAGTTTTTGCGCCACTATACTCGGCAGCATGGCTGGACTTGCGATGAACCGTTACAAACTTAAATTTCTGCCGATCCTAGTATTCGCTCCGGTAGCGATGCCTGAAATTCTTCTGGGGGTAGCACTACTACTATTCTTTTTGCAGGTTCTCAACCTAACGCTCGGCATGTTCTCCATTATCATCGCGCACACCACCTTCTGTATTGGATTTGTTGCCATCATCGTACGGGCACGACTTCAAGGAATGGATGAAAGTATCTTTGAAGCAGCACGTGATCTAGGTGCATCCCCCTGGCTGACTTTCCGTCTGATTACGCTGCCACTGATCATGCCAGCAGTGGTTGCAGGTGCTTTGATGTCATTCACCCTCTCGATCGATGACTTTGTCATCACCTTCTTCACAAAAGGAGTGGGTGAGCCGGTTCTACCGGTTCAGATTTACACCATGATCAAGGTCGCGGTGACGCCAGAGGTAAATGCCGTCTCCACTCTGCTGATGCTCCTCACATTGACCATGATCATAATTGCCACCAAATTAGATTCGGGCGTTCTGCGGCTGGAAACAAAAAAATGACCCGCTCCCGCGCCTCCACGGTGCTTCTCACCATATTATCAGCAGCGTTTTTAGTCACAGGCTGTAGCAGCCAAGACCAAAACATCGCTGCTAGAGGTGAAAAAGTTCTATATCTTTTCAACTGGAACAATTACATCGCGCCAAAAACGGTCAAGCAATTTGAACAGTCCTGCAACTGCCGGCTCTCTCAGGATTATTATGCCGATAATGAGGAAATGCTGGCGAAATTAGCAGCAGGTGCAAGTGGCCACGATCTAATCATCCCCACCGGTAACGCGATGAGCACTTTAATTCACCAGGGTGTATTGAGGCCCTTAGATAAAACTCTTTTGCCAAACCTCAAAAATATCAACCCATCTCATCTCAATAATGCATTTGACCCAGGTAATAAATATTCCGTTCCTTATGCTTATACCGTTACATTATTAGGCTTTAATCAGCAAAAAATAATAGAACTCGGGCTGCCTACCGATAGCTGGTCTCTGATTTTCGAACCGAAGTATCTGAAAAAAATAAAAGGCCGCGTTACTGTGCTCGACAGTCAACGAGAACTGATGGCGGCCGCACTCAAGTATCTTGGCTACTCAGCCAACGATGCCAATGAATTACACTGGCAGGAGGCCCGTAACCTGATTTTACGTGCCAAACCCTATTGGGCAGCTTTTAGTAACACTAGTTATGTCAAGGAGCTTGCAGTTGGAAATCTGTGGGTAGCACATGGCTACTCGAACGACATGTTTCAAGCGGCACTTGATGCCAAGAAAACTGGTAGGAAATTTATCATCGACTACTCAATACCAAGAGAGGGCGCAGTGCTAGCGCTTGACAGTCTGGTCATACATCAGAGCGGAACTCACCCCGAACTGGCTCATCAATTTATTACCTTCATGCTAGATGGGAGAAACTCTGCAGAACTCACTAACCTGACCGGATCTGGCAATCCAAATATGAGTGCAGTCCAGTTCATTCAGCCAGAAATAATTGATAACAAGGCAATCTTCCCTGACCAAGAGCTGTTTACTCGATTAGAAATGATCCAGGATCTCGACCGGACTCAACGACGAAGACTGAGCCGATTGTGGACTGAAATAAAATTGAGGAATCTCTAAGAGATCTGCTAGTTATGTTATTCATGAAGATCCTTGTCAATCCATGCTAGACACTAACTTATCTTGATCTTTCACTTGTCCGAAAATTCATCATTCTGGTCTATAATCTTCACTCTGCTATTTTCCAGAATACCCTCATGAGCCACTATCGTTATCATGTATTTTTTTGCACTAATCAGCGTGAGGCTGGCTCAGCATGCTGCAACAACCATGGAGCCCAATCAGTACGGGATTATGCTAAGCAGCGTATTAAGGCACTGAAGCTAGACAGCAACAGTCAGGGGGTACGGATTAATACGGCGGGGTGTCTAGACCGATGCGATGAAGGCCCAGTAATCGTGGTCTATCCTGCAGGGGTCTGGTACACCTATGTCGATAAGGAAGACATCGACGAAATCATTGAAGAACATCTGAGAAATGGACGTATAGTCGAGCGACTGAAAATTTGACTCTTTATTTTATTAATTAAACCCGTGATCTCTCCCCAAAAATTCTTCATTGATGGCCAGATCGGAAAACTAGAAACTGTCCTGGCAGAGCCGGATAAGGTCAGCCACGTCGGCATAAATGGTTTCGCCGTCATCGCTCACCCCCACCCGCTATATGGCGGCACCATGGACAGCAAGATCGTCCACACTCTTTTCAAGACCTTACCAGAACTTGGATTTTTCACGGCTAAATTTAATTTTCGTGGAGTCGGCAAGAGTGAAGGCATTTACGATAATGGTGTGGGTGAGGTAGAGGATGTACTATCAGTGGCTGCAGCTATCAAAAAAAAACTTTCTGGCAGCTTTAACAGCCTACCACTACTATTAGCAGGATTCTCCTTCGGAGGGGCCATCCAGGCCCATGCAGCGCAAAAGCTTAACCCGCAACAACTAATAATGGTGGCACCTTCAGTGGAACGCTTGAAGGCCCCTCCTGTTGTTGGGCATGCGGCTTGTACGCTCATTATTCATGGCGACCGAGACGACGAAGTCCCACTGAAGTCTGTCTTAGACTGGGCCGCCCCCCAGGAACTTCCGGTAGTAGTAATTCCCGGTGCAGAGCACTTCTTTCACGGTCGATTACATATCCTCAAACGTGTGATACTCGATTCATGCCGGACTTAAGAGCGGCAACCTATAAAATTCTTCTCTATATTTTTTGGAAACGGCTCATGAGATTCACTAATCTTCAACTGATTATTGTCTTGGCTGTCGAGACTACACTTTGACAAATTTCCAGGGGATATCATTATCGAACGAGAAATTTTAGCTTGTACTGCCCCTTAGCGAGCGGTCTACTTGTATCGGCAGTATTAGCCCTACTA
Source organism: Nitrosospira sp. (assembly GCA_013450215.1). Taxonomy (GTDB): domain Bacteria; phylum Pseudomonadota; class Gammaproteobacteria; order Burkholderiales; family Nitrosomonadaceae; genus VFJL01. The sequence goes on from JACDSH010000009.1 coordinate 42,661, forward strand.
TGGTGGTCTCGTAAGTAGGTGCCGAGAATACTTTAGAGCTGCCATTTTTTAAAAGGATGCAACTAATTGGATCTATATGAGTCTATGGTGTTCTGGTTCGCCAAGGAATTTATAAAAGCCATCTTGGGTCTTGGATTCATTCTCGGAGTGATTCTTCTGTTGCAGTGGATGAGAAGTGATGATTAATTCTAGACTGCACCTTCAATTTCCATAATGCACTCGACCGGAGTCTCATTGCGCCAACTGATACTGTCGCTATTGCTGCTTCTACTGAGTGGCTGCAGCGTCATCACCGTGGCCTACAATAATGTAGATATGGCGATACGCTGGATTGCCTCCGATTACTTCGATTTCAATACACACCAACAAGCGAAGTTTGATAAGGATTTACAGCGTGCACATGCCTGGCACCGAAAGGAAGAACTACCAAAATATGCCTTCCTTTGTACGGAAACCGCTAGACGTATCGAGACTGGACTCAAGCCGGCTGATTTAGACTGGATTGGTAGTGCCGTAGAATCACGCAGAGAAGCACTAATGCATTATGTCGCAACTGATCTAGCCAGTATGCTAGGAACCATGGACTCGAGCCAAATTGGAGTCATGGGCGCTAAATTTGCTAAAGAAAATGCAAAATTCCGTAAGGAACACTTGGACGTAGCTCCCGATACATTGGAAAAGAAGCGTGTTAAAAAAACATTAGAGCGTATCGAAGACTGGACCGGGACGCTTGAGCCAAACCAGAAAGAACGAGTCACTTTGATGGTTAAAAACTTTCCACAGAGCGCTGAACATCGGTATATACACCGCACCACGCGACAACGAGTGCTGCGCGAATTGCTCGAAACCAAACCACCCAAAGAAAAGTTTGAAGAGGATCTCAGGCAATGGCTAGTCGATTGGGAAAGCGGCCGCACCGTGGAACATGACCGAGTTTGGGCGCAAGGGGTTAAGCAGTTGCGCCAAATGATCCTAGAGCTTGATACCATGCTAACACCTAAACAACGTCTCCATTTGACCCAGAAACTACATAGCTACGCAAAAGACTTCACTATACTAAGCAAACGCTAAGCTGTATCGCAAAATTTGTTCGGCCTTAGCAACTTCAATCAATCTAGACCAACCTTTTCGCCCTACCATTTTTTAAAAACACACTGGAATATAAAAGATAATAAAATGAATTCCTTAAGAGATTCCATCACGGCGATTGGTATTCTTGTGATGCTCGCAACTGGACTTTCCGCCTGCGAAAAATCAGGACCTGCTGAGATTGCAGGGAAAAAGATTGATCAAGCAGTCGGTGAAGCCGGTAAGCAGATAGGTATTGCAACTGACAGAGTTGTTGAGAGACTCGGTGAACAAGGCGATAAAGCAGTTCTGGTGATTGATGATGCTGAGATTACGGCCAAGGTCAAAACTGCCATTTTTGCCGAACCGGGTATTAAGACACTACAAATCAGTGTTAACACCATCAAAGGTATGGTGACATTGAGCGGATCTGTCGACTCATCACCGAGTAGTGATATGACAAAAGTATTGGCTGGGGCTGTGTCCGGAGTTAAGGAGGTTAAAAATAGGCTGGTGATAAAGCCGATTAGATGAAATTTAACTGCTATTAGCTATTTAATCTTTTGATTAAAATGGGTTTTATATATAACAATCAAAACCAACATGTCGATATACTACAAACCTGAGGGCATAATAAAAGCCGTGCGATTAAATAAGAATGAATTCATTTACTTGTTGAAGTGAATCACCGTACGTATGGATTTACCCGCGTGCATTAGGTCAAATGCCTGGTTAATCTGCTCCAAACCCATGGTGTGCGTAATGAAGGTATCGAGTTCAAATTCTCCGTCGAGATACCGTTGCACATAACCTGGCAGTTCGGTTCGTCCCTTTACCCCTCCAAATGCAGAACCACGCCATATACGCCCAGTCACCAACTGAAAAGGGCGAGTGCATATCTCCTCACCAGCACCCGCAACGCCGATAATTATGGATTCTCCCCAGCCCTTGTGGCAACACTCCAATGCTGAACGCATCACTTTGACATCGCCGATACATTCGAAGGAAAAGTCTACACCGCCACCAGTCATCTCGATAATCACCTCCTGGATTGGTCTAACGTAATCCTTTGGATTCACAACATCGGTAGCACCCAGTTGTCTGGCAATTTCAAATTTTTCAGAATTGATATCGATTGCGATGATGCGTTCTGCTCTAGCCTTGACTGCACCAATAATTACAGCCAGGCCGATGCCGCCTAGACCGAACACCGCCACGGTATCACCTGCCTTCACTTTCGCAGTATTAGAAACAGCACCAATCCCTGTTGTTACGCCGCAACCGAGCAGGCATACCTTCTCTAGGGGTGCCTCCTTACTTATTTTCGCCAAAGAAATTTCAGGGATAACGGTATATTCTGAGAAAGTCGAAGTTCCCATGTAATGATAAATAGGGACCCCATTTTTTGAGAAGCGTGTGGTGCCATCGGGCATCAAACCTTGCCCTTGAGTTGCACGTATTGCTTGGCAAAGATTAGTCTTTCCAGATTTACAGAAGTTGCATTCACCACACTCAGGGGTATAAAGCGGAATCACATGATCTCCGACTGCTACGCTAGTCACACCTTCGCCCAGCGCTTCGACGACACCACCTCCTTCATGACCAAGGATCGTTGGAAATCTACCCTCAGGGTCTTTTCCAGAGAGGGTGTAGGCATCGGTATGACATACGCCCGTAGCCACAATGCGTACTAATACCTCACCCCTCTGCGGAGGTATCAGATCGACTTGTTCAATACTTAAAGGCTGATCTGGCGCCCATGCGACCGCTGCACGTGTTTTAATCATTTTCATGCATCTACCTCACGTTACGTATTCCAATTTAAAGTTCGGATGATAGTATACAAAAATCGTACTGGCGCGATAGCGCCTGATGAAATAACCTATAGCTTCTGCATAAAAGGAAAGAGCATGCTCTGGATCAAAGCGCTACATATCATTTTTATGGTTACCTGGTTTGCGGGTCTATTCTACTTGCCGCGCCTATTTGTCTACCATGCCATGAGCAATGACCAACTGAGCATTGAACGCTTCAAGGTGATGGAGCGAAAACTCTTTTATGGAATCATGACACCCGGGGCGGTGCTGACCATTGTATCCGGTGTATGGCTCTGGCTAAGCTATGGCTTTTCAGGCGGTTGGCTACATGCCAAACTAGCATTGGTAGTGCTGTTGGTTGCCTACCATATCTACTGCGGGAAATTATTGGCAGATTTCAAGCATGGCCATAACCAACATGGACATGTCTATTACCGTTGGTTCAATGAAATTCCGGTAGTGGTTCTAATTGCAGTGGTAATACTGGTGGTCGTAAAGCCGTGAAGAGGCTCCATCGTAGGCGGGAAAGTCTTGACGTGGCTCACTACTCATCCACCAACATCTGCCCTGGAAACATTACTTCAGTATAGCCAAACAGACGAAAATCGGTAATACGCATCGGATAGAGTATCCCCTGCAAGTGATCGCATTCATGCTGCACCACACGAGCATGAAATCCCCCTACAGTACGATCAATCGGCTTGCCGTACTGATCAACCCCCCTATAACGCAGCCTGGTAAATCTTGGCACCATACCGCGCAGACCCGGAACGCTTAAACAACCCTCCCAATCTTGCTCTACCTCCTGAGTAAGTGGTGTCAGTACGGGATTAAGCAACACAGTGTAAGGCACTTCCTCGGCGTCGGGGTAGCGCTGATTAAATTTAACGCCAAAAATAACCACTTGTTGACTGACGCCAATCTGCGGTGCGGCTAGTCCCGCACCCTCCAACGCTTCCATGGTGTCGTGCATATCCTGAATAAGGGTATTAATCTCAAGGGTTCCGAACTTCTCCACCTTACTCGCCACCTTCAGCAGAATCGGATCCCCCATTTTCAGAACCGTTCTAATCGCCATCAAGGTTTACCAGTTGTTCAAGAATATTCCGAACATTGACCATCGCTTTCTCAAGGACTGAGTGCACATCTTCCAAACGGATGAGATGCTCACTCGTTCCCCGTCCTGCCGCATAATTCGCTACTACTGCAAGGGTCGCATAACACAGCCCCAATTCCTTTGCCAATGCCGCCTCTGGCATGCCTGTCATGCCGACCATATCAGCGCCATCCCGTTCCAGTCGATTAATTTCTGCCGCACTCTCGAGCCGAGGCCCCTGAGTAGCAGCATAAACGCCACCATCAATTATCTTTTCCTTTGCCTGCTTTGCCGCCTCTAACAGACGTCCACGGGTCACCGAGCAGTAAGGATCGGTAAAGTCAATATGGGTAACCGGTCTATCGGTACTCTCAAAATAGGTGAACTTTCGGCCATGGGTATAATCGATAATCTGATCAGGTAGGGCAATCGTACCTGGCATTAGGTTGCCATGAATACCACCTACTGATGCAACCGATACCACGCGTGTTGGCTTGAATGATTCCAGCGCCCACAGATTTGCACGATAGTTCACCATGTGCGGTGGAATAGTATGACCGTAACCATGCCGTGCGAGGAAGATGATCTCATGGTTACCGATCTTTCCAAATGTCAGTGGCCCTGATGGCTCACCATAAGGCGTTCGCATAACCCGTCTATTCGATATCTCAAGACAAGCGAGCTTAGTCATGCCGGTACCACCGATGATTGCAATCATACTTTCTCAGAAGTCAGGCACAGTTTAAAATTTTACTCTTTCATTGCATAAATAGCGGGCAAATTTCGCCATGCTCCGTGCACATCCATGCCACATCCGAACACATAACGATTCGGAAGTGGTACTCCCACGAAATCTGCACTAATCGGCTTAGGCCGACCAATATCTTTATTGGTCAGAACCGCACTGTAAAAAGCTGCTGCTCCATCTCTCATAATTCGCTTACGAATTTCTTCCAGAGTAATCCCTTCATCAAGAATATCATCCAGCACCAACACTACTCGGCCCTGTACATTTTCGCTAGGCATTGCTTTCCATTCAATTTGACTGCCAGTAGTATTATCATGGTAACGGGAGGCATGAATATAATCAAAATCTAGTGGAAATTTAAGTAGCGGTAGGAGCTGTCCAGCAAACATCACCCCACCACGCATTACGCTCAGAACGAGCGGATATCGATCGGACAGCGCTAACGTAATATCCGCCGCCATCCTCATGACAGTATCGGCCATCTCATCAGCAGAGTAAATCATCTCTGCCGTATCAAGTATTCGTTTCGCTTCTTCAGTTGGAATCATCAGCTTTAGTTTCCGAAGCGCGTTCCTAAGCCTGCTACTGGGAAAATGGCCTTGGTTACTTTTATCATAAGGTGGCCTCTTAAAATCTAGATTTCGTCACGGCATGCTTCTTCTCATAAAAAATGAGTAGCATATTAACAATATGTTGCACATTCATTTCTTGTTCTCGATTTATCTTATCCAAAGCTCTAGGTTTTTTAAAATTCCAACGAGTCTACTCAGTTATGGGGCACCTGAATCTTGCAATAATTGTAGCAGTCGTGCTTCGTCAAGGATGGTTATTCCCAATTCAATCGCTTTGTCATACTTACTGCCAGGACCGTCCCCCGCTATCACATAGTCTGTTTTTTTAGAAACGCTTCCGGTTACCTTTCCACCCGCAAGCTCGATTCTCTCCTTGATCTCTTCACGCGACAGACTTGGCAAGGCTCCAGTTAATACAAATGTCTTATCGCTAACCCTGCCTCCAATGGTTTTCGTCCTCTTTGTACTCACACCCTCTTGCCAATGTACACCAGTTGCGCGCAACTTCTCGATGACCTCACGATTATGCATCTCAGAAAAAAAATTAATGATGCTTTGAGCCACTACCGGACCAATATCCGGCACTTGTCGTAGATGCTCCTCGTCCGCCGTCATCAATTGTTCAAGATTACCAAAATAGTAGGCTAGCTCTTTGGCGGTGGTCTCACCCACATTACGAATTCCAAGCGCGTAAATGAAGCGCGCCAGCGTGGTATCTTTGCTCTTTTCAATCGCCTTCACTACATTATCCGCAGATTTCTTCGCCATCCGATCCAGGCTGGAAAGTAACGTCATATCTAACTTATAGATATCCGCAGGCGTCTTAACTATAGCGTGGTCCACTAGCTGTTCCACCAACTTGTCGCCTAATCCTTCTATATCCATGGCACGCCGTGAAACAAAATGTAGCAAAGCCTGCTTACGTTGCGCTGGACAGAATAGCCCACCAGTACACCGTGTTGCGGCCTCACCCGGTAGCCGTACCGCCCTAGCGCCGCATACTGGGCAGTGGTCCGGCATGATGAAGTTCCTTGCGGTACTGGGACGCCGTTGCATCACCACTGCCACTACCTCGGGAATTACATCTCCTGCACGTCTTACAACTACATGATCACCGATCATTACATCCTTACGCCCGATTTCATCTTCATTGTGCAGGGTTGCATTAGTCACGGTTACACCACCTACCAGTACCGGCTCTAATCGTGCGACCGGAGTTAGGGCGCCGGTTCTGCCAACCTGTACATTGATCCCCAGTAATTCCGTCACCGCTTCCTGTGCAGGAAACTTATGTGCCAAAGCAAATCGTGGCGCGCGGGAGACAGATCCTAGTCTTTCTTGCTCTGCCAGATCATTGACCTTATAAACCACGCCATCGATATCGTAGGGTAATCTTTCACGTATAGTCCCTATCTCATGGTAGTACGCCATTAATCCGGCTGCACCGCTCACCACTCGGCGTTCTTTTGCCACCATAAAATGCAATGATGCAAGATGATCCATCATCTGACTATGTTTATTACAAGGAACATCACTACCTGCATATGTGCCGACACCATAAGCGAAGAATGTCAACCGACGACTCGCAGTGATGGCAGGGTCAAGCTGGCGCAGAGAACCAGCTGCAGCGTTACGTGGATTCATAAACTCCTTCTCACCCCTATCGCGCTGGCATTGGTTAAGCCTCTCAAAATCAGCCTTCAACATCACTACCTCCCCACGCACCTCCAGCGATGTAGCGCCCTTAAGACCATCAGGAAAATGTAGCGGGATTGATTTGATGGTGCGCAAATTCAACGTTACGTCCTCTCCAGTAAAGCCATCACCGCGGGTTGCGCCCGTCACTAACAGACCATTCTCGTAACAGAGGCTAACAGCGAGACCATCAAATTTTGGCTCGACAGCGTACTCGATTCCGCCCACTTCAAGACCCTGACACACACGCCGGTCAAACGAAACCACCTCTGCACCCTCAAACGCATTGCTGAGCGAGAGCATTGGGGTCCGATGGACAACTTGGGAGAATTCCTTAAGTGGCGCACCGCCTACGCGCTGCGTAGGTGATTCAGGTGTGATTAATTCGGGATAGTGTTGCTCAAGTTGTTGCAACTCGAGGAATAACTGGTCAAACTCGGCATCCAGGACAATCGGCTCATCCAGTACGTAATAATAATAGTTATGCCGTTCGATCGTCTCGCGCAGTTTCTGCGCTTGCTGCCAGATATTTTCTGGAATCTCCATTCACGCAAATAGCCTCAATGATATCTCGCCACCAGCAAGAATATTTCGTGCCCTCATCATGTCCTGCATACTGCCCAGATGTTGTTTGATCTTAACGATGCCACTATCGGTCAAAGAGATGCGGTTATCATCCACCAGCATACCGCCCAGGGTAGTGGAAAAGATCCCAGCAAGATGCATCATCTGATCGAAAACTCTCTCGCCGTTCTTCACTCTAGGCACGTCCAGTAGAAATGTAACTCCATGCGTGGTGAACGTTCGCATGTTATCAGGCAGAAATGGAGCAGAGTCAAAATTGTTGAGTGAGAATAAGACCGCGCCACTTTCATCGCGATAGCTAAATGCGCCCTCTGTCTCCAACTTGAGACCCGATGCTTCTGCCAGGGCGCGAATCTTGGTACCGGTGAATGCGCCACCATCCTTGCTGATGATATTGATACTCACCATCACATCCACTTCTGCACAGAACTGATCTAGCGCCACCGCCTGCGCATGGGCGTGCCGAATATCTGGCAAATCAGCTATCGCATTCATATGAGTAGAAAAATTTTTCACCATGTCGAAAAACTCGGACAGATTTACTTCACTCACAGGACCTGACCGATCAACCATCTGTAGACAGCCTTTCAATTTGGTGTAGCCGCCCCCGCCCTCATTTGTTTCTACCGTTATCTCTTCCCAGGATGCACCTGAGTCTCTCTGCCCCAGCCAGTGTACCGGTTTACCAAAATCAAATTTACGCAGCAATACCGCAGTCAGGCCTGATGGGGCAATTAATGCGTCGCTCTGGATATTCACAATATAATCAATACCGCCAGCACCGCCAGCCTCGATCGCTTTCTGTTCTGCCAGTATAGGTACTGCAACCTTGGGAGTAGCATCTGCCTGAGGAAACTCTGCCGCTTCACCTGCATCTATTCCTTGTTCGGCAATCCCTACACTCATTTCCGTCTGAAATTCCTGCAATACTTCCTTGCCGAGTTGGGGCTCTATCCGCCCACCCTCTTCAATACTCACATCGGGCTCGAGTAGCACATCCTCATGCTTATGCCCGAATGCCTCTTCAGCGCTGCGACGAAAGCGACGCTGCTGTACCCAGTTGAAGAGAGCCACACCCACTACCACAGCACCCCCTATGACAACCAGACTGATCTGCAGGTCACTCATGCCCATCGTGTCCATTATGCAACTGCCGCCACATCGCTCAACTTGACCGCCTCTTCAATATCTACTGCGACTACTCGCGAGACACCCTGCTCCTGCATGGTGACGCCTATCAACTGCTGCGCCATTTCCATGGTGATTTTATTGTGGCTGATAAAAATAAACTGGGTCTGACGTGACATTCTCTTCACTAAATCACAGAAACGCACAGTATTGCTGTCATCCAGCGGAGCATCCACCTCATCCAACAGACAGAAGGGGGCAGGATTGAGTTTAAATAGGGAAAATACAAGCGCCAATGCTGTCAACGCCTTCTCACCACCAGACAGCAAATGAATAGAACTATTCTTCTTGCCAGGTGGCTGAGCAATGATCTGTACGCCAGAATCAAGAATCTCCTCACCACTAAGCACCAGCTTAGCCTGTCCGCCACCAAATATAACAGGGAACATTTCGCTCAGATGACTGTTAACCTTGTCGAAAGTTTCCAGTAGGCGTTCACGAGTTTCTCGGTCTATCCGGCGGATAGCATTTTCCAACGTTTCAACGGCTTCTCTCAAATCCTGTAATTGCGCATCAAGATAATTCTTGCGCTCCTGAGAGGCTTGTAACTCATCAAGCGCGGCAAGATTGACCGCGCCGAGGGCAGAAATCTCAGTATTCAGACGATTGATTCCAGTCTGCAGCGCAGTAGGCCGCATTTTCCCGAGAGTCAGCAGTAACTCCTCCTCATTGGCCTTCGCCTCTTTTAACTGTTCTCCAAACTGACTCTCGGCAATACGTGCCTCCTGCTCCTTAAGTCTCGCCTGAGTGATCGACTCCCGTAGTGGGTGCAATTTCTGTTCAGAAGTCATTCGCTCCTGCTCTATCTCCCGCAACTCATTGGCCGCACCTTCCATAACATTTCGCGCTTTTGCGAGACCCATTTCACGCTGCTCACGCAACGTTAACCACTCGTGTAACTGAATATTTATCTTGGCCTCATCAAAACCACCCTGTTCAATCTGTAATTTTTCCAGATTGCTTTTTAATTCAGCAACACTCTCATCGATAGAACGAATGGAATTCTCTACTTCGACAATCTTACTCTGACAAGTTTTTTCATAGAAAGCGGCTTCCTGCGTTTCCCTAACCACATCCTGAACTAATTGCCTTTGAGCATTGAGGGATTGTTCGGATGCTTCCCCCCTCAATTTCTCATCTTGCACTCGTCCCTGTAGAGCGACAATTTCAACTTGATACTCTGCCAACTTGATCTCAGCATCCTGTTTATGCGAAGCCTCCGCCCCCATCTGCTGTGCGATCTCTGTCAATTCATCCTCAATCTGACTTCGGCGCTGACTAGCACGTTCGGCCAACTGGTTGAGCTTAAGCATATGTATCTGCCGCTCATGGTGCTGATGCTGAAGTTGCTCATTATCCTGACGCAAGCGTGCGATCAATACTTCTAGTTCATGATAGGCTTCTTCTGCTGCCTTTAGTGATGAGTCCTCTATGGTGAGCGCATTCCTTAGCACGTTCACTTCTATTCCGATCTGAGTTATTTCCCGCTGCCTGGCCAATACTCCATGCAATTGCGAGTCAGGGGCATAGTAAGTAAGGCTATGGCGGGTAAAGATATGCCCTTCTCGGGTCACCAGCATCTCTCCACCAGTCAGTCTCATACGCTGAGAGAGAGCATCTTGCACACCATCAACCACAAATATCCCATTCAGCCATTCATTTAATACAGCTTCTATTTTGGTGTCATCACACGTGAGATACTGCTGCAAGAGTGTCATATCCTTCTCGCCATGCAAATCATCTTCAGCCTGTTCGGGCACTCCAACTGGTTCGAATGCAACCCATCTGCCAGGTGGCAAATCACTTGACCATTCCTGCGCTGTTTCCAATCTCTCAAGCTGGGCACTGTTCAAGCGCTCGCGCAGCACAGCTTCAAGCGCATCTTCCCAGCCCTTTTCAATCTGGATGCTTTGCCACAGACGAGGTGATGCATCCAATTGATGCCTGGTAATCCAGGCGCTCAGACCTTCATTACCTTCGAGCCGATGCTGCAGGCGTTGCAATGCATCAAACCGTGCCTCCGCCTGGGTAATCTGCTGTCCCAGTAGTTGCACTTTGCGCACGAACTCTCGTTTATTCCCTTCCGAGTTGGGCAGACACTCTAACGCTTGCGCAAGCTCGTTCTGCTTTTGCTTCAGGTCTGCGGCGACACCCCCTGTTTCGCGCTGCAAGCGGAATAAACTCTCATCATCAGTTTGTGGAAGCAAACCCCGTTCCTCCAGCAGACGCTCGCGACGCAATTCCAATTGTTGCAGTGATTTCTCAGCATGGATGCGATGACTCTCTTCAAGCTGTCCACTCTGCTCGACTAGCACTAGGCTGTGTTGCATTTCCCCCAGTCTCTCCTGGAACGAGCGGAAGACGGACTCCGCTATCGGCAACCTCTCATTCTCCGTCGCAGCTTTTTGCTTACCAGCTTCATGAGTCAGCTCTGCCCGAAAAAGTTCACCGCGCCAGCGGCTCATACTATTGGTCGCACTTTCCTTTTGCTCCCCATGATGCTCAAGCTGGCCCTTTGCTGCTGTAATCTGTAATTCCATCCGCTGACGATTCTCGCGCAGATGTTGTATCTGTTGCTCAATCCGCGCCACTTCTGCATTGGCGGCATACAAATCTCCCTGCGACTGGTGCAGGCTATCGCTGGCAGCGTAATGCTGGGCACGTTTTTCTTCCAGCCGTTTTTCCGCATCACGCAGACGTGCGGTCTCAGCTTCCAGTTCAAGTTCTAATCGTTCAATTTCATTTTCTGCATGGATACGCTGAGCTGATGCATCCTGTTTACGTGCAAGCCACAATAGATTCTGTGAGGTATACAACTGAACTTGCAGTTCCTTAAACTGGGTAGCGACCTTGGCCTGCTCTTCCAAGTGCTGTAACTGCCTCTCCAATTCCTGGCAGATATCATCCACCCTTGTTAAGTTTTCGCGAGTGTCGTTCAACCGCAACTCAGTCTCACGGCGGCGTTCACGGTACTTAGAAACCCCTGCGGCCTCTTCCAGAAATACGCGCAACTCCTCCGGCTTAGCCTCAATGATGCGAGAAATCATTCCTTGCTCGATAATCGCGTAGCCACGCCCACCTAGACCGGTACCAAGAAAGATATCGGCAATATCACGTCGGCGTACGTGAATATTGTTGATGTAGTAGCATGATTCCCCATCCCGTAGCAGCACTCGCTTGATAGAGATCTCGGCATAGCTTGACCATTGCCCTGCTGCCTTTCCAAGACTGTTATCAAATAACAGTTCGACACTGGCTCGCCCTACCGGTTTGCGATTAGCCGAGCCGTTAAAAATCACGTCCTGCATGGACTCGCCACGTAGTGCCGATGCCCTCGATTCACCCAGCACCCAGCGCACCGCATCAACTACATTTGACTTACCACAACCATTGGGACCAACAACACCAACCAGATCACCTGGAACAGAAATATTGGTAGGATCAACGAAGGATTTGAAACCGGCAAGTTTGATATGGGAGAGACGCAATTTATTGTTTGTTACCAGTTATAATTGGGGAAATTAAAAAATGCCCTATAAAACAACCCTAGGGGTGATCATTCTAACCGATTTGACCGAGAGAAGAGAATGCCTAGCCGTCCCGCAAAATATCTGGAAACCTTCCCAAACCCAACCCCTGCAAGGGATTACCATATTCATATGGAGATCCCGGAGTTTACTTGCCTTTGTCCTAAGACCGGACAACCGGATTTTGCTACTCTGATCCTTGATTACATCCCTGATAAAAAGTGTATCGAACTTAAAAGCCTCAAGCTCTACATTTGGTCTTATCGCAACGAGGGTGCATTTCATGAAGCTGTCGCTAACCGCATACTTGATGACCTGACTGCCGCTCTAAAGCCGAGGTATATGCGCCTTACTGCTAAATTCTATGTGCGCGGTGGCATTTTCACCAATATTGTGGCGGAACAACGGAAATCTGGGTGGAAACCACTAGCAACGGTAGAATTGGGGAAATTCGAGAGCCAATCCAACATACGCTCTTGAGTTTGCAGACCTCTCAGCGCCATCACAAAAATCCTTGCGCAACTGAGAGTGGTTGTCCACCATCGATCAGGTTTTCCGTACTGCCAATTGCAACCCTATCTGGCAAGGTTTTATCTGAAATCCAAATCTTTGAACAACCTGTAAACTAATAACAATCAAGAGTATGCGCATAAAAACCCGTCAGCTCTTCTAATTATCGGTCTGAGTATTTTGTTATGGAATGGTCTCTATACGGCAGGAAGTTGTCCCAACTTACCTCCTTTCTAATCCCCGATTACCAGCTGAATTTCCTCAATATTAGCTGTCACGATGCTCCACCTCGCCCTCACAGATAATGGTTACTGTCTCGAAAAATCACCCATCCATATGGGTTTGGAATACCAACCCAGCATGCTCGCGTAACCGATGAAAATTAATCATCTTCCAGTTCTCTTGTGCAACACTGAGCTCTGCGCCAAATGCAGCTAGGAAGGTGGGGGCATCGACTGCGTCGTATGCGACACGATGTCCATTGGTATCAATGAATCGTTTCAGCTCGCGCGGATCATCAGCAGTGACCCAGCGGGCCATCTGGTACTTGGCCGAAGAGAGGCGAGTTTCTACTCCGTATTCGTGCTTGAGTCGATGCGCCACCACTTCAAATTGTAGTGTGCCGACAGCACCCAATAATAGTGCACCACCTGCGTACGGTCGGAATACTTGGATTGCACCCTCCTCGCCTAACTGAGTCAGACCAAGTTTGAGCTGTTTCCCACGCATTGGGTCGGCAAGCTCGACCGTCTGAAAAATCTCTGGGGAGAAAAATGGAAGGCCCGTAAACTGCAACTCTTCACCTTCTGTCAAAGTATCCCCCAATTGCAATGTGCCATGATTGGGAATACCGATAATATCTCCCGGATAAGCGACATCAAGCAATTCCCGCCGCTGAGAGAGAAATGACACCACGCTGCCTGGACGAACATCTTTCCCGCTACGCACCACATGCAAATTCATGCCGCGTTCGAAACGCCCCGAGCAGATACGTACAAAAGCAATCCGATCCCGGTGGGCCGGGTTCATATTGGCCTGGATTTTGAATACCACGCCAGAAAATTTAGGCTCGTCCGGCTGCACCACGCGCTGTATAGCTTTACGCGGCCTAGGCGACGGAGCTAGATCGATCAATGCATCAAGTACTTCTTGGATACCGAAATTATTAATAGCAGAGCCGAAAAATACCGGGGTCTGACGGCCTGCAAGAAAAGCCTCTCGGTTAAACTCCTCAGAGGCACCTCGGATCAATTCAATCTCCTGTCTTGCATGAGTAAAACTCTCACCAAAACGGGACACCATAGCTGGATTATCAAGCCCCTCGATAATCTCATCTCTGCCGCCTAATTTATCTGCACCCGGTTGAAATACATGCATACGGTCTCGGTTCAAGTCAAATACCCCATGAAAATGATGACCCATTCCCACCGGCCACGTAAAGGGTACCGTCGACATATGGAGCGTCTGCTCGATCTCGTCTATCAGGTCAAGTGGCTCACGCACCTCACGATCCATCTTGTTAACAAATGTGAGGATAGGCGTGTTACGAGCACGACATACTTCCAGTAAGCGTAAGGTCTGTGCCTCTACACCATTGGCAGCATCAATGACCATCAGTGCTGCATCCACAGCAGTCAAGACTCGGTAAGTATCCTCTGAAAAGTCCTGATGACCCGGCGTATCTAGCAGATTAATGACACAGCCACGATATTCCATCTGCATCACTGAACTAGCCACAGAAATACCACGCTGCTTCTCGATCTCCATCCAGTCGGAGGTGACATGACGGCTGGCCTTTCGTGCCTTGACGCTGCCCGCGATATGGATGGCTCCGGCAAAAAGTAGCAGCTTTTCAGTAAGCGTGGTCTTACCTGCATCAGGGTGAGAGATAATGGCGAAGGTACGTCTACGCTTTACTTCCTGTTCAATTGTCATTCAGGTACCTCTAAAAATTCAAATTTCGCCACGGTACGTTACTTCTGGGTATAAAGATGGCAGTGTGCCGTATGGGTAAAACTGAAGCTGCTAGCCTCTGGATAAATCTCATGACATACGGGCATCACCTTAGGGCAGCGTGGATGGAAGTGACAACCCGCCGGTGGGTTTGCGGGTGAGGGCAAATCTCCATGCAGCCTTATGACCTCACGTTTTAGATCAGGTCCAATTACCGGAACAGCTGACAGAAGTGCCTGAGTATAAGGGTGCTGTGGACTTCCCATCACCTCATCCATGCTGCCACGTTCTACAATTCTGCCTAAGTACATCACCGCCACTTCATCAGCGAGATATTCCACCACTGAGATATTGTGCGTAATGAATAGGTATGAGAGGCCCAAACCATTCTGCAATTCTTTCAACAGGTTCAGAATCTGTGCCTGTACCGACACGTCCAATGCACTGGTAGGCTCATCGCAAATTAACAATCTTGGATTGACTGCCAATGCACGTGCAATCGCAATACGTTGACGTTGACCGCCTGAAAATTCATGCGGGTAACGCCATTTCGTTTCTGGTGGCAAACCTACTCTCTGTAATAATGCATCTACCTCCCACCTCTCTGAAGAGGAGGGTTTATCCCCAGCACTAACCGGCTTGCCTCTAACATTCAGTGCGTTCATACCCTCTTCGATAATATCGACAATGCGCATTCTCGGGTTGAGTGATGAATATGGGTCCTGAAATATAATCTGGAACTCAGCACGCTTCTCGCGTAACTGCCTACGCTCTAACCCTACTAACTCCAATCCATCGTAGAGCACACTCCCAGCAGTAGGTCGAATCAATTGCAAAATACCCTTGCCAACTGTGGTCTTTCCACAACCTGATTCACCCACCAAGGCCAGGGTACCTCCACGCGGAATTGTCAGTGATACTCCGTCCACCGCCTTGACATGCCCTACCACCCTTTTCATCAGACCCTTCTGTATGGGGAAATAGACTTTAAGGTCTGTGACACGCAACAATTCTAGAATGGAGCAATCCGATTGAAGAACAGAAGCTCTCTGAGGGGTTCCCTCGACCGCCTTAACTGAACTAGGGGCTCTCGAACCATTATCTTGATCAAAGAGATGGCACTTCACCTGATGACCAGAGGTGACCTCGCTCCATCCTGGCATCGTGGTTCGACATAAATCCCAAGCGTGGTCACACCGGTCAGCGAAACGACAACCGATGAATTCTCTTGATAGCGGAGGTACGGTGCCACTGATCACCGCCAAACCACGGTCACGCTTATTTTTCGCTGGCAAAGAAGCGAATAATTTGTGCGAGTAGGGGTGAGAGGGGTTGTGGAAGAATTCTTCACGTGTTGCCATCTCAATGATCTGGCCCGCGTACATTACTGCCACCTTGTGTGCCATCTCCGCTACCACGCCAAGATCGTGTGTTATCAAAAGTATCGACATGCCGCTGCGTTTCTGTAGATCACGCATGAGATCAAGTACCTGAGCCTGGATGGTGACATCCAGTGCGGTAGTAGGCTCATCTGCAATCAGCAGTTCCGGCTCTCCGGCCAGCGCCATTGCGATCATCACACGCTGCTTCATTCCACCAGAGAACTGGAACGGATACTCTTCCATACGCCGATCCGCATCAGGTATTCCAACCTGATTTAGTATCTCTAACACGCGTTGGTGTTGCGCAACTCCGCGTAAATTAAAATGCCTCCTCAGAACCTCACCGATCTGCTCTGCCACCGTCATCACGGGATTCAGACTCAGCATCGGTTCCTGGAAGATCATGCTTATCCGCTTTCCTCTCACATTGCGCATATCCGCTTCCGGCAACAACAGCAAATCCTCTCCACCGATTCTAATGGAACCAGCAATGATCTCACCCGTCTCTGGCAACAGTCTCATCACTGACAGAGCTGTCATGGACTTGCCGCAGCCAGACTCTCCTAACAATGCAAAAGTTTCACCCTGCATAATCTGAAGACTAAGCCCATCTACCGCCATCACCGGTGCGGGTCCGGTATGAAGCAGAGTCTGTAAATTTTTAATTTGCAATAACAGATTCATGGAGAGTGAGAGCCCTTAATCTCAGCCTCTACTGTCTTGTCTTTAGAATATTGCTCGCGGCCCCTGCGTTGCAGTTTCCTAGCTTGTAGTGGCCAGGTTCTCACACGCGGATTGAATGCATCTTGAACTGCATCTGCAAAAAGATTGGCGCTTAGAACCAATGCAAACATGAAACCAAAGGCTGATAACAGAGCCCACCACACCATCGGCTCACGTGCCATTTCCAGACGTGCTGCATTGATCATGGTCCCGAAACTTATCATGGAGGGGTCAACACCGACACCAACATAAGACAGAACAGCCTCGGCCAGAACTAATCCACTGAAATCCATCACCGTAGCAATCAATACGATATGCATCACATTCGGAAGAATATGGCGACTAATGATGCGCCAATGAGAGACCCCGAACGCGTGAGCCGCCTGAATATACTCCATCTCCCGCAGCTTCAAGGTTTCACCGCGTAGTAGTCGACATAAACCAGTCCAACTAGTGACGCCAAGTATGATGCAAAGAAACAGCAGACGCAGATCGGCCCGTGCAGCAATGGTGTCGAATAGCTCGGGATGGGTCTCCATGTAAACCTGCATCATCAATACTGCAGCTGCGATCAGCAATACGCCTGGGATTGAACTCAGGGTGGTGTAAATATACTGAATCACGTCATCCACCCACCCACGGAAATATCCGGCCATGATGCCAAGCAATAATGCAAAGGGGAGCATCATCAAGGTGGTGAGAGTGCCGATCACCAGCCCGGTACGGATGCTCTTGAGTGACTGATAAAATACATCTTGCCCAACCTTATCAGTACCGAATATGTGGTAATGAGTGGATAGCATCAGCGCTACACCGATCGACATGAACATCAATGCCAGTGTGGCTAAGACTGCATTCCATGGAACTTCAGTATCACCTCGACGGATGGCAGATAATGTAAATGAAAGTGTTGCACTGTCCCGGCGTGCCAATGAAACACTCAACAAGGTCAACACTAAACACCAACTCAGTAAGCCCAATGCCAGTCCCGTTGTTGCTCGTTCGGCCACATCATTAGTTAACTGCGTTGCTGGATCCTGCAAATGCGCCCCTCCAAATTGCAAACGTGGGAATTCTCTCATCTGCGCTCCATCTGGCAACTCAATCGTTTCTCTAGCGTAAAGGTGTGCGGCAAAGGGTGCTGAGTAAGTCTTCTCGACTCGCGTACGCAATGGAGTGGCGATGATATCGAGAAGACTCAGCACTTCCACGCTATAAACCTTCTCACTATTACTGCCATTCTCGATAGCAGGACGGAAATGTACCGTGTCGAGTAGCCCAATAGACATAAAGAATACCAGCACCGTGAGGGATGCCATCCCGCTCGCACTATGACCTACTCGCCTCCATGGTACGAGCATGTGCTCATTGCGACGTACGTACCAAACAAAGACAAGAGCCACCATTACCAGCAAGTATATGAGGGCATCGGTCCAGAGAATGACAGGCTTGAAGAGCATACTCACTCCAACCTTATTCTTGGATCAACCAGGGTATAGGAGATATCCGTCAAGATGAGCCCAACGATATAAAGCAATGAGCCGAGAAACACCATTGCACGCACCACAGCAAAATCCTGTGAGCTGATAGCATCAATGGTATAGCTACCCAGTCCCGGTATGCCGAAAAATGACTCGGCGATTAGACTCCCAAGGAACAGCAATGGGATCACCACTACCGCACCGGTGAGGATCGGGATCATGGCATTCCTGAGAACATGTCTGAATAGCACGATACTTTCTGGCAAGCCCTTGGCACGAGCGGTCCTTACATAGTCCTTACTCATCTCTTCAAGAAAAATAGTACGGTACCAACGTGTACTGGCGCCAGCGCCGCTGATTATGCCGATGATAACCGGCAAGACTAGGAACTTACCTGCATCAAGTCCGCTGCTATAGCCAGAAATAGGGACCAGATGCCAGAGCTTACTGATCAGAAACTGTCCGCCGATGATGTAGAACAAGCTAGAAATAGACATGAGCGCAACGCACAGGACCACCCCCCAGAAGTCCACATAAGTTGCACGAAAAAACGCCATCACCAGCGCGAAGGTGATGTAGACAATCAACCCTAACAAGAACACCGGCAGAGCAATGGCGAGACTCGGTAGCATGCGTGATTTTATTTCGTGGGCGATATCACGCCCATCGTCAGCACGCCCGAAATCAAATGCGAACATAGCAACCGATTTCTCAAAAAAAATAGTATGCGTAAACTTTCCAGACCCTTCTTCACTATCGTTGAGCATCAGCGGTTTGTCGTACCCCCGCTCATGCTTCCATTTCTCGATCGCTTCGGGAGTGACTCGCTTAATGCCCAACTGCATCCGGGCCATGTCATCGGGCGTATTGACGACAAAGAACAAAGTGAAGGTGATCAGATTCACTCCGACCAAGATTGGAATGGCGTAGAGGATTCGACGGATGATGTAGTTAAGCATCTCCTGCCTCCGATACCCCTACACTTTTCGATGCCTCTCTGGTCCCCATGGTCCGCTCTCTGCGACGATATGCGACCATTGCAGGAACTAGGCTCCCTAACAGCACCAACAGACCAACCACAGCTGGCCACAGTACCGGTTCATTCCATTCTCGCTGCTTCTGTTCACGTAAACTACCGTCTATACGGTAGTATTTAATATTATTGTTTGATAGCTTATTGGGCTTCACGTTGCTATACCAAGCGTGATAAAGCCCATAATCCTTGGGATGATATCCCCATAGCCAGGGTGCATCATTTCGCAAAATATTTACCATACGATCTATGATCTGTTGTCGCTCAGGGCTATCCTCCATATTCTTCATCTGCTCGAACAGTTGGTTGTAATCTTGATTATCATAATTGGATGCGTTCTGACCATCATTATCAACCTTCCGCTCCGCCCCGCTCAGCAGGAATAGGAAATTCTCTGGATCCGGGTAATCAGCGTTCCAACCCCACTCGAAGATCTGAGCATTTCCCTTGCGTATCTTGTCCTGAAATCGATTGTAGTCAGTGCTACGCACCACTAGCTGAATATTGAGTTTCTGAAATTGCTTGCGCATCCAATCAAGGCTGGACTTATCATCTGCACCGCGGGAGGTCACATCAAAATATAGCACCAACGGTACGCCGGTTTTAGCGTCCATCCCATTGGGGTAGCCCGCTTCAGCCAGCAGCGCTTTAGCAACAGCGATTGACTTTCGTTGCGGCCGTTCCTGCAGCCAGTCATAGACCACCGGGTTGATGCCGTCCCTACCATCACGATGACCCGCAATACCTGGGGCAATCGGTCCTTGTGCTGGAATGCCACGACCATTGGCAAAGATTGAAACATACTCCTCATAATCTACTGCGATGGAAATAGCCTGTCGTAATTTTCTGGAAGGCTCGGATAATCCTCCGACTACCGGGTCCAGCATATTGAAACCCATGTAGTAGGTGGAGGTTGCAACCGCGGTCTCAAGCCGAATTCCTTGCGCCTTCATCGCTTCGGTTACGGTCGCCTCTCCCTGTCCCGTCATTTGTACCGCTTGATCAAAACTGTCTGATCCAATGCCAGATGCATCATAGTAGCCCTGAAGGAATTTATTCCATCGGGGAATGCTCTCCTTGTCGCGGCTAAATATGACCTGGTCGATAAAAGGTAGTGGCTTACCCGCATCTTGTAGTAAGCCAGTCTGTTCATCCATTGGCATCCCCTCTGAGGGATAACTCTCGCCATGAAAGTTTGGATTCTTCTCCAGTATCATCACCCTGTTAGGGTCATTCTCGGTCAGCATGTAAGGTCCGGTACCTACCGGATACCAGTCAAGTGTGATGTTCTTCTCTGCCAAGCCCTGCTGCGTATAAAAGCGTTCGGCTTCCCATGGAATCGGTGAGAAAAAAGGCATCGCCAGCCAGTACATAAACTGTGGATACTTACCCTTAATCTTGATGCGATAAGTGTACGTATCCACCACCTGGGCACCCTCCAGCGGATAATCACGCAGGTCCAAGTATGCGTTATTATCCTGCTGTTTAGGCTGCACCTCGGATGCCGCCCTCAGAGTGGCAGAGTATTCCTTGAGACCCACGATGTAGTCCGACATTAATCCAAGGATAGGCGAGTGCAACCTAGGATGGGCTAGGCGCTTGATCTCATATACATAATCTTCCGCAGTTAATTCGCGCGTGTCGGTGCGGGAGAAATCACTAAGCTTATAAACTCCAACCAAATCTTCGGCAGTCAAGTTATGGTAGAGGAATTTCCCCAGATCACCCCTGGCAAATGCTGGATGCGGTTGAAAACGAATACCAGGCTTGATGGAGATCTCATAAATCGTATAAGCAATCTTCGCAGTGTCAACATCACTCGGCAGATTCGCTCCATTCTTATCTAAATACTGCGCCACCGGCATTCTCGCCGCTGTCCCAGGAATCAATGTGTAAGGACGCTTCAGATAATGATACTGCAGCGGCGGCTCATAAATCTGGGCGGTCAGCAAAATTTCGTTTGAACTATAAGACTGGACCGGGTCAAGATGTTTGGGACGCTCGGCAAATGCGCTATAGAGAATATTCTTGCCTGCGCTGGTGGCTAAGTAAGGGCTGTTCCAGGGTCGATCACTACAGGCAGTGAGCAAAGCCACAAGCAGCGCCAACAGGTATTTGAACGGAGCCTTCATTGGCGTCATAGTTTAGCGTAAATACCAGTATAGAGTAGAGTGGAAAAGCCTCGCAAAAACCTTAGAATTCGGTCTCATTCCCCATGATTCTTCAGATCTGATCAGCCTTAGGCTATAATTTATCGAATTTCTCAACCCTAATAAGGATAATAACGTGGGATTTCTTACAGAGAAACGTATCCTCATCACGGGACTACTCAGTAATCGTTCAATAGCCTATGGTATTGCCAAAGCGATGCACCGTGAAGGCGCAGAACTAGCTTTCACTTTCCAAGGAGAGGGAGTGCGCGAGCGCGTTGAAAAACTTGCAGCTGAATTTGATAGTAACTTACTACTTCCCTGCGATGTTGCGAGCGATACTCAAATCAGTGAGTGCTTTGACAGCTTGGGGAAGCACTGGGACAATCTCGATGGTATTGTTCACTCGATCGCATTCGCCCCACGAGAGGCCTTGAGTGGAGACTTCCTAGAGAGCCTAGATCGAGAAGCCTTTCGCATTGCCCATGATGTCAGTTCCTACAGTTTTGCAGCGCTGGCAAAAGCCGGTATGCCGCTCATGCAAGGAAGAAATGCCTCTCTACTAACTCTCTCCTACCTAGGCGCAGTAAGAGTCATGCCAAATTACAATGTAATGGGCTTAGCAAAAGCAAGTCTTGAGGCGAATGTGCGCTTCATGGCGTCCAGCCTTGGTCCAAAAGGGATCCGCGTCAACGCAATCTCGGCGGGTCCAATAAAAACCCTGGCGGCAGCGGGTATAAGCGACTTCGGAAAACTGCTGAACTATACTGAAAAAGTTGCACCATTAAGACGTAATGTTTCAACCGGGGAGGTCGGTAATGTTGCGGCCTTCTTGTGTAGCGATCTTGCCAGCGGCATTACCGGCGAGATTACCTATGTTGATGCTGGATTTAATACGGTTGCTTTCGATATCTGAATTACTGTTTAATCGTCACATCAGACCGCTGCCTGATTCCAGCAAGAGCGGCTGAGAGCTCTTCCTGGGTAAGCAACTGTTGCAACTGCCTGCCAAAAGCCTTGCGCTTAAACTCATCTGCAGATGCCGGCTCAGTTATAAGGCTAATACGTATCAGCGTAAATCCGTCTTGGGTATTGGTCTCTCCGCTATAAGACGGCAATGCATTCGATCCAGCTTTGAATATTGCACGTAGGGTTTTGTTTTCTATACCCTGTGATTGCTGGCGGGAGACCTGTTGAGTAGGGCCCCAGGCAACCATTACACTTTCACCCTTCTGCAGACGCTCCAACTTCTCTCTGCCATCCTTGACGGCTGCCTCAGCCGCTTGTTGCCGGATCACCTGCATGGTAATTTCATCCTTTGCTGCAGCCATAGAGCGTAGAGAAGAGGGCCTGTGATTCAACACCCTCGCTACAACTAGGGTATTTGGCGTAACTTCGACCACCTCAGTGTTACGCTTGTTCTTGATTGCATCTTCTGAGAATATTGCCTGCAACAGCTTGCCGTTGGTCAGGAAGGGTAGCTCCCCAGCCTTCCTGCTAATCCAGTCACTCTGCCGGACAGATAACTTAAATTTCTCTGCTGCCGGCTGCAAGCTGTCACTCTGCTCATAAACTGAATTTCCGAATCCTTCTGCCATTTCACCAAACGCCTTCTCGGCTTTTTGTTTCTTCAGTTCCTGCTCAGCCTGGTGCTTTACATCATCAAAATTTACCGCCACTCCAAGTTTAATCGCGGATAATTTTATAATATGAAAGCCAAAATCTGTCTGGATTGGGCCACGGACCTCTTCCAGCTTCATCTGAAAGACAGCATCCTCAAAGGACTTGACCATCATTCCACGCCCGAAAAAACCAAGATCTCCACCTTTGACTGCGGAGCCAGGATCCTGAGATTGCTGCCTAGCAAGATCAGCAAAGATTTTCGGTGTTTGTTTTATTTGTGCCAATAATTGTTCAGCTTTTGCTCGTGCTGCAGCCTTTTCAGCATCTGAAGCAGTGGTCGCTACACTGATCAGGATATGGCTTGCCTGACGTTCCTCCGGACGACCAAACCCATCCTTATGCTCTTCAAAATACTTCCTGGTCTCGTCAGCTTCTACTCGAATCTGCTTGGCCAACTCATCTAATGACAGCACCAGATACTCGACACGGACTTGTTCTGGTACTTGGAATTCAGTCTGGTGGAGATCATAGTAAGATTTAATAGCAGCATCGTTCGGCCTCATCTGTGCCAAGAACTGTTCCGGCTGAATCCGAATCATGCTGACTTCGCGCTTCTCTTCACTCAAGCTTAAAACCCTTTCAGCCACGGTATCTGGAACAAAGCCATTCCGGGTATAGGCATCAATCAACTGCTGTTGCAGCATCTCCTGACGCACACGCTCTTCAAATACTAATGGGGTCATCCCCTGGTCACGGAGGAGCTCTTCATAGCTTTTTTTGGAAAATGCGCCATCCTGTTGGAATGCCCCAATTCCCTGTATCAAGTCCACCAGCTGAGGATCTAGCACTGTTAATCCAATACGAGCTGCCTCCCGCTTTAATAACCGGTTCTGAATCAACCTCTTCAGCACCGATGCTCGCTCTTCCGGATTGTCCAGCATGGAGGGGTCCTCTCCTGCACCTCTCATAATCTCCTGCTGGTTACGCATCGCTTGATCAAGCTCCTGCCGCAGAATTTTTTCGCCGGCCACGATCGCAATATGATCCTCGCCATCACTGCGGTACGACTCAACCCCCCAGAACAAGAATGGCAACGTCGCCAGCACTAGGATGAATTGAACGACACCTTTCTTTCTATGAACAAAATCAAACACTATTAAAATCCAAGAAACGAATAAAAAGGGCGAACTTGCGTTCGCCCTAGTTTAGCGCACAATTTGGCGGAGTGGACGGGACTCGAACCCGCGACCCCCGGCGTGACAGGCCGGTATTCTAACCAACTGAACTACCACTCCCAAGACCTTTAGAATAACGGCTGGTGGGTGCTGACGGGGTCGAACCGCCGACATTCGCCTTGTAAGGGCGACGCTCTACCAACTGAGCTAAGCACCCCACATTGGAAGACGAGCTAGTTTACTGCATCTTTCAGCGCCTTGCCAGCGCTGAACTTTGGAACCTTGGCTGCCTTGATTTTAATTGCTGCACCAGTACGGGGGTTTCGCCCGGTACGGGCTGCGCGCTTACCCACCTTAAAAGTTCCAAATCCCACCAAAGTGACGCTCTGCCCTTTTTTAAGGGTAGCCTTGATCGCAGTCAACGTCCCGTCCAACGCCTTACCTGCCGACGCCTTTGAGATATCAGCAGATTTTGAGATGGCATCAATAAGTTCAGATTTATTCATGTAATTCCCCTTTCGCAGAAAGTTATAAGAAGGCGCTGCAGCATCTTTTATATCAAGTCATTCTAACTTGGTCAAGCAATTGTAAAAGTATTTTTAATCGGTTTCTATTATAAAAATAGCTTTGCTTGATCAATCATGCTAACAGAAATATATTCAACCCATTAGTCTATTCAGACTGATGTGTCTTATCTATACAACTTTATCTAGTCACACTCTTTTCCCATTTCTTGCTCATGTCTCGCGAGGAATTCTTTCGTGCTGTCGATACCCCTTAGCTGTAAAACATAATTGCGCACAGCCGCTTCTACTAATACCGCTAAGTTACGTCCAGCAACTACCGGAATGATAACCTTACGGACATTCACACCCATAACAGTCTCGTTAACATCATTAATTGGCAACCGTTCCACCGAGTTAGCATCTGCACCACCGGGTTTTAGCAAGTGCACAATCAGCTTCATACTTTTCCGCCGACGTACCGCAGTCTCACCGAAAATAGTTCGGATATTCAATACCCCTAATCCACGCACCTCAAGAAAGTCACGTAGCATCGGTGGGCAACGCCCCTCCAGTGTTTCTGGTGCGATGCGGCGCAGCTCCACCACATCATCTGCAACCAATCCGTGGCCACGACTCACCAGCTCTAGAGCCAACTCACTCTTACCGACGCCACTCTCACCGATAATCATTACTCCCACTCCCAGTACATCTAGAAGCACTCCATGCAGGGTAGATGGCGGAGCCAGAACACGTTCTAGGTAAGTACGCAATAGCCAGATCACCTCCAGACCAGAATATGGAGAACGTAGTAAGGGTATACGGGAGGACTCAGCTAATGCCCGCAGCAAAGTGGGTATGGAAGCGCCACCCGTTACGATGATGCAAGCTATGCTACTTTGATCCAGTTTATTTATGTTCTCTTGCAAGGCAATTGGATCAAGCTGGTCGAGGTAATCAGTCTCGGTCTCACTCAATATCTGCACCCAATTTGGGTGTATAAAATTCAGATGGCCAACCAGACCCTGTGTAGACTGATCAATCATCTTATCGTCGAGCTGCCTATCACCGCCATCCCTGCCGGCCTCCCAACTCAGAGCAAGATTTTCCTTTTTATCTTCAAATAGCTGCTCAATGCTGATCTGGGGCATTTGGCATCCAATCGGAGATAAGTTGATAAATTCCCATCGCATCCTTCCCGGTTAACAGACCTTCTCGTAGATTCTTGTCACTGAACATTTGCGCCAGTTCGCTTAAGATTTGCAAGTGCAGGTCCGTTGCCTTCTCTGGAACCAGTAGAACGAAAATCAAACTGACTGGCCTGCCATCCGGTGCGTCAAATGGAATCGGTTGCTTCATGCGGATAAATGCTGCTGCAGCATCACGTAACCCCTTGATTCTGCCATGCGGAATTGCAACACCTTGACCGAGTCCGGTGGAACCCAATTTTTCGCGGGCGAACAGGCTATCAAAGACTTGATTATGCTTAATCTGCAATGCGTTCTCGAACAAGAGTCCGACCTGCTCAAATACGCGTTTCTTGCTAGTGGCATCGAGTTCTACAATAACATTGGATGACGTTAATAACTGGGCAATGCGGTTCATAAAGAATAGTTTATATTTCGATCAATTTCTTAAGTCTGGTGACGGTTAAGCATTGGACTAGCTCTGTCCAATCCAATCAATCATTCGAACTGCTAAGATTCTTCATTGTCAAGTGGCGCAGCATCACTACGTCGATCCGCACTCTTCTCCTTGTGCTTGAGTATCTGCCGGCCAAGCTTGTCTACCAGACTATCGATGGAAGCGTACATGTCGGGGCTATCCGTTTCGACAAAGATATCTTTACCGCGAATATGTACATTAGCCTCAGCCTTCTGCTTAAGCTTCTCCACCGACAGAATCACGCTGACATCAATGACATGATCAAAATGATGTTTTATTTTATCCATCTTAGAAGTAACATAATCACGCATAGCTGCGGTAATCTCCACATGGCGCCCGGTAAGATTGATATTCATCATGCCTCCTTGGCTTGAGTTAAAACGACTTACGAAGACTAACTGGCGGAATCTGCATGGGCTCACGGTACTTTGAAACTGTACGCCGTGCAACCACAATTCCTTGCTGCCCCAAAATCTCAGAGATTTGGCTGTTACTTAGTGGCTTCTTGATATTCTCACCGCTTATAAATTGCTTGATCAGGGCTCTAATTGCTGTAGCTGAGCATGCTCCACCGGTATCGGTCGCAACGTAACTACCAAATAATACTTCAGTTCAAATGTCCCGCGCGGTGTTCGCATAAATTTCCGAGTAGTCACACGCGAGATCGTGAACTCATGTAACTCGAGTTCATCAGCTATTTCATGCAGAACCAGTGGCCGCATAGCGACTGCACCGTGCTCTAAGAATTGTCTCTGACACTCGACTATCGCACAAGACACCCTCAGGGTTGCGTCAAAGCTCTGCCTTACATTCTTGATGAGCCACTTGGCTTCTTTTAATTGGCCAGCCAAGCATTACTGGCCTTAGTCACAATCACATTGGCAACGATGTAACGTGCAACTGCAGTATTAAATTCAGAACTGTGCCCAGGATTTAAGTGAGTGACAAGGTACTGTATTGATCGAAGGCAGTCATCATCGCAATGCAATTATTTCTTAATTAGGCGGAAGTCTTCAGCTTAAGCTGAAGGGTAGGTTTCATAATTTTGGAAAAACAACTGACAACCACAAACTCTAATAGATCGAGTCTTTAATCTCATAGCCGGAAATGTTCTCCCAAGTACACCTTCCTTACATCTTCATTGTAAATTATTTCATCGGGCTTACCGCCGGCCAATACAACCCCTTGATTTATAATGTAGGCATTATCACAAATTCCTAACGTCTCTCTGACATTGTGATCACTAATAATTACACCGATATCACGGTCTTTGAGGAAGCTTATGATCTTCTGGATATCCAATACAGCGATCGGATCCACCCCTGCAAATGGCTCGTCCAGAAGAATAAAGCGTGGATTCGTTGCCAGTGCTCTAGCAATTTCTACACGCCGGCGCTCTCCGCCGGATAGACTAATAGCTGAGTTGTCGCGCAAATGGCTAATATGCAAGTCATGTAGCAAGTCATCTAGGTGCTGCTGCATTTCATATGCGTCGTAACCCTGCAACTCCAATATCGCAGAAATGTTTTCTGCCACAGACAACCGCCTAAAAATTGATGCGTCTTGCGGTAAGTAGCTCAACCCTAGCCGAGCACGGTGATGAACCGGCATCTGACTCACATCGTTCCCATCCAGGTATATGCTGCCGCCATCCAGCGGCACCAAACCAACCATCATGTAAAAACAGGTAGTCTTACCTGCGCCGTTTGGACCGAGCAGGCCGACCACTTCTCCGCTGTTAACAGAGAGCGAAACATCTTGCACCACGGTATGAGACTTATATTTTTTCTTTAGGTTAAAAACCTTAAATTCACTCATCACTTTAAAGCTCGGGCTCCGGATAGGGATACTCTCCTACGGTTTCTCGGCTGCCGAGCTCTCCTGTTTATTCTTCGGTTGAATCACGATCCGCACCCTGCCGGAAGGATTCGCCTGAGTATCTGATTTCTCATTGTTACCCGACACCTGAAAGAATTCGCTGACTGCGTCGTAGGAAATATAATCCCCCTCTACCTCGTCCTGCCCACGCTTCAATCTCGCTTTCTTAAAGAGTTGCACTTTGTCTGCCTTACCATCATATTCCATCCGCTCACTCCAACTCTCGATATACTCATCCTTGCCATCACGTTTCTGCCGAAAACTGACAGGATTCCCGAAAGCTGTCGCATGCCGGAAACCGTTAGAGTCTTCCTTAACCAGCATCTTATCGGCACGTATGATCAAAGTTCCCTGAGTGAGGACTACATTACCGGTGAATACACTGGTGCGAGTGGCGTTCTCCACAGAGGCCCGATCAGCCTCTAGATTAACCGGCTTATCACGATCAGCACGCTCGGCAAGAGTATGCCCAGAAGGCAATAGTGCTAATAAAAATATGACGGAGAGTGATTTCATGCATACCTTATAAGTAGGCCAAAATGAAGTCACCAGACTAACGTTTCTTTTCATGAACAACTCTGACCTGTGACAATAACCGAGTGACATTAGAATCGTTGTCAACTTCCATTCCAACGGCATTGATGGTGGTACTTCCTTCGGTGATAAACACAGCTTTATCGGTTCTGACAACATTCTTATCTGGAAAGACGCTCAACGAGCTGGTAACTATCTTTAATTTCTTATTTGAATCCTTGTTTATATCGCGTAACAAGCTAACATTCCCGCTAAGGTAAATCTCATCATTGCTACCATACAACTCTACTAGATCAGCCTTGAGACGTACAGGAAGTTTATCTGGAGTTTGAGCTTTTGGAGTCAAAGGGACGGCTTTTTCAACTACTACAGGGGTGGGGGTGGGGGTGGGGTTTGGTTCAATCATTGGAGAAATTAGATCAACATTCTCACTCGAATAATGTAGCAACTTTTTCGCAGAGAGTTTATAAAGCCCCATACCATCATGACCCATGCGGATCGCCGAGAGGCCTTCAATCATAAAGTCTGGGTCACGGCGAGAGGTATCATCTTGCACAGTGACTTGGGGTTGTACTGCGTTATCCAGCCAGAATGTCGCCGCCAGTAAAATAAGTATTGCCACTGGTAGCTTGGGCAGACTCATTAGTCTGGTCAGGAACTGGTTGATCATTTAAGGTACGCCATCTGTTGGGCATGCAAAGTATCCTGAGCAGACATTATCATCTCACAGACCTCTCGAACTGCACCGTGCCCACCTTCAAGATGAGTAACATAGTCTGCATGTTTCTTCACCAGCGCAGGGGCGGCGGGCACGCTGATAGCAAGACCGCAACGCAGCATCACCGGCAGATCTACCAGATCGTCGCCGACATAAGCGCAGGCAGAAGCCTCCAATCCCAAACTCAGCAACAACCCTTCAAATACTTGCAGCTTGTTTTTCGCTCCCTGAAAGACAAGAGTGATCCCCAAATCCTGCGCACGCAAGTCGACACAACGTGACTCTCTGCTGGTGATGATAGCTAACTCAACTCCACTTGCCTTAAGCATTTTCATACCGTGGCCATCACGACTATTAAACGTCTTGCTCTCCTCTCCATTAACCGCGATATGAAGGCTGCCATCAGTCAACACTCCATCCACGTCGAAGACGGTCATCCGAATAATTTTTGCCTTTTCTAGTACAGATTGCATTGATATTCCAGAAGAATACTCATCTAACCAAGCTCACTTTAATTTCTTTCAAGGTATATAAAGTGTGTCAGGAGCCAAGTCCATTTTCCCACTATGGTCACGAATACTGACAGCGCCAAACGCTTGCTCTAACATTGATCTCAGATCATTCATGAGGGGATGATACCAGAACTAAATTACCACCCCTATATGATCAATATTTCTGCTCGTATCTTTGAAAATAAAGTTTCATAAGATTGCATGGGCGGGGTTAAGAGACCACAATAACGGCACTGTAAAGCATACTTAAATAGTAATCTCTGTTTCTGATTTAATCTGCGTCACAGGCGCCAAAAATTTCAATGGCGGGAACAAACTTAAAGTAACTTGAAACAAGTTTTTAGCACTTTTAAGAAATCTTGCTCAAAGAGAACTTTTGTATCGGAGTGCGAATCGGTATAATGCTCAACCTCCGGGTCGTTAGCTCAGCCGGTAGAGCAGCGGACTTTTAATCCGTTGGTCGCGAGTTCAAATCTCGCACGGCCTACCAAATACGCTAGGGAACGGATGAGTCATCCAGCCCTTAGCCGCTTTGTATCATATACCTGAACTTGAAAAACTTGCCACCCCCACAGCCATACACTGCTCCAACTTGGCTCCTTGGGGGGAACGCACAAACTATCTACCCCTACCTATTACCTGCATCTCCGATCGCTTACCGTCGCGAACGCTGGGAACTGGATGATGGAGACTTCATTGATATTGACTGGTTAGATAGTCCCATTGATGCTCCACTGGTGGTTCTTTTTCATGGACTGGAGGGTGATTCCAGCAGTCATTACGTGTTGAGCATCATGGGTGCACTACAAAATTTTGGCTGGCGTGGTGCGGTCGTCCATTTCCGTGGTTGTTCGGGCTCACCCAATCGGTTGCCACGAGCTTATCATGCGGGTGATTCGGCTGAGATCAACTGGATGTTGCGAAAGATTAGTGATCAAAATGTGGCAACCTCTTCCGCGCCGCTCTATACGATTGGGATATCTCTGGGTGGCAATGCCCTGCTAAAGTGGCTAGGAGAGCAAGGCGAGCAAGCCTATAGGATTGTCGCTGGCGCGGTGGCAGTTTCTGTTCCGCTCGACCTAGCTGCTGCCGGACAGGCACTCGATTCAGGCTTCAACCGAGTCTATACTCGTCACTTTCTTGATACGCTAAAATTCAAAGCTCTGGAAAAAATCGCTCGTTTCCCAGATTCGCTTGACGCTGCCGCAGTAGTCGCATGCACTACAATATATCAATTTGATAATGCCGTAACCTCGCCGCTGCATGGATTTCGAAACACCGACGAGTACTGGAGACAGTCCAGTAGCAAACCGTGGCTCAAGCACGTTCAAGTACCCACGTTGGTTATCAACGCCCTCAATGACCCCTTCATGCCCTCCTCCGCACTGCCGACAAAATCGGATGTTTCATCTGCAGTTACGCTGGAGTTTCCCGAACAAGGGGGTCACGCGGGATTCTTGAGCTCACCATTTCCCGGCAGATTAACGTGGTTACCGAAAAGAGTAATCAACTTCTTCCAAAATCAAGTCTGTCGAAGTACTCGCGACTGAATTCTGATGGCACTTATTCCACGTACGATCATAATTTGTGGCTAACAATCACAGCAGCCTAGCTACGAAAGCTTTTTCAATATTGCCTGTCAAGGGGATCTTGACCCGGTACCCGCTACCCGGTGCGACCTGAACCGATTCACCATTTGGGCTTTGCATATTCGTAAGTTCAATTACTCTATTACCGGAGGGGTGAATGATTTCCAGCCGATCGCCGACCTGAAAGCGGTTCTTCACAAGCACCTCAGCCATGCCGTTGACTACGTCGAAACCAGTAATGTCACCCACATACTGGCTCCGATTCGATTCCGAATGCCCCCGCAGATAATTCTGCGTGTCGCTGGCATGGTGCCGTTGGTAAAAACCATCCGTATAGCCGCGATTAGCCAGCCCCTCCAACTCGCCTAGCAGAGTGGGGTCCAAAGGATTTCCTGATACCGCATCGTCTATTGCTTTACGATAAACCTGCGCAGTACGAGCAACGTAATATACTGACTTGGTGCGTCCTTCAATTTTCAGTGAATCCACGCCGATTCGGACTAGACGCTCAACGTGCTCTACGGCTCGAAGATCTTTAGAATTCATAATGTAAGTCCCATGCTCATCTTCCATGATGGGCATCAACTGGCCTGGGCGTTCTTTCTCTTCGATTAGATAGACCTGGTCGGCGGCAGGGTGACGTTTAATCGCATCACTCCCACCTCCACTGGCGAGGAAGCTAGATTCCCCATTCGATTGCATGAGCGCCTGATTAAAATCAAAATCAATTTTTTGCACATCCCGTATGTCGCCGCTGGCATCTTCTTCAGCTGACTTAACCTTGTAATCCCATCGACAGGAATTAGTGCAAGTGCCCTGGTTGGGATCGCGGTGATTAAAATACCCTGACAAGAGACAACGTCCTGAATAAGCAATACATAATGCTCCGTGAACAAAAACTTCCAGCTCCATATCTGGACACAATTGGCGAATTTCCTCAACCTCATCGAGTGACAATTCGCGCGACAGGATTACCCGTGTCAATTCCATTTTTTGCCAAAACTTTACCCCAGCATAATTAACCGTATTGGCTTGAACGGATAGGTGTATCGGCACTTCCGGCCATTTCTCCCGAACCAGCATAATGAGTCCGGGATCGGCCATGATCAGTGCATCCGGTTTCATAGCTATCACAGGTTCCATGTCAGCCAAGTAAGTCTTTACTTTCGCATTGTGTGGAATGATATTACTGGCAACGAGAAATTTCTTCCCTATCGAATGTGCTTCAGCGATCCCCGTGCGTATCTGCTCCAAACCAAATTCATTGTTACGGGCACGCATGGAATACCGCGGTTGACCGGCATAAACTGCATCCGCACCAAAGGCATACGCGGCGCGCATCTTCTCGAGCGAACCAGCGGGGAGTAAAAGTTCAGGGGCTTTCAACATGGTGTAGAATTAATAATGATTTTAAACGTTTATATTTCGTTGAAAAATTAGTCACAAAATCGAATTTAACCACAACTGAATACAGATCACTCGGTACTGAATTGTAACACCATGCCCGCTTCTCCTAATTTCATTCACCTGCGTCTGCATAGCGAATACTCCATCGTTGACGGTATCGTCCGTATCAATGCTGTTGTTGAGCAAGCCGTATCCGACAGCATGCCTGCACTTGCATTGACCGACCTTTCAAATCTGTTCGGGATGGTGAAGTTTTACCAGGCGGCGCGTGATCATGGAATAAAACCAATTATCGGATGCGACGTCTGGATCACTAACGAGGCTGACCGAGATAAACCCTCACGCTTGCTGCTTCTATGCCAATCCCACACTGGGTACCTGCTACTGTGTCGCCTTCTATCGCGCGCCTATCGTGAGAACCAGCACCGCGGAAGACCTGAGATTCGTAAATCCTGGCTTAACAAAACCGATAGTGGATCAGATGGATTAATCGCTCTGTCCGGTGCCCATATTGGCGATATTGGCCTGGCCTTAGCACAAAACAATCCAATCCAGGCTGAGGTGCTGGCACGTGACTGGGCGCAACTATTTCCCGAGCGGTTTTATATTGAAGTACAGCGGATAAGTCCCTCTAATGAAGAAGCCGTTGTACAGCGCTCATTAGTGCTTGCGTCAAGTTTGCAACTGCCGGTGGTGGCAACACAGCCGGTACAATTTTTAAGTCCCGATGATTACAAGGCACACGAAGCTCGAGTATGCATCGCAGAAGGCTATGTTCTGGGTGACCGTCGCCGACCAAAGAATTTCACTGATCAACAATACTGCAAGACCCAGACGGAAATGTCGGAGCTATTCGCCGATATTCCTGCGGCACTTGCCAACAGCGTAGAAATCGCCAAGCGCTGCAACTTAATATTGGAGTTAGGTGTTAATCATCTGCCACTATTCCCCACCCCCCACAATGAAAGCCTGGAACAGTATCTTCACGATCAGGCATTGACTAACCTGGAAGAGCGTATGCATACCCTCTTTCCTGATGCTGATATGCGTAATACACAGTTACCAAAATACCATACGCGACTTGACTTTGAGGTGTCCACAATCATTCAGATGGGATTCGCCGGATACTTCTTAATAGTCGCCGATTTCATTAATTGGGCCAAACACAACGGAGTTCCGGTAGGCCCGGGGCGAGGTTCTGGCGCAGGATCTCTGGTCGCATACTCTCTCGGCATTACTGATCTTGACCCACTCCGCTATAACTTGCTATTTGAACGCTTTCTCAATCCTGAGCGGGTATCCATGCCAGACTTTGATATCGACTTCTGCCAAGACGGGCGTGAACATGTGATCGAATATGTGAAGCAGAAGTACGGATCTGAGAGTGTTTCGCAGATCGTCACTTTCGGCACCATGGCGGCAAAAGCTGTCATACGTGATGTTGGACGAGTGCTAGACCTGCCTTACAACTTTGTCGATCAGTTAGCGAAACTAATTCCATTTGAACTTGGCATGACCTTAAAAAAGGCGCGCGACATAGAACCCCAATTAAATCAGCGCGCTCAGCAGGAAGAGGGTGTGCGTGACCTGCTAGAACTCGCTCAACGGCTGGAAGGAATTGCCCGCAATGTCGGAACCCACGCTGGCGGAGTACTGATCGCGCCGGGAAAGATCACGGACTTCTGCCCGGTCTACTGCGCGGAATCGGGTAATTCAGCCGTAAGCCAGCTAGACAAGGATGACGTGGAGAGGATTGGATTAGTAAAGTTTGATTTTCTTGGGTTAAGAACCCTGACCATACTGGACTGGACCGTCAGGTACATCAGACAACTGGACACGGAAGAGGGCAATAAAAAAACTGATCCCACTAATACGATTGACGATCAAGGTGCGGCTCAGATCAAGACTAAAGATTCTGAAATTTTCCACTTGGAAAAACTTCCTCTGGATGATCCAGCCACTTATGCTCTGTTACGACAGGGCAATGCCGTGGGGGTATTCCAATTTGAATCACGTGGTATGAAAGATCTGCTGCAAAAGACGAGGCCAGACTGCTTCGAAGATATCATCGCCCTGGTTGCCCTATATCGCCCGGGGCCAATGGATTTGATCCCTGAATTTACAGAACGTAAACATGGCAAACGGGTGGAGTATCTTGACCCGCGCTTGCAACCCATACTCGGCCCCACTTATGGCGTGATGATCTACCAGGAACAAGTAATGCAAATTGCCCAGCTAATTGGCGGCTATAGCCTAGGCAGCGCAGATCTGCTGAGACGTGCAATGGGCAAGAAAAAAGTCGAGGAGATGGCTCAACAACGGGATATCTTCGTTGCTGGCGCAATTAACAAGGGCCTGTCTAACCAAAAAGCAGCAGAGCTCTTTGGTCTAATGGAAAAGTTTGCTGGCTACGGTTTTAACAAGTCACATGCAGCGGCTTACGCCCTAATTGCATTTCAAACTGCTTACCTTAAGTCACATTATCCGGCAGAATTTATGGCCGCCACCCTGTCGGCTGATATGGATGACACCGACAAAGTACATTCATTCTTTGAGGACGGCATTAGCAATGGCCTCACCATTCTGCCGCCTGATATTAACTCGTCTGGCTATCGGTTCGTACCTATGAATAATAAAACCATACGCTATGGTTTAGGTGCAATAAAGGGAACAGGCGAATCAGCAATAATATCCATCATCGGGGCGCGGGACCGGGAAGGCCCCTATACCAATCTATTCGATTTCTGCCGGCGGGTAGACAAACGTATTGTTAACCGACGCGTATTGGAATCGCTCATCCGTGCCGGCGCATTTGATTCCATCAACACCCATCGCGCCAGCCTATTGGCATCAGTTGGCATCGCACTCGAGTCTGCCGAACAGATCAGCCGCGCTGCCACCCAAGTGAGTCTATTTGGCGAGGGTGATGTGGCAACAGAGCAACCCCAATTGATTGATGTGCCACAATGGCCAAAGAAGGAGATGCTACAAAATGAAAAACTGGCGTTGGGATTCTATTTAAGTGGCCACCCGTTTCACGCCTATGCAGATGAACTAAAAAATTTCGTTCACACCCGGCTCGACCAGTTAAATCCCCAGCGGGAGCCTCAGCTTCTAGCAGGTATTATTTACGCCATCCGAACACAGATGACCCGACGAGGAAAGATGGGAATAATCGTACTTGATGATGGTAATGCACGGGTCGAGATGGTCGTATATAGCGAGCTCTTTGACGCTCTCAAAAATTCACTCAAGGAGGACCAGCTGCTGCTAGTAGAGGCTAAGGTAAACACTAAAGGGGGCGATGAAGAGAGTGGAGGTACACTCCGCATTATCGCCGATAAATTATATAATTTGGCTGACGCTCGCTCACGCCACGCTAAAAGTATGAAACTCAACTGTAATGGCCTATCAAACGCCGGCAAACTTAGAGAACTGCTCGCGCCTTATCGTATAAATAGCAATCCCAGCGGTCCCAATACAAACTTTAGCGACAAACGTAACTATTGCCCAGTAACAGTGATCTACCGTAACCAAGGTGCAGTATGCGAACTTGAACTTGGCGATGCATGGCAAGTAAATCTGCAAGATGGCTTACTACAATCGCTGGCAGTGCATTTCCAGACAGAGAATGTCCGGGTGATTTATTGATGAGTGCTATCATTGACTATGATCGCAGCTCTGAGTACACCGTCTAAAAAGACGGGGATATTTGACATTCGTCCCCGTCTGACATAGAATCTGCGGCTTTCTTTGAACATGCAAGGCAGGCTTTGTGAAAACCTTTTCAGCTAAATCGCACGAAGTAGTACACGACTGGTTCGTAATAGACGCAACCGACAAGGTGTTGGGTCGACTCGCAGCCGATATCGCACACCGTTTACGCGGCAAACATAAGCCTATATTCACTCCGCATGTGGATACCGGTGATTTTATTGTAGTGGTCAATGTCGACAAGCTGCGAGTAACCGGCAATAAGGCGGAAGACAAGATTTATTACCGGCACAGCGGCTACCCAGGCGGCATTTACCAGACCAACTTTACCAAGATGCATGCACGCTTTCCTGGCCGACCCTTAGAAAAAGCGGTTAAGGGGATGTTACCTAAAGGTCCACTGGGTTATGCAATGCTCAAAAAATTGAAGGTTTATGCTGGCTCTACCCATCCCCACGCGGCACAACAACCGCGACAACTCGAGGTCAGAAATTAACATATGAGCGCAAATTATAACTATGGCACCGGTCGGCGAAAAAGCGCCGTAGCGCGAGTTTTCCTCAAGCTTGGTAGAGGCGCGATAACGGTCAACGATAAGCCAGTAGACGAATATTTTTCACGCGAAACTGGTCGCATGGTGGTCCGTCAGCCGCTAGAATTAACCGGCAACCTTACGACTTTTGACATCATGATTAATATCCATGGCGGTGGCGAGTCCGGTCAAGCTGGGGCGGTGCGACACGGCATTACCCGCGCACTGATTGATTTTGATTCAACACTCAAGCCCGTATTAAGTAAAGCTGGTCTGGTTACACGCGACGCGCGTGAGGTTGAGCGGAAGAAGGTTGGTCTGCGCAAGGCCCGTCGGCGCAAGCAATTCTCCAAGCGTTAAGTCTTTCATGTATCCCGGAAAAGCCGCCAACTTCTGGCGGCTTTTTTGTTTGGTGCTTATAATCGCTTTCTTATTTGTTTCTTGTTATATATATGATTCTTTTCGTTTCCCTGCAAAGAGCGCAAGGTCGATAGATTGTGAAATAAATAACGCTCGCTCAGCAGAACCATGGGGGTTTTATGATTAAAGTTGGCATCGTTGGCGGAACCGGATATACCGGCGTCGAGTTATTACGGATTCTTTCTCAACACCCTGAGGTACAGATAGAGGCCATCACCTCTCGCCAGGAAGCAGGTATGCCTGTATCGGATCTATTCCCCAGTCTTCGTGGACGGGTATCTCTTAAGTTTTGTGACCCCGCCGAAGCCTCACTGGAAAAGTGCTCGGTGGTGTTCTTTGCCACGCCCAATGGTATTGCTATGCAACAGACTAAGTTTCTGCTCGATGCAGGTGTTAGAGTGATTGACTTGGCTGCTGATTTTCGTATTAAGGATGTCGCAGAATGGGAAAAGTGGTATGGAATGACCCACTCCTGTCCAGATCTGGTGGCAGAAGCAGTCTACGGATTGCCTGAAATCAACCGAGACCAGATAAAGAAAGCTCGATTGGTAGCGAATCCGGGCTGCTACCCTACAGCGGTGCAACTGGGGTTCCTTCCCTTGATAGAGTCTGGCATTGTGGATATGAACCATCTTATCGCAGACGCAAAGTCAGGGGTCTCTGGTGCGGGGCGAAAGGCCGAAGTAAACACACTTTTTTCCGAAGCTTCTGACAATTTCAAGGCGTATGGGGTTCCGGGCCACCGCCATCTACCAGAAATTAGGCAAGGCCTATCTAATATGGCTGAAAAATCAGTTGGACTTACATTTGTCCCACACCTCACGCCCATGATCCGCGGCATACATGCCACACTCTATGCAAGACTCACCGCAGATGCTGATTTACAGTCCCTGTTTGAGGAACGTTATGCTAACGAACCATTCGTTGATGTGCTTCCCATGGGCAGCCATCCTGAAACCCGCTCAGTCAGAGGGTCTAATCTCTGTCGCATCGCGGTGCATCGTCCACAGGGAAGCGATACTGTGGTGGTACTATCGGTGACGGATAATCTGGTCAAGGGTGCTGCTGGCCAAGCCGTACAGAATATGAATCTCATGTTTGGCCTGCCGGAAACCCTTGCGATTGATCATGTTGCGCTGTTACCTTAAATACGCTGAGATCACCTTGCTATAATCCCTGATGCCTATAGTAAAATCTCTAAAGAAAAAATTTGGCATATCCGCCCCGCGAGTAGCGGCGCGTGCTGTAGAATACCAAGAGCTGCAAGCCAAGGCTAAGGTGTCTGGGGATGTATATACCGTGTTGTGGAAATTCAACTCGGGGCGACTATTGAGAGTATATTAGTCCGTCAGGGTCGAGTAGACCAAACTAAAAAGACTGATGAGATTGCATTGACGAATGCCGCTGACACACCGGCCATAGGTAGTTAATTTTGGCTCAGTAGCAGGATATATATTTTTAGTTAATCCACATAGAGTTAAACATGAACACAGTCACCGAAACAAGCTCACTTACCGAGATCCATTCCCCATTGATCTTTACCAGTAATGCGGCGGATAAGGTCAAACAATTAATCGAAGAAGATGGTAACAACGACCTTAAACTCAGAGTTTTTGTAAGCGGGGGAGGCTGTTCTGGTTTCAAGTACGGCTTTACCTTTGATGAGCTGATTAATGAAGACGATACCGTCATGGAGAAGAATGGGGTGAAACTGCTGATTGACCCAATGAGTTTCCAGTACTTGGTGGGCGCAGAAATTGATTATCAGGAAAATCCTGAGGGTGCCCAATTTGTGATTAAAAATCCAGGCGCTGCTTCTACCTGTGGCTGCGGTTCTTCATTCTCAGCATAAAACCCACAGGAACAAGTTTGTATCTGAAAAGGTGCCCTAGCTCCCATTTTTTATTATCTTGATAGGGAAGTTACTCAGTAATACTGCGACTTTAATCTCAATCTGAAATTCAAGCTTGGTAAATCGCCCCGAGAATTCTCTGGCCTCTTGCGCCAGTTACTTCGGGAAGGTTGCCCGGAGCTCCCGCCATGGCCTGCTGCGCCAGCCAGGCAAAAGCGAATGCCTCCAACCAATCGGCATCCACACCTAGCACATCCGTTAACTCGACTCTTTTCATTGGTAATGCAGCCCGCAATCTCTCAACTAGATCTGTATTTCGTGCCCCACCACCACATAAAAATACTTCTACGGCGCTCGGAAAGTGTGACAGCAATGATTTGGCGATACTTAAGGTGGTGAGCTGAGACAGAGTCGACTGCACATCTTCTGGCTTTTCCATTCCAGACAAATAGCCCTCCAGCCAGGAGAGATTAAATAACTCTCGACCAGTACTCTTCGGGAATGGTAATGAAAAAAATTCCAATTCGAAGAGCCTCTCAAACAACTCTGGAATTACTTTTCCTGACCTAGCCCACGCGCCATCGTGATCATACGTCTCTCCCAGGTGGCGCAGGCACCATGCATCCATGAGTAGATTGCCGGGGCCGCAATCAAATCCAGCAACCTCTCCAGAGGGTGTAAGACTAGTAAGGTTAGAAATCCCGCCGATATTAACAATGACACGATGATTTTTCGGATCTGTGAACAAAAATTGGTGAAACTTTGGCACAAGTGGGGCACCCTGTCCGCCAGCTGCAATATCACGGCTTCTGAAGTCTGACACTACAGTGATGCCGGTAAGCTCTGCCAGTAAAGCGGCATTGCCCAACTGCAGCGTGTAGCTCCTCTCGGGTTGTGGACAGTGTCGTACGGTCTGACCATGACAGCCAATGGCTATAACATCTTGCGGGGAGACGCCACTCTTTGTGAGCAACCCAACCACAGCCTCAGCATAGCTGCGGGCCAATTCATTACTGAGAACAGCTGCTCGGTGCAGTTCATCATTGCCAGGCTGGTGTAGTTCCAATATCTGCTGACGTAGATTCTTATCGTATGGCAGATAATAGGTGCACGCTAACGAGGGGAGGGATGTACTTGAGTCCGACAAAATCACATCTATCCCATCCAGACTGGTACCAGACATGATTCCGATATAGTAAATGGGGTGCAATTCAGATGGCGTCAGCTATTTAGCCAAGTCGATCCCAGACTTCTAGACTAGTCCAGGGATCCAAGATTGGTATTGCGTAGCATATCCAGCCGAGCTGTCAGAGGCCTAGTATTCTCGTGGAATATTGTCATATTTTGAGCCAGTATGGGTATGGCTACAGGCATAGCCACGCGCAGCGGATCGCGCTGGACACCACTGACACGGAATTCATAATGTAGATGTGGGCCAGTTGCCATGCCAGTCGCTCCGACATAACCGATTACATCGCTCTGGCTAACACGCTGCCCCTTCCGGAGGCCCTTGGAAAAAGCAGACAAATGACCGTAAGCGGTGGTGTATTGGCCTTGATGTTGCAATATGACTATATTGCCATAACCACTCTGCCATCCAGCGAATGCCACAATGCCATTGGCAGTCGCCTTAACTATCGTGCCCGTTGGAGCAGCATAATCAACTCCCTTGTGGGCCCGCCAGGTTTGAAGCACAGGATGAAAGCGTGCGCTTGAGAAACCTGAACTAACACGAGAAAATTCCAGCGGTGAGCGTAAAAATGCTTTGCGTAGGTTCTTGCCGTCGGGGGCGTAATAGCCGCTATTGCCATCATCCGCCTGAAAATATACTGCCTTGTAAGATGTCCCCTGGTTTACAAACTCAACCGCCAGTATCCGTCCCGCTCTAGCAAGCTCACCGTCATTATGAAGTGATTCATAGACTACGGTGAATCGATCACCCTTGCGCAAGTCCCGATGAAAATCAATATCGGAAGAAAAAATATCGACAATCTGGGTGGTGACGTTATCGGGCACACCCGCACTGTCGGTGGAGGCAAATAATGAACTGTCTATTACGCCCGATTTCATCTGGACGTGCTTCTCAAGTTCAATCGGTTTTTCGATTAGCTTGAAAGCACCATCCGTTTTTTCCATCAAAAACTGCTCACTACCCCCAGGGAAGTAGCGAAGCATGCGCAGCTCTCCCCTCGCAGTGGTCTGTGCATGGACAATCCTGCCGGGTACCAGTTGATGCATGGCCTTGATTTTTCTAGCCTCATGCAGGAAATTAGCTGCATCCAGATTATTCACCTCAAACCGAGAAAGCAGTGCGGCAACGGTATCCCCTCGCTGGATACGCTCCTGACGCCAGAAAGTGGTATCGGCGATCGCAGAACTGGAGGTCTCGGGGAGATCAAGATTGAGGATAACTTGCTGCACAGGCACATCTTTCAAGGAGGTATCTGGTGCAATACCAAAAGCGGCAACCATACCAAATAGTGGGAGGCTAGCTAACGCGATCGGCCAGCGTAGGTATCTTTTTGTTGGCATTTCAGACTCTTTCTCTCCGACTTTTTTCATCATTCTTCAGCATGCTCTTCTTATTACTATGGAAGTCTAAAATCATAACATAAAAATGCTCTGCCAAACAGCCCCGACGGACTTTCTGAAAACCGAGAGATGATCAATACCAAGCCAGTGGACGTAGCAGAAAGATCTCTAATGTATTCGCCTCGGAAATAGATCAAAACGGCGTGGCTTGA
This sequence comes from Nitrosospira sp., assembly GCA_013450215.1. GTDB lineage: Bacteria > Pseudomonadota > Gammaproteobacteria > Burkholderiales > Nitrosomonadaceae > VFJL01. Next base: position 85,055 of record JACDSH010000009.1, read on the forward strand.
TGAAGACTTGATCACCTCTTACCAGCTGCAACTCACGAAAGCGTTCCTTGCTTATCTCGACCTGGATTGGATTTTTATCTTCGCTATCATCACGGACCAGTTCTAGGCGGACTATTGGGCCGACTGAAAGAACATGAGTAACGCGGGCCGCAAGTGCGGCATCGCCCTGAGCAGTACGATCAACTTCAATATCGTGAGGACGAACGTAAGCTACCGCCGCGAGCTCTTCTGCCTCGGCATGCTCAGGTGCATCAACCTCTATACCATCAATCCAAGCACGTCCGCGGTGCAGACGACTATGGAATAAATTTACATTGCCAAGAAATTCATAGACGAATGGGCTCGCAGGATTCTCATAGACTTCATCCGGCGTACCGATCTGCTCGATACGGCCTTCATTCATGACCACCACTCGGTCCGCTACTTCCAACGCCTCTTCCTGATCATGTGTAACGAACACGCTCGTGATGTGCATATCATCATGCAGCCGCCTCAGCCAAGAACGCAACTCCTTACGAACCTTAGCATCAAGCGCACCGAAAGGCTCATCCAATAACAGTACCTTTGGCTCAACTGCCAAAGCTCTCGCCAGAGCGATGCGTTGCCGCTGCCCACCAGAGAGCTGGTGCGGATAACGCTCGGCCAGCCAGTCAAGCTGCACTAGCTTAAGCAGCTCATGCACGCGGTCTCGTATCTCAGCATCAGGTGGGCGTACATCCTTTGGGCGAACCCGCAAACCGAAAGCAACATTCTCGAATATGGTCATATTACGAAATAATGCATAGTGCTGGAATACAAAACCCACTTGCCGTTCTCGGACATGCTGGTCGGTAGCATCCTCGCCTTGAAAGAGCACCTGCCCAGAATCTGCCACATCGAGCCCTGCGATCACGCGTAACAGAGTAGTCTTGCCAGAACCCGAGGGCCCAAGTAATGCAAGCAACTCACCTGACCGCACTTCTAGACTGACATCACGCAGCGCAGCAAAAGTTCCGAACTGCTTAGATAGATTACACACTTCGATGCTCATCGGCATTCTCCTTGGGTTGCGTGATCTTAGATTCAACCACAGTCTTCAGTACCAGCGTCACGAGCGCAAGTAACGCAAGCAACGAAGCCACTGCAAATGCGGCCGCAAAGTTATACTCGTTATAAAGAATCTCGACATGCAATGGCAAGGTATTGGTACTGCCCCGGATGTGTCCAGATACAACCGATACCGCACCAAACTCACCCATCGCCCGCGCATTGCAAAGGATAGTGCCGTACAAAAGACCCCACTTAATGTTTGGTAGCGTCACCCGTGAGAAGGTCTGCCATCCATTTGCCCCCAGCGCCACAGCCGCCTCCTCTTCTTCCGTACCTTGTGCCTGCATCAGTGGAATCAATTCGCGCGCGATAAAGGGGACCGTCACGAAAACTGTCGCCAACACAATGCCGGTTACCGCAAATATGACCTTAATGTCGTGCTCAGCCAACCATGGGCCCAACCATCCCTGCAAACCAAAGATCAACACGTAGATCAGCCCCGAAACTACTGGTGATACCGAGAAAGGCAGATCAATCAACGTTATCAGAAGATTCTTACCACGGAATTCAAACTTGGCAATGGCCCAAGCAGCCGCTACACCAAAAACCAGATTGAGCGGAACAGCGATTGCTGCAACGGTCAAAGTGAGTTGAATTGCTGATAGCGCATCCGGTTCGATAATGGCAGCGAAGTACACGTCAAACCCCTTTTTCAGCGCCTCGTAGAATATCAAGATCAATGGCACAAAAAGAAACAGTGTCAAGAATGCAAGTGCTAACCCGATAAGAGCCCTACGTACCCAACTGGGCTCCTGGGTGGTTAGTGTGCGCCGCACGCGTGAAGTTGAAGAGAGTGTATTAGTAGCCATTGTTATGCCAAGGCGCTACGACGCCGGCCCCACCACTGTAGTAAATTAATAACTAGAAGCAGAATAAATGAAATGACTAGCATCACCACAGCCAGAGCAGTAGCACCTGCATAATCGTACTGTTCAAGCTTAGTGATGATTAGTAGAGGTGTAATTTCAGAGACCATTGGCATATTGCCAGCAATGAAAATGACCGACCCGTATTCACCAATTGCACGGGCAAAAGCAAGTGCAAAGCCAGTCATAAGTGCAGGGAAGATCGTCGGAAAGATTATTCGCAAAAAGGTCTGCAACCGGTTTGCACCCAACATGGCTGCGGCCTCCTCGAGTTCGGACTCAATGTCTTCAAGAACCGGCTGCACCGTCCTAACTACGAATGGCAAGCCGATAAAGGTCAGTGCCACGAATACTCCGATCGGTGTAAATGCCACCTTTATACCCAGCGGCTCCAGATACTGTCCAATCCAGCCATTGCCCGCATAGAGGGCTGTCAATGCGATGCCGGCGACAGCAGTCGGGAGTGCAAACGGTAGATCTACTAAAGCATCTATCAACTTCTTGCCGGGAAAGCGGTAACGTACCAGCACCCAAGCGACTAGCAATCCGAATACTGCATTAACCAGTGCCGCTGCAAACGAAGCTCCAAAAGTAAGTCGATATGATGCCATCACGCGCGGGGTCGTCACTGCAAACCAGAACTCTTGCCAACTGAGTTCTGTAGTGCGAATAAAGGCTGCCGATAGTGGTATCAATACGATTAGGCTGAGATAGAGCAATGTGAACCCGAGCGCTAAATTGAACCCTGGCAGGATACTGTGCTGCTTGAACCTACTCAATTATGCACTCCCATTAGATCCATTTTTGCAGCTTCTCAGCATGATCACTTTTGGTAGATTTGGTCAAACGTACCGCCATCAGAGAAGTGAATTTTGTGCGCATTCTTCCATCCGCCGAAAGCCTCATCAATTCTAAACAGCGTAATCGCCGGAAACTGCTTAGCATATTTTTCTGCAACCTTCTGATTAGATGGCCTGTAAAAATTCTTTGCGGCGATCTCCTGCCCCTCCTCTGAATAGAGATACTGCAGATAGGCTTCTGCCAGATCACGTGTGCCCCTCTTGTCTACCACCTTGTCTACTATCGCAACAGGGGGCTCAGCTAATATGCTAAGTGAAGGCACCACCATCTCGAACTTACCTGGACCATACTCTTTGATCGCCAGAAAGGCCTCATTCTCCCATGAGATGAATACATCTCCGACACCACGTTCAACAAAAGTTGTGGTCGATCCTCGTGCACCAGAATCCAGTACCGGAACATTCTTGTAGATATCGGCAACAAACTCTTTGGCTCTGGCCTCACCAAAGTTTCGCTTTCCATATTCCCACGCCGCCAGATAATTCCACTGTGCGCCGCCGGAAGTTTTTGGATTTGGGGTGATCACGGATACGCCGGGTCGAGCCAGGTCATTCCAATCCTTGATCCCCTTTGGATTGCCCTTACGCACCAGGAAGATTATGGTCGAGGTATAGGGCGTGCTGTTACGTGCAAGTCGCTTCTGCCAATCTTCTGGCAACAGTTTCGCCTTTTCAGCAATTGCATTGATGTCATTCGCCAGAGCAAGGGTCACCACATCCGCCTCAAGACCATCAATTACCGATCGCGCCTGCTTACCCGAACCCCCATGAGATTGCCTAACGGCCAACTTCTCTCCTGTTTTTGCCTGCCACTGTTTGATGAATGAGACATTGAACTCTTGATATAGCTCTCGTGTTGGATCATAAGAGACATTCAGTAACGTTCTATCTGCTGTTGCGTTGCCGCTGATTATCAGGCTCGCTAGTAAGACTGCTGACAGACACGTTTTAATATTCATGATTCTTCCCCTAATAAAGATAATCGAGCAGATGCTATTTAAAATGCACTAATTAATACTTCTACATACAAGAAATCGGTATTTCCAGATCGCTGATCAATATGTGCATGATTCGCAGTTATTACGTTTTTTACAAAATTGCCCGCCGTAAAGTGGGTATATCCCACGACAGTATTAACTCGTGGCGTAACTTGATAACGAACTCGAGCTTCCACTGCACTCCCGACGTAGTCACCGCTTCTCCCGGTCTTGTCTCGATTGTAACCGGGGTCGTTTATGACACTGATATTGCCATTGAAGGAGTCGAAAAGGCGGTCTGTCTTACTGGCCAACCAGAACCATGCATACCCTGCTTCTATTCCAAGTTTCCGGGTAGGTTGCAGGTCAAATCTAATTTTTGGAGCTTTAATGTTTTCATAAATTACGTAATGATCTGCTGACCAAGGCCGTGCGAATCCAAAAAAACGGTCAAATCGATTACTCGTATTATCATTAGCATTACGATCGCCGGTCGCATAGCCATAAAAAGCACTCAGTCTTGGCTTCCACGCGTAGTCAAAATTACGCCCTATCTCTGTTGTATATCCATACGCATTATGTTGCTGGGCTCCGTTAAATCCAAACTGGTAACTAAAATTGAGGTCATAATCCAATAAATTTCCAATTTTTCCGTAGCCCCGCAAGGATGGCATATGAATCTCCCGATCGAGTTGGCTTGTCGTCGTTAGTCCATTTGGGTCAGCCGTTTGCTTTTGTCCCATATAATACGGTTGCAGAGTGATAATGTCGGACCACTTCCGCCAATGCCCGATCGCTCCAAATACCCATAGATGCTTGTTAGCCTCATCAAATCTGGTCTGAAGGCGTTTTACTGGTTGCAAGCCAAACATCTCTACCTCCCACGGGTTATTTTGCTGGCCCAAATTCAAACGAAAACCTTCAAACGAGTTGGTTGTATTTCGCCATTCATTCCGTCCGATAAAACGTCTATCTAGCGTCTCGTAGGCCATGCGGCCCACCCGAAATCTAATTGGTTGATTCTGTCCACGGCCATCTTCACCTAACGCGCGCTTGAAAAATAATTCCCCATAGCCATTGATTAAATCGTATGGATTATTCTCCTGATCGGTTGACGCAAACTTATGGTTGTAAACTCGCGAGTCCTGAAACTCAACCGCGAAACGAAACGGATCAAGGATTTCTTTTATCCCTAGATATACCCTATTCCTTAAGAAGAAGGGGTTGTCGTATCCGCCTTCAATGTGCCGAATATCGTTATGCCGCATTTCGTATCGAGTTCGATGCTCGATCCCAATTTCAAGCCAAGTGACATCTTTGAATGCATCGACTCCGATCTCACTCAACTGACGCACATATCTCGGCGGATCGGGGTCCGGATTAGTAGCGTAACTATTCGAACGCCGGTGATAGCTTACGGTCTTTTGAGGCGCTTCCGCTTTTGTTCCGGGCTGTTCCCACCAATCATACTCACGGTCCGAATACAGGTACTGATTTGGATTAGGTGGAGTAATTGGCTGATTTTCTGGATTGATTGCCCACTTAAAGTTCTCACCTGATGACTTTACTCGCTCTCTATTGTTTGACGATGACCCTGCTTGGACTATTTGTTGCAACCCTTGCCGGGCAACCAGCAACTCTTGTGCCGATTTACCGTCCACATTCGCCTCAATCGATTCGACAGGCAATATGCTGGCTACAGATACAATTATGATTTGCAAATAGTATTTCACTACTCTCTCCTAAGCGGCACACTCGGCATTCCGTTTGGTCACCACTATCAGTTGGACGTTCTCACCTCCATCTTTATGGTCGGTGCTTATTTGGCGGCCATGGCGACCATGGCGACCAAACTTAAATTACCTTATTCAGCCAATCTTAATTCTCAATGCCTCACAACTTGCGACCTTATTTTCTAAATTGTCACGATCAACATGAATTCTTTCCCCCTATAACCAATCTTTTTGGATCGTCAGAACGGGCCCTGATATTAGAATCTCATGTGTAGCCATTTATTTAGTCTCAGAGGATACTTACGATTAATGGGCGAGAGATTAGCAGACGATCTATATAATATTAAATACTATCAGTATATTTACTTATATCAAAAGGATATATACAAACCGATTTCTTGATGTGCAGATATTTTATGTTGGTGACTCACTGAGTACCCGGACAGAGACTCTCACTGTGCAAGCCACTTGCGATCTGAGAAAATGCCAATAAATTCTCATCTTAAACTCATTCAAATTTGATGCATCTCTGAGATGCCGAGGTTCAAATGGAATTTCTATCGAGAAAGAAACAGTACAACACCAACAAACTACACAAACGTTTGAGGCGGTTGGTCGGGTCCGCGATAGCCGACTTCAACATGATCGAAGCGGGCGACCGGGTGATGGTCTGCCTGTCCGGCGGAAAGGATAGCTACGCTCTACTTGATATCCTGCTAAATCTACAAGCTCATGCGCCACTACAATTCGAATTAATTGCAGTAAATCTAGATCAGAAACAACCCGGCTTCCCTGAACATGTTCTACCGGAATACCTTACCGATATGGGCATACCGTTTCATATCGTTGAACAGGACACCTACAGCGTTGTTAAACGCGTCATCGCTGAAGGTAAGACTACTTGCAGTCTCTGTTCTCGGCTCCGCCGGGGGGTCCTATATCGCATCGCAAGCGAGCTTGGCGCTACCAAAATCGCGCTAGGGCACCACCGAGACGACATACTCGAAACTTTATTTCTCAACCTATTTTATGGTGGCAAGCTTAAAACAATGCCACCAAAGTTGGTGAGTGATGATGGCCGGCACATCGTGATTCGCCCACTTGCATACTGCAAAGAACATGATCTCGCCGCTTACGCCGAGTCAGAGAGCTTTCCCATCATCCCCTGTAACCTGTGTGGTTCGCAGAAAAATTTGCAGCGCCAGGCAGTTAAAGAAATGTTGCAACAGTGGGAACGAAAATTTCCGGGCAGACTGGAGACTATGTTCACCGCGCTACAAAATGTGCAGCCCTCGCACTTAGCAGATACGTCGCTATATGATTTCCGTGGACTTAGGGCTGATGGCAAGCCGATTGTTGACGGTGACATGGCATTTGACCAGGAAAAATTCTCACCCGAAACAGCCGAGATACTGAACATACGCAACGCATTGAACCTTTAGCCCTCGTGCCCAACTGCCAACACATGAGCCCTAACAAGCTAATGATGAGAATCTTCAACGCTAGTTTCATTATCTGCCTAGCAATGTCACTGCCTGTTAATGCAGGGGCTCTGCCACTCACTGATAGCAGAGGCACTATTCCCTCGTTGGCACCTCTATTGCAGGAAGTTACGCCAGCGGTTGTGAATATCTCGGTACTGACTCGATCTGCCATCGAAGACAATCCGCTATTTCGGGATCCATTCTTTCGTCGTTTCTTTAGCATCCCAGATCAATCTGCTCGGCAAGAGCGCAGCGCTGGATCGGGCGTCATTGTCGATGCCGTCAAGGGGTATGTCATCACCAACCATCACGTCATCAAGGACGCCCTTCAGGTTATCGTCACTCTCAAAGATCGTCGCCAATTCCAGGCCAAGCTCATCGGCATGGACCCAGGCACCGACATTGCTCTACTGAAAATTGAAGCCAAGAATTTGCAGGCACTGAAACTCGGTGATTCAGATTTGCTCAGCGTCGGTGACTTTGTCGTTGCGATCGGCAATCCATTTGGTCTCGGCCAAACTGTCACATCCGGAATCGTCAGCGCACTCGGTAGGAGTGGATTAGATATAGAAGGCTACGAGGACTTCATCCAGACCGATGCGTCAATCAATCCGGGGAACTCTGGTGGCGCACTAGTCAATCTCAAGGGAGAGTTAATCGGGATCAACACCGCCATCATTGGCCCTTCCGGTGCTAGTGTCGGTATTGGATTCGCTGTACCGAGCGTGATGACTAAGGCAGTGTTAGATCAGATCGTCCGATTTGGTGAAGTCCGCCGTGGCAGACTCGGTGCCAGCAGCGAGGATATTACATATGACCTATCCTTGGCACTGGGACTCCCCTCCACTGATGGTGCGATCATTAATTCAGTTGAAGCCAATTCACCTGCGGAAAAGGCTGGGATTATGCCGCGTGACGTTGTGTCAACCTTCAATGGACGTAACGTGCGCAATTCTGCTGACTTACGCAACAAGATTGGCATGGTTCCGATCGGGGAGAAGATAGAGCTCGGGCTGCTGAGGGATGGAAGACTGGTGATCGCAAAAGCACTGATTGCCAAACCACTCGAAGTACCCAGCACCAGCGAGGAAACATTACCACAGCTCGCAGGTGCATCAGTCGCTAACATCAAGCCCGGCTCGAGACTCCACGGTAGGGTAGAAGGCGTACTCGTACCTAAGGTAGAAGCCAATAGCCCCGCGTGGCTGCACGGCATCAGACCTGGTGACATCATTCTCGGTGTCAACCGTCGCAAAATACGCACGGTGCAGGAGTTCCTCGCTGCCTTACAACCTGGGGAGAATAGCATCATGCTTAGTCTCTTACGTGGCGACACTCGTCTGACCATCGTGATCCGTTAAAACAGCCCCACATCTACAGTCCATCTAGTCGCACTGCTCGGCCCGATTGCTACAAGCCTGTCGAGAAACTTTCATCGCATGGGCACCAATCGAAAAGTGACCACAACTAACAATGCGAACAGCACGTAGACTACCGTCAACACTCCTTCTGGAAAATCGTAGAACAGGATGAAGTGCAACCATCGCTGAATGAAGCTTCCTCGTTCCTCAGACTGGCGTAACTCATCCTCCCAAGCGGTGAGCGGACAAACAAATCCTAGCAATGATTCACCGGCTACAAACAGAATCGCGCCAAGGTGAGTAAGCCGAAAATGACGATTACGGACGTAATCCCACCCACACGCCGAACCGACCCAGATAAGCGGTAGGCTACTGACCACAAATAGCACGAACAGAAAATGAACCAATAAGATGATGTCAGCAAGAGGCATGATCATCGACCACCGATGTTACTCAGGGGTTTCTAGCATTCAGTAATACTTACCGCCAATCCACCCAGAGAAGTTTCCTTGAACTTTGCTGACATCTCTAAGCCAGTTTGCTTCATCGCGGCAATACATCCATCCAACGGCATGAAGTGTATTCCACTCCCGCGCTTCGCCAACGAAGCTGCAGTGACCGCCTTGATGGCACCGAATCCATTCCGCTCAATGCAAGGAACCTGCACAAGGCCGCCAACCGGATCACAGGTCATGCCCAAGTGGTGCTCAAGCGCGATTTCCGCGGCATTCTCGATCTGTTGAGGGCTTCCACCTCGTACTGCGCATAAACCAGCTGCCGCCATGGCAGCAGCGGAACCAACCTCACCCTGGCACCCGACTTCCGCCCCTGAAATCGAACTCCTATGCTTGATGATGCCACCCACCGCAGCAGCAGTGAGTAGAAACTCACGGACCTGCTCCTGTGTCCCACCTTCATGGTGAACAAGGTAATATAGAACGGCTGGAATCACCCCTGCAGCACCATTAGTCGGCGCAGTGACCACCATATGTCCTGCAGCATTTTCCTCATTCACCGCCATGGCATAGGCGCATAGCCAGTCATTTAGATTGGCCTCTGAAGGGGCATCTTGCAGCTGCTTAAATAAAGCTTTTGCTCGTCGCGGTAGCTTGAGACTTCCAGGTAGAACACCTTCTACCGCCAATCCCTTCTCAAGGCATACCTGCATCGCACGCCATAAAGCATCTAACCCTTGATTCAGCTCGTCATCGGTCATCTTAGTGTGTTCATTCAACCGCTTTAGCATCGCGATCGACAGGCCGCTCTCGTCTGCCATCTTAACCATGGAATCGGCTGAATCAAATGGATAGGGACACAAACTAGCAGACTCCATTTTAAGCGGCGCATCCAACTTGCTAATTTCAGCAAGTGTATTGACGAAACCGCCACCTACCGAAAAATAAGTTTCTGACAGAACCATTTTCCCACTGCCGTCGAGCAATTCGAAGATCATGCCATTCGGATGCTGCGGCAACGGCTGGGTGCGATCAAAAACCACATCTATTGCTGCACTAAACCTGACCGATAGTGTCTCACTCAGCTTGATTAATCGACCATTCCATAACCGCTCCATCAGTTCATTTACCGACTGCTCGGCCAAGCCCTCTGGGGAATACCCATGCAGCCCCAATGCTACGGCATGATCAGCCGCGTGGCCCTTTCCGGTGAATGCTAGAGAACCTTTCAGGATGCAGCGAACATGGAGATCCGGATCAACTGGATTAGTTGCGGCTAAAGTCTGAATGCGACTACGGAAATCACTGGCCGCCACCATTGGCCCCATGGTATGAGAGCTTGAGGGACCTATTCCAATTTTGAAAAGCTCAAGAACACTGATGAACATTAATCACTCCAATAGTGTGATGACCATACTAGAAGGCGATGGTAGGACCGCAAATCGAAGAAAACCTAGAGATCATATGGAAAACACGAAGTGTAGCGGAATTGTCGAACCGTAGCACGCAAGGAGTGGGTATTTGATCAGAGAAGAGAAGAGAAATTCTGTGTACAACCCACT
>JACDSH010000027.1 GCA_013450215.1 Nitrosospira sp.
TCGCCCCGCCCGCAGCCTCCAACTTCTGAAGATCATGCTTCTCAAAAGCGGTAGCGGCATCTAATGCCAATTGTGCGAGCTGTGCAAAGGCATTATCTGCTAGGGGACCTTTCATCGTTGAACTCACTTCCTGCAGGGAATCTGCATCCCAGAATCCTTTGAGAAAAACTTCTGCTCGTTTACCCTCCAGCAGATTGGCAATCCCCTTGGTGAATATCAGATACCAACTCGCAACCGATAAGGCCAGTAATAGGACCAGTACGCTGATACCGACTCCGTCGACTTGAGCAAGAAAGTGTGCGAAGCCAAGTTCTTTTTCCATCGTGTTAATCTCCGTGCAATACAAAGTTGAAGGGTTGCAGAGCAATGGCCCTAACCGGTATGCCATTACGCCGAGGAGGGTTGCATCGCCATGTCTTTACCGCGGCCATAGCGGCATCATCCAGACGCTTGTGGCCGCTGCTATTAATCACTTGGGCAATATGGATGTGTCCAATCTCATCCAGTTCCACCCGTAGTACCAACTTCCCTTCCTCTCCCAGTCGGCGGGACAGTGGCGGGTAGGATGGTGCGCTCAATTCAGGGCAGACGACTGATAGCTCGGCAGACAGGGTGACCGGACCTTGTGGCATCTGAGTCGGTGAAGCTACTGATGCGGTTTCTTGCACTTTCGGTGGCGATGGTGCGACCGGTTCATTGTCATTCAGTGCCGGTGTTTCAGCGACCAGTTGACGTGATTTTGGATTCTTTTCTGGTTTTGGTTTTGGGGGCTGCATCTCTGTTTTCAATTCTTCCGCTGGTCTGGAGGCAGTAATAAAGTTAACGAATAGTGTTGCTATCTTTTCAGGGGGAGGGATCATTCGCTGGCTCCACAGGCCATATAGCAAGGCGACATGAGCTAAAATAACAAGCAACAATCCTGGCAAGAGGGCTGGGTTACGCCGGGTTGTTTGATACTCAGCGCTGGGTCGAGTCAGGTGTAACATTACGAGCTATCCAGTCTTCGATAAACTGTTGGTTGATCAAACCGGTCTTGATCTCACGTTGATGTGCACGGTCGTAAAAATGCGTACGTGGTATCTCTCCATACCAACGTCGGTCAATCTCAAAACGTAATCGCTCCGGCATATCTTCTGAAAAGACCCATTGCTCTACCTTGCCCATCCCATAGCTCTTCACTCGTTTTGCAAGTTGCTGAGCCTCATTAGGCGTATCGGTAGCAACCAGAACAATATCTAGCTTAGGGTGGCGCTTTTTAAATGATCCTAACATTCTCAACTCTGCTGGGCAGTATTGGCACTCGAGAGACCAGAGGGCAAGGATGAAGGGTCTACCCTCACGATCAGCTAATATTTGAGCCAGGCTTCCGGGTATGAAGGGGCGTACATCGTGAGTGGCCATTGCCACATCTGACATGGTCAGCATCAGCACAAGGAGTAAATGTCTCATCACTTGGACGTGGTAAATAAGAGAATTTCGTAATTCATTATTTAAGATTCTAGCAAGTGGTCGTACAGTCTATCTGTGACTGGTAAGGGACGGCAGCATATGGAGAACTCTTCCAACAGATCAAGTAAAAAGTTCGAATAATAGGCGTATGAGTGATCCAATGCAATGTGGCAAATTGTCGCAGGTCAGGAATGAGCACTCATGCCGAGTCTATTAAGAATGATCGGATTCCTCTGCCGGTTCGCATTATCCTATGAAAAGGCACCTATCTGAGAAGAAGAATTGGTTTTTTGGATCATTTCTATAGGCTCAGTCGTAACCGATCCCCAACCGGCCTTCTGTAAACTATTCGGGTAAGTCGGAAAAGTTTGCTACCATCGAGGATTATGTAACTAACCTCTTATAGGTGATATGCGGTTGAGCCGATACAAACAATTTAAGATCTCCTAGGGTAGGCACTCTCACTCCTTCATTAGAGAGACCGAGCCAAGCTTCTTGTCGACCGAATTCCAGTTATAGATTTACTTATCATCGTGAAAGAGACCTTACTGAATCAAGACTCTGAAAGAACAAAGCCACCGATATCTCGATTCTGGCGGAGGATACTTAGCATGATCTATGAGGCACTGCTCCTGCTTGCAGTATTATTTATTGCCAGTTTTATTTTCCATCTCGTACTCCGCAATCCAGACTCCTCCTTCTTTAAGATTGCCCACCAGTTTTATCTGCTACTGGTAATGGGCGCTTACTTCATTTGGTTCTGGATTCATGGCGGACAGACCCTGGCAATGCAAACTTGGAAATTAAAGCTGACCACTGCAACTGGAGAGGGGCTTAATCTGAAGCAGGGGATCACGCGCTACCTATATGCAGTAGTCGGGATTTCCCTGTTTGGGTTTGGGATATTCTGGGCCCTGTTTGACCGTGATCACCAGTTTATGCATGACCGGCTCGCGGGTACTAGAATCATAAATGTTACAGGATGAGATTGGGATTTTATAAAACGATTTAGCAGAGCAATCCCTACGCAGTCCCACCTACCGTCAGACCATCGATCCGTAACGTAGGCTGACCCACTCCGACCGGTACGCTTTGGCCCTCTTTGCCACAAGTGCCGACACCTGGGTCAAGCATCATGTCGTTTCCTATCATGGATACACGGGTAAGTACCTCGGGCCCATTTCCGATTAGAGTTGCTCCCTTTACTGGGTAAGAGATCTTCCCATCCTCGATCATATAGGCCTCTGCAGCAGAGAAAACAAATTTCCCGCTGGTAATGTCTACCTGTCCGCCACCAAAGTTCGCTGCATATAGTCCATGCTTAACTGAGGCGATGATCTCTTCTGGATTCTTGTCACCATTCAACATATAAGTATTGGTCATTCGTGGCATGGGGATATGGGCGAAGGATTCTCGCCTAGCATTACCGGTGATGGGAACCCCCATCAGCCTTGCATTCAGACTGTCTTGTAGATAACCCTTGAGGATGCCATTCTCGATCAGTACAGTGCACTGAGTAGGGTTACCCTCATCGTCAATGTTTAGTGATCCCCGTCTCCTTGCTAAGGTGCCATCATCCACCACAGTTACACCGTTGGCAGCGACGCGTTCACCGACGCGCCCGGAGAATGCAGAACTCCCCTTACGGTTGAAATCCCCTTCTAGGCCATGGCCAATGGCTTCATGCAAGAGTATCCCAGGCCAGCCAGCACCCAGAACCACCGTCATGGTTCCGGCCGGTGCAGGTTTTGCGTTGAGATTGACGAGAGCCTGATGGACTGCTTTTTCGGCATAGTCTTGCAAGACATCATCGGTGAAATAGGCGTAATCGAACCGCCCACCACCACCTGCAACACCCTGCTCGCGACGACCATCCTGCTCCGCAATGACTTGTAGAGAGACTCTTACCAGTGGCCGCACATCCGCTGCCATTAAGCCGTCGCTACGGGCCACAAGGACTACTTCATACTCTCCAGCGAGGGATGCGATCACCTGGATGATGCGTTTATCGACCGCTCGGGCATAACCTTCAAGTCTTTCTAGCAGGGATACTTTATCAGCATCTCCCAGACTTGCGATTGGATCCTGAGGCAAGTAAAGCTCGCGTCCTTTAGCGCGCCTGACACCCTGGACCGAACCTGCTGACCCCTGACTCGCAATGGCACGCGTGGCTTTTGCCGCCGTGATAAGTGCAGGCATACTGATGTCATCAGAATAGGCGAATGCAGTCTTGTCGCCACTCACGGCTCTTACCCCAACCCCTTGGTCGATATTGAAGCTGCCGGACTTAACGATACCCTCTTCCAACACCCATCCCTCTGCACGGTTATACTGAAAGTAGAGGTCGGCATAATCGACATGGTGTGTGAGTATCTGCCCGAAAACTTGCTTCAGTCCGGCTGCATCTATCTCGTAGGGCTTTAGCAGGCAACGCTCGGCTATGGCAAAGAGATCGTTCGACTCGGTGATGGGTTCGGTAATCATGGTATCCAGTTGTATTATCTGATCAATCAGAAAAAGTATTCTTCGCGAAAGACTTTAACAATGGTGCAAGGTACGGTGGTTCAATGCGGGTAAACTTTTACGTAGGTTGGACTGATACTCCGGATTGATGTTGGCAATCACAATACCAGCCCCATGCGGCAGGCGGTCGAGCACCACTCCCCATGGATCAACGATCATGCTATCGCCATGTGTTTCACGACCATTAACATGGCAGCCCCCTTGAGCGGGTGCAATTACATATGCCAGATTCTCGATGGCGCGTGCGCGGATCAATGTCTCCCAATGTGCCTTGCCAGTTATCGCTGTAAAGGCCGCCGGGGCGAGAATGATATCCACCCGACCCATTGATCGATAAAGCTCTGGGAATCGTAGATCGTAGCATATGGATAGTCCGATACGACCGAACGGAGACTCGAAGGAGACCACCTTGTTACCGGCCTCGATAGTCTTTTCCTCAGAATAATGCTCTCTACCAAGCTCAAGACCAAATAAGTGTATCTTGTCGTAACGGGCCATCCGATTGCCAGTATCGTCATAGACTAGGCAGCTATTACGCACCTTGTCGGGTCTGGATGATATCAATGGCACCGACCCGCCGATCAGCCAGATACCAAGACGTTTGGCGGTCGCACTTAGGAATTCCTGTATCGGCCCACTGCCATCCTCTTCGCTTGCTTCGACTTTGTCAGACTCGTTCGCGCCCATTAGGAAAAAATACTCTGGCAGCGCCGCAAGCTTAGCCCCCCGAGAGGCGGCCATCTCGATTAGGCGTGAAGCCTCTTCAAGATTAGAGGATATGCTGGTACCTGCTACCATCTGTATGGCTGCGACACATACCGGGCCATTAGCTCTTCCTGATATGGGTGCGTTGAGAGTGGTCGGGTGGTTAGTCATTAATTTCCTTACTTAACGAACTACTTCAGTTATGAGCGGATCCGCCCAAGTACCGGTAACATTATATTCTCTCGACACCACTTGATCGAATGGATCCTTCAGTTCTTGATTTACTATCATGGAGGCAATCCCCACCACCGGGGTAACCAGGCCCAATGATGGGATGACCTTGACATTTAATTTCTGGGTCTCCGCTGCCAGATCGACCTCTCCACTCATGGCGAGCTTCGCTGCAGATCCCCTAATTCTGAGATCATTAGTGGTTGCTACACCGCGATTAATTTTTACATTACCGGTAATATCTTCGAAGCCAAAACCTTCATTGAGTATATCGCGAAAGTCTAGTGTAATCCTCCGAGGTAGTGACTGTAGGTCAAAGATGCTGAACAGTTTTCCAATACCTGTTTCAAGTTTAGGGAATTGACCCTGCTTGGCTTTTAGTTTGAGGCTGCCGGACAGCGTAGGGTAATCGATCGATTGGGGGTTGCCGGACCACGATATGACCCCCTCAAGCTCACCTCTGCCACGCTTCACCCGCTCGGGATAACCCAAGCGCGTCAGAAGCTTGCTGATATCGCTAGCCTCTAGTTTGATGTCTGCCTGAATACGAGGTGGTATGGCATGACTCTGCCATATTCCTTTTGCCGCCAACGAACTGTCGGAGTTGGTGATGTGCAGCCTCTCAACATGCCAATCTTGTTTTTGTTGATTCGCTAGCAGCTCGAGCTTGCCCAGTGATTTTTCGTTGACGCTGAAATTATCTACTACGATATCCAGCGCGGGTAGGCTCTTCTCTTGCAACTGTGTCTGCTTTTCTGCAATGGGCTTGGCGGGAGAGGCAGCTGGGATAACCAAATTTTTCAAACGAGCAACCAACTTACCATTTCCGGAGGGGCGCCATTTTATATCACCATTGATCTCCTTACTCGAGATGGTGGAGTTCCATTCTCCCCTGTCGATGAATGCATTCAGACCGATGTTGTGAAAACTTCTCTCAAGAAACTTGAGTGTACCGATGTGCAGGTTGATTCGTGACGGATCCAGCGGAAGGTGCCCTTCTTCATTGTCCTGCTTGAATAAGCTTCGCCACTGATCCAGATCTAATGATTTTAATGATCCATTGACGGTTACACCATTTTTTTCAGATGATAGGGTGGATGTGGTGCCGAAACTGACTATGCCACGGTTTACTCGGTAATTACCTGAGCTATCTCGGGAACGCGTGATCTGTGCGGCCACTAGTCCACCATAGCGCAGGATCAGATCATCTCGACGTGAGTCTATTAATTTTCTTTCAAAACGTAGGGGCAGAGGATCTGTCGCGGCCTTAGAGAAAGGCTCTGGGAGGACGGAGACAAGCCCCCGCATGGATGACTCGATGGATACATTAAACAGTTTTTTGCGTATATTCATAACAGCTTGCCAATCGGTGCTCCCGCGGAAGTGCTGTGCCCACGTTTGAGTGGCAACTGGGGACTTATTCCGACCGAGTTGACGCAGATTGTCGAGGTTTGCCTTGCCCGTAGCGGTTATGCGCATACCCCCCTCTGGCGGCGTAGAGGAACGGAAGTCAACGGGCCCACCAAGTGCCTGAGCAGAGATCTTTTCTATTCCAATGCCAGACTCAGTAAAGGTCAGAACTCCGTCTAACTGATCCAGGTTGGGTAGGTAGGGTCCAGGATTAATCTGGTTATTAATGAAACGATAACTTCCAATGAGCTTGATATCATTCAAACGATATAATGGAATGTCGAGCTTGAGCAGCAGTTTGCCATCCCCCACCGCAGTGATACCACCGACTATTCCACTGGTGTAGCTGGATAGGTCGCTCTTCTCAATAAATTTAATGAAATCTCTGGTAGCACCCGTGGCTTCGCCCTCTATTTTAAGTGTCGCATCAGGGTCAGTCATATCGGAAAACCATATTTTTACATTGCTCAGATTGGCATCAAAAATATTTGCACGGGGAGAAATAATTTCCATACGGCTACCATGAAACAGTAGATCTGCAGATATATTTTCTATCTTTGGCCATTCGGAGAGATAATTTAGTTCTACGCTAGAGGCCTTCGCATTTATCTGAAAGATGCCATTCTCGCTATTGTTAAATGGAAACTCTGCCAGATTACCCTTGAGACGCAGCCTTACATCACTGAGATTTCCTGCCACAATCGATTGTTCAATCCAATCACGAGCAGATTGACTTACCATTGTCGGCACATGCTGACCTACATAGCGCGCATCTGCCTGTGTCAGGTGAGCATTTAGGTCAATCATGTCTGCCCCGTCTGGTGCGCTATGGTAGCTACCAGAAATGGACCCGGCGGCATGGTCATTGGAAAATTCAACACTGTTAAACTTAAATTCGATGAGATTCTTGTCGGTTAATAATTCCCAATTAACTTGGCCATTGAGTTTGTCTAGTATTACCGGTTTTCGAAGTACTTCTGGTAATGCCATGCTGACCTTCTGTGAGCCAAGATTAAGGGTGCCCCCTTTCTCAGTACCGGCAATATTGCCGCTGATTCCGCTAAAGGCTGGTATTGGGTAGAATTTCTTCATTCCAAGGTTGGTGAATCCACCCTTTATATTAAATTGCGCGGGGGCGGGCCACTCACCATTCCATTCTGCCTGTATGTCACGAATCTCACCAATGGGGGATAACTCATCAAGTCTTTCACGCAGCGATACTTGGACCGGCAGATATTCCACCAGATTCATCAGAGTCTCGAGATTCAGAACATTGAGGTTCAGTCTTCCACTGCCGGACTTATCGTTGATTGTGGGGAATGTTTGCAGAGATAGATTCAGTGGATGTAAGGTCTCTTCGCCATGAATCGAGATACTGAGTCCGCGTGTGGACAATTCAGTACCTTCATCGGTGCCGTTATTAATTCGCTTCCACCCAACACGACCCTTTAGGCTGATAAGGTTTAGCTCTGGCAATTCTTGAGCAAGACGTGTCTTAACATTCTGTAGACGAACATCTGCTGTCAGCCCTTCCACGACAGTCCCATCTATTCCAAGCCACATTCGGATTGATCCTGCACCGCGATCAAATTCAATTGTTTCAGGGAAGGGTAGCCATGGGCGCCAGGCTGCGATATCAGCGTAATCAAGCTGTGTAAATATTTGGCCGCGCCACTTCTCAAGAGAGCCTAAAGAATCTCCAGTAAAGTCTCCACGTATATCCAGAGGTGCGGCAAGGTTTCTAGGGGGGGTGGCATGTATTCCAAACCGATGGCGCTGTCCTCTATTTTCCAGTCGCAAGTTGACGGTTTTCAGTTCTAAGGCTGGCGAGCCGCGTTGATCATCCTGCCACGCAATATTGGCATCACTGAGGATCAGCTGTCTCTGGCGCAGTAACCAGTCAGCGAAGCCGCCCTCACTCTGATCAGAGCTGAGTGCAACCCCTGCAACATGGATGATGCCTTCGGTATCGCGGCGTATGGTCAGATCTGGCTTGTTGATCCTGATGGTATGAAAGCGAGCCTCGCCGTGCAGTATCGATAGCCAAGACAGTGTGCTATCTATCTGGTTTAGGATTAATGCTGGGTCACCTTCTTTGTTATGGACCTGTACCGTGCGCAGCATCAGGTGAGGGCGCAGTCCATCCCACTCCGCGCTGACTGCGCCGATGGTTACTCGTTGCCCGGCAGCTTGGGTAATGGCGGCAGCAATATCTTGTCGGTAGTGATCAATATCCGGCAGCAGCCAGTAACGCAAAGCCAGCAACAGTACTGAGAAGCAAATCGCTGTGACCAGAAGGCTCCGCGTTAGTAGCTGGAACCAGAAGCCACTACGCTGAACAAGGGGTAAAATGGCTGGTAAATTCAACAAATAATTCCAGTTTTACAGCTGGGAAAGTGTGCTTAACTCTGTCTTGAAAGGGAATAGTATTTTTAGAAATCGTCCAAAATGGTGGTGTACAGCATCATACCTAGACTTAGTATATATGTTTGGCTTCTCTTTATTTGAAGTGCGTAGGTGGACTGCATAGATAATGCCAGTATAACCAGTTTCATAGAATTTTAACTCCGAATTCTCAAGCATGCACATGGCCATCAAATCTGCTGAAGAAATAATCGAATCCGTCTTGCCGTTTAGTCGGTATGCACAATGCATACTGACGAGTGAGCCGGAGTTGCACGCCGAACTTTTGCAAGATCTCCGGTCTCCTTTTCTCAGAGAAGAAATGCAGGCAAGGCTAGATGAAAGTTGCGGGAATGCTACGAACGAGATCGCACTTAACAAGGCATTACGTGACCTTCGTAAGAGAGTGTTACTGCGTCTTATCATTCGTGATCTTAGCGGAATGGCGGATCTTGTCGAGGTCATGGAGAGCATGACCCACTTAGCCGAAATTACTATCAGATTTGCGCTGGAACGTCATCAAGGCTGGTTAACTGATCATACACGCTACGGTTCCCCTAGGGGGGCTGAGAGTGGGGCGGTTCAGGATATGCTGGTAGTTGCTATGGGTAAGCTAGGTGGCGGGGAGCTTAATGTTTCGTCGGATGTAGATCTGATTTTTGTTTATCCGGAGGATGGCGAAACCGATGGACAAAGACGTATCTCTAACCATGATTTTTTTGCGAGACTGGGTCGAAAGCTGATTGCCAGTCTGCATGATATTACAGCGGATGGGTTTGTGTTCAGGGTGGATATGAGGTTGCGCCCCTATGGAGATAGCGGACCACTGGCAATGAGCTTCAGCATGCTGGAGAAGTATCTAATCACCCAGGGGCGCGAATGGGAGCGCTATGCCTGGATTAAGAGTCGATTAATTGGTATCGGTTCGAGTATAGAAGAATCAAGGATCATGCAGCAGATAGCCAGACCATTCATATACCGTAAATACCTTGATTTTGGTGCTTATGAATCTATGCGCGGTCTGCACTCGCAAATCCGCAATGAGGTCAGTCGACGTGAGATCCATGATGATATCAAGCTCGGACCCGGTGGTATTCGCGAAATTGAATTTATTGCACAGGTATTTCAGTTAGTACGTGGAGGTCGTGATGCTGATCTGCGTATTCGCCCAACTCTCGCCGTTCTGCGGTGTCTTCAAGAGAAAAATCAATTACCTGATAAAACGGTTCTGGAGTTAGTGGGTGCCTATCATTTTCTGCGTAATCTGGAACACCGGTTGCAGTATCTCGACGATCATCAGACTCATATGTTGCCAGGTACTTTAGCAGATCAGGAACTGATATCAAGATCCATGGGATTTCCAAGTCATGTTGATTTCTTGCAAAATCTTGATACCCACCGTAGGAATGTAACCCGTCACTTTGAATTAGTTTTTTCTACTCCTCAAGAATCTCAAAATAGGGATACCCTGGCGTGGTTATGGCAAGAACACTCGGGCGATGAATCCGAAACCAAGGCGGCGAATGATCAACTGGCCGCAATAGGATTCTCAGATCCAGCGGCAGTGCTATTCCGTCTGCAGGAGTTCCGCCGTAGCGGCCGTTATAGGCAGTTACCTGAATCCAGTCGGAGGCGGGTTGATTCGTTGGTTCCTTCCATCATAGAAGTGGCAGCCAAGTTTTCGCCGGCTGATCAGACACTGGAACGTATGTTGCAGTTGCTGGAGAGTGTAAGCCGTCGCGCGGCCTATCTCGCTCTGTTATTGGAATTTCCGCAAGCTTTGGAACGTATAGCCAAGCTTGCCAGTACTAGCCAATGGGCAAGTGAGTATCTGGGTCGGCATTCGATCTTGTTGGATGAATTACTCAATCCGGCTGATCTTAACAGCATATCCGACTGGACCAGAGTTAAGACGGAATTGGCGCAACAGTTAAATGAGGCCAACCAATTCGGTGATGATACTGAGCAACAGATGGATGTGCTGCGGCATTTCCAACATGCTCAAGTATTCCAGTTGTTGGTCAGGGATCTTGAGGGTCTGTTGCCGCTGGAGACTCTGAGTGATCATTTGACTGAGCTCGCTGATTTAGTACTGGATACGGTATTGAACCTAGCATGGTCAGGCCTGAGAAAGAGGCACCGTGATCTCCCCGCTTTTGCGATCATCGGTTACGGTAAGCTGGGTGGGAAAGAGCTTGGCTATGCATCTGATCTTGATATCATCTTTCTATACAATGATTCCCATCCAGATGCCCCTGAGATTTATGCTAGGTTTGCTCAGCGAATTAATTCATGGCTTACCAGCTACACTTCGGCAGGGTTGCTTTATGAGGCCGATCTGCGCCTTCGCCCCAATGGCAGTAGCGGTCTGTTAGTTAGTTCAATTGAAACTTTTGAGCAATACCAACGGAAGCAAGCTTGGATGTGGGAGCATCAGGCGTTGACACGGGCTCGCTTCGTAGTGGGTGATTGTCAGGTAGGGAATGCTTTTGAGAGTCTTCGTAAGGAGGTTCTTTGCCAACGACGTGACCTAGAAAATTTGAGGAATGAGGTTCTTTTAATGCGTCAGAAAATGCTAGATACTCATCCCAACTCAAGCGGGCTATTTGATATTAAGCATGACCGTGGCGGCATTATTGATGTTGAGTTTATGGTGCAGTATCTCGTCCTTGGTCACGCCTGTGAGCATCCTGAATTGACGGCTAATATCGGTAACATTGCACTGTTAAAACTTGCCGGAAAATTGAATCTCATTCCTGTACAGCTTGCTGAGAAAGTGCTCAATGCTTATCGTGAATTCAGGAGGGTGCAGCACCGTCTCAGGCTGAGTGGAGACTCTGTATCGACAGGCGCATCATCAATGTCTGACAAGCTACGGAAGTTTGCTCGTGTTGATGCAGACGACCTGAGCGACGCTCGTGTGGCGGTATTGGGGTTATGGGAAGAGATATTCGGTGTCTAGAAAGAATGACTTACCGCTCTATTGTAATTCTTCCTTGGAAAATACGTTAAAATGAAGTCTTTTGAATCTCTGTGGGAGTCCCTGTATGTCAATGGCTGACCGCGATGGCGTGATCTGGAATGATGGGAAGATGGTTCCCTGGCGTGATGCTACGACGCATGTACTCACGCATACGCTGCACTATGGAATGGGAGTATTTGAAGGTGCGCGCGCCTACCAGACTGCCAGAGGACCTGCAATTTTCAGACTGCAGGAGCATACAGACCGGCTATTCAATTCGGCACACATCTTTATGATGAAGATGCCTTATGACAAGGCCACACTGATTCAGGCCCAATGTGAAGTGGTCAAACAGAATAAGCTAGAGTCATGCTACATCCGCCCGATTGTTTTCTATGGTTCTGAAGCGATGGGTATTTCTGCTAAGACACTCACGGTACATGTAGCGATCGCTGCCTGGCCTTGGGGGGCTTATCTCGGTGTGGATGGAATAGAGAAAGGTATTCGTGTTAAGACTTCATCCTTCTCGCGTCACCATGTCAATGTGAACATGTGCCGGGCTAAATCGGTCACTACCTATGCCAACTCAATCTTAGCTCACCAAGAGGCGGCCCATGATGGTTACGATGAGGCATTGTTACTGGATGTGGACGGTTATGTGTCTGAAGGTTCCGGTGAAAATATTTTCATCATCAAGCATGGAAAGCTCTATACCCCAGACATGACGTCCTGTCTGGAGGGTATCACCCGCGCCTCAATTATTGAACTTGCCGGAGAGATTGGTCTCTCTGTGATTGAAAAGCGTATCACCCGGGACGAAGTCTATTGTGCCGAAGAGGCATTTTTTACTGGGACAGCAGCAGAGGTCACGCCGATCCGTGAGCTTGATAACCGAACTATTGGTGACGGAAAGCGTGGCCCGATCACCACTAAGCTACAAGCTATGTTTTTTGACTGTGTCAGCGGCAAAGATAAGAATCATGCTGATTGGCTAACTTATGTTTGATCAAGTTTGACGGAGTTGCCTATGCAGGACCATCTCACTGACAATAAGCAGAGGCAGATAGAAGTATCTGAGGAGGATTTGCCGCTGCATTGCCCAATGCCGTCGATGCTTCTCTGGAACTCGCACCCCCGCGTATACCTGCCGATTGAAAATACGGGTGAGGCGCTTTGCCCCTACTGTGGCACCCACTATACGCTTAAGGTTGGAGCGACCTCATCAGGTCATCACTAGACTCGTAACTCACTCGAATTTATTGCTGCAGCATCCCCACCAGATTGGTCTGGCTAACTAGTGACCAGTTATTGAGAAGCCCTTTGCAAAATCTCCCCAACGAAATTTTTAAGGCCTACGATATTCGAGGTATCGTCGGTAAAACGCTGACCGTTTCCATCGTCGAGGCCATCGGCCATGCCATCGGTTCGGAAGCACGGTCGCGTGGACTTACATCGGTTGCAATCGGGCGGGATGGAAGGTTATCGGGATTGGATTTGTCCCAAGCTCTGGCAAAGGGTTTGCAAAAAAGCGGCGTTAATGTGGTGGATGTGGGAATGGTTGCCACACCCATGCTTTACTTTGCAGCCCATGAGTTATGTGGTTACTCTGGGGTGATGGTCACGGGAAGCCATAACCCACCTGATTATAATGGCCTGAAGATGGTGCTGGGTGGCGAGACTTTGGCAGCCGAATCGATTCAGTCATTGCGCATTCGCCTCGAAAAAAGTGATCTGGTAGATGGCAGTGGAGAGTATCAAACACGTGATATCAGCTCGACTTATCTTCAGAGAATTGCTAACGGCATCAAGTTAGCTCGTCCGATGAAGGTCATTGTTGATTGCGGGAATGGCGTGGCTGGCGCCTACGTTCCAGAACTCTATCGCAGCCTTGGGTGCGAAGTGGTTGAGCTATTCTGTGAGGTTGATGGGACATTCCCTAACCATCATCCAGATCCATCTGTACCTGAGAATCTGAGAGACTTGATCGGCATACTCAAGACGACTGATGCCGAGATCGGACTCGCGTTTGATGGTGATGGAGACCGTCTGGGTATTGTTGCTAAGGATGGTAGCATCATCTATGCTGATCGTCAGTTAATGCTTTTTGCAGCTGATGTGTTGTCTAGAAACCCCGGCGGGCAGATTATTTTTGATGTGAAATGTACGCGCAACTTAGCGCCATGGATCGAGCATCATGGTGGTAAGCCGATCATGTGGAAGACAGGACATTCTTTCATCAAAGGAAAGCTCAAAGAGACTGGCGCACTCCTGGCAGGAGAAATGAGTGGCCACATTTTCTTTAAAGAGCGTTGGTATGGATTTGATGATGGTCTCTATGCGGGAGCACGGTTACTAGAGTTGCTCAGTCAGCAGGTCGATATCAATGCCACTCTGCACTCCATCCCAGACGCGATCAGCACTCCGGAGCTGCAGATTAGACTCAAAGAAGGCGAGAATTACACGCTCATCGCGCAACTGCAAAAGACTGCTCGTTTTGATGATCCAGAACGCGTCATCACCATCGACGGTCTGAGAGTGGAATACCGGGACGGTTTTGGTTTGGCACGCTCGTCCAATACCACCCCGGTAATTGTATTGCGATTCGAGGCTGATAATGAATCAGCATTAAAGCGTATTCAGGAAGATTTTCGTAAGGTTATCCTGCAAGCCAAGCCAGACGCAATACTGCCGTATTAGAGGATGTATCGGCAACTACCCAAAGACTGTAACTTCGTATCTATGAGACTGTGGTTATGAGCTCGGAAGAAATTATGGAAACTCGAGTTCTGTTTGTCTGCATGGGCAATATCTGTCGTTCGCCTACTGCGGAGGCTGTATTCAGACACCAGGTTGGGATGGCAGGAGTTGATAAGCAACTTTATATCGATTCTGCCGGCACCCATAGTTATCATATTGGTGCCCCACCAGATGAAAGGGCGCAGAGTGCGGCACAGCGTCGTGGCTACGATATGAAGGCGCTGCGTGCGCGGCAGGTACAGATATCAGATTTTGAGATGTTCCATCATATTCTGGCAATGGACGAGGATAATCTTGCTCTACTTCAACAGCAATGCCCGCCACAATATAGCAATAAGATCGGATTGCTGATGCAGCATAGTAAAAAATTTACTGGTCGGAAGGAAGTTCCTGATCCCTATTTTGGTGGGAACCAAGGTTTTGAAGAGGTGTTGGATATGGTAGAGGAGGCCGGCCTAGAACTATTGAATCACATCCTCAATAAAAAATAACTGCAGAGTGTGGATGTAGAGTTCCTACATCTTCCCCCTGTAGTTGTACTTAAAAAGGGTGTGGGCCGGTGCACACCCTTTTATTTGGCGCTACTCTTTGTGTGTTTCGATTTGCACTAGTGATTCATTTTCTGCTATGGATGGGGATGCCAATCTTTCTCGCTTGCGCTTCGGTTGTATCGTTTGTTCTGATACATCGGCCTCAACCTGTTTCACCTTCTCAGGGAAGGTCTCAATCATAATTAAACCACTCGCAGCTAGGTTCACCAGCTCTGGTACTGTTGCCATAGGCTGGCTTGCGCGGATTTCTGGTTCAGTCTTTGTAACCGTTGGCGCAATTTGCTGAACGAGGTCAATCTCGACTTGGCCGGAGGTCGCTACAGGCGTGATGCGGGTGGGGATGATATCGACCGGTATTGATTCCAGAGCGGTTGGTACCAATGCATTGTTGACCTTCACGGGAGACTCCATCGCATGCTGTGGCGCATCGTCGTTAGTAGTTGATCTCTGCTCTTCAGTAATGCCTCCTGATAGCTCCTGTGATGGTGCGAAGGAGGCTGTATATACTGATTCCACGGGGAGTGAGGTCTGGGTCGAAGCAACGGACTCCGTTGGATTAGTTTGGACGGCTGAGCCCTGGTCTTCACGACTACCACGTTCACCACGGTTACCACGGTCACGTTGTCTGCCTCCGCGATGCCTACGTGATCGTCCGCCATCTTCACCCTGTTGCGGTTGGCCCTCTCCAGAGAGTGGAGACTCCCCCGCCAATTGTTCGTCTCCCGCTTGCGGCTTGGCCTCGGTCCGGTTGCGTTCTTCCCGCGGCGGTCGGGATGGTTTTTTCTGGCTGGGTCTGTCTCCCTTGGGCTCTTGCTCTCCGCGTGGGGGGCGCTGAGCGGGAGCTGCCCGCCCTTGAATCAGAGCGCCACCAGCCTCGCTACCAGGTTCACCACGTTCACCACGCTTACCATCGCGCCCACGTTCCTGACGTCCACGCGGGTGTTCCTGTCTTTGTGGTCGAGTTCTGATCTGTTTTGGCTCTTCCTTTCGTTCCTCACTGCTCGGTTGTGAGAACCAGCCGAAGAGTTTACTCAGGAGGGACGTCTCTTTGATTTGAGATTGCGGCCTTTCATCACGTATTGGGGCGGGTTGTGATGGCGTGATGCCCTTTACAACGGCTTGTGGCCGTGGGGGCTTGGACTCCTGTGCTGCTGATGGGAGAGTAATCTCTTCTGTTGGCTTCTCTACCATCTGATAGCTGGTCTGCACCTCTCCCAGCTTGACGTCGTCATGACGCAGACGGTTAATCGTGTAGTTTGGGGTTTCTAAGTGAACGTTCGGAATCAATATCACGCTCATCTTCAGACGTGCTTCAATGGCATGAATCTCTGCACGCTTCTCGTTCAGTAAGTAGGTGGCAACATCCACCGGGACCTGAACGTGTAGCGCGGCCGTATTTTCTTTCATCGCTTCTTCCTGGATGATCCGGAGTATATGCAGGGCAGATGAATCAGTGCCACGGATATGACCGGTCCCGTGGCAGCGAGGGCAGGAGATATAGCTACTCTCGCCTAGCGAAGGACGGAGACGCTGCCTAGACAATTCCAGCAGTCCGAAACGAGAGATCTTCCCAACTTGAACCCGTGCTCGGTCATAACGCAGTGCATCATGCAGCCGACCTTCCACCTCACGCTGATTGCGAGTAACTTCCATATCGATGAAATCGATGACGACCAGTCCACCCAGATCGCGCAAGCGTAATTGGCGCGCTATCTCGTCAGCAGCTTCTAGATTGGTGTTGAGTGCAGTCTGCTCGATGTCAGAGCCACGGGTTGCTCGTGCGGAATTGACGTCAACCGATACCAGAGCCTCCGTGTGATCAATAACGATAGCCCCTCCGGAGGGTAGGGTTACTTGTCGAGAGTACGCGGTCTCAATCTGATGCTCAATCTGGAAACGTGAAAACAAGGGTACGTCATCATGATAGAGCTTGACCCGGTTAACATTGGCCGGCATAACATGGCTCATGAACTGACAGGCTTGATCGTAAATACTTTCGGTATCAATCAGGATCTCACCGATCTCCTGATGGAAGTAGTCGCGTATAGCCCGTATTACCAGACTGCTTTCCTGGTAGATCAGGAAAGCGCCGTTCTGACTCTTAGAAGCATCCTCAATAGCGCGCCACAACTGCATCAGGTAGTTGAGATCCCACTGCAACTCTTCTTCGCTACGACCTATTCCGGCGGTGCGGGCAATGATGCTCATGCCCGTTGGAACATCCAGTTGAGACATCACGTCTCGTAGTTCAGCCCGGTCTTCGCCCTCGATGCGGCGAGATACCCCACCACCACGAGGATTGTTCGGCATCAGAACAAGGTACCGACCGGCCAGTGAGATGAAGGTGGTGAGTGCCGCACCCTTGGTGCCTCGCTCGTCCTTGTCTACCTGGACAATTAGTTCCTGTCCTTCCCGCAGCGCGTCTTGAATACGGACCTTGGCAGGGTCAGAATTTTCTTTGAAGTAAACACGGGAGATTTCTTTGAAGGGTAGGAATCCATGACGGTCTCCACCATACTCGACAAAGGCAGCCTCAAGACTGGGCTCGAGGCGGGTAATGACTGCCTTGTAGATGTTACTTTTTCGTTGTTCTTTACCGGCTGATTCTATGTCAAGGTCTATCAGTTTCTGACCGTCAACAATGGCAACACGAAGCTCTTCTGGCTGTGTCGCATTAAATAACATGCGTTTCATTTTATGCCTCCCGCGCTCTGGTCACGGGCGTACAATCCACGCGTTCGCAGGACATCATCCTGCACGCGAATATGAGAACTTATTAGTCAGGCAACTTGGTCATAATGTCGGGCTGCTTGTTTAATGATGACTATTCTCTGGATTGTCACTAGGGGCCTGCTTCATTGGCAAGCAGACCCGGAAATTAAGTTTCAGTTCAGTTTTAACCGGGTTCCGACTAGAGTTTCTCGGGAAACGGGTACTATAAAAACTGTAAACTGAAATCTACGTGTACTTTGAGCGCACAAATCAATTAGTATCGCTGCTTTTATTGGTGAGCGAAGTTAACCAGGTTTTAGGGTCGGCTCTTTTCTGACATGCAGGGAAAGATTCCATCAATAGTGCCATTTCGCACACACCGGATAGAGGATAGGCTCGAACTCCCAATTGGCAAGTATAAGTAAAATTAAGGATTTAGGCAAAGAATTTCCTCTAAATGCCGTAGTCAAGGAGGTTGTTGGCGAGGATAGTAGCGGCCAGCGTATTGACAATTTTTTAATCAAACGTCTCAAGGGCGTCCCGAAAAGCCACATCTACCGGTTGTTGCGTAGCGGGCAGGTACGGGTCAATAGCAAGCGTATCGGTGCAGATTATCATTTAGATCAAGGGGATACCGTACGTATCCCGCCAGTGAGAAGGCCTCCTGAGGTACCGAAGGGCACAAATAAGATCACAAAGTCCCGGCTCATCTCGTTTGAGGTGTTATTTCAGGATGAGTCGATCCTGGCGATCAATAAGCCTGCCGGAGTGGCGGTTCATGGTGGTAGTGGTGTGAGTTTTGGCGTGATCGAGCAGTTGCGTGCTAGGCATCCTGATTGGAATTTTCTGGAGTTGGTTCATCGGCTCGATAGAGAGACTTCCGGAGTCCTGCTACTCGCTAAAAAACGTCCTGCACTGGTTGCATTGCATCAGCAAATCCGTGAAGGTCTGATGGAGAAGCGGTATTTAGTGTTGGTTAAGGGGAGATGGTGTAACCCTAAGCAGAGTGTGAAGATGTTACTTCACAAGTATGTGACGGCATCGGGAGAGAGGCGGGTGGAGGTAACTTCAGATGAGAAGATGGGGATGTCTTCTCATACAGTGTTCACACTTCAGAAGTCTTGGCAGGATTTCTGTCTGTTAGAGGCAGAACTGAAAACTGGACGGACCCATCAGATCCGTGTTCATCTCTCTCACCTTGGCTTTCCAGTCGTGGGAGATGATAAGTACGGTGACTTTGCTCTTAACAAGAGGTTGGCCAAACCTACCCAAAAGTCAGGCTTGGGACGTATGTTCCTTCATGCCCTTACAGCAGTGGTGAAACACCCTGTCAGTGGTGAGCAGTTGCGCATAGAGGCGCCTCTAGCAAATGATCTACAAAAGTTTTTGGACCGATTGGATGAGGATGGTGGCGGCACCTCAGACCAAGTGGTCCAGTAATGGCCTATTGGTACGTTTTTAATGTTGAATCAATTCGACCTGATAATATTTGACTGGGATGGGACCTTACTGGATTCAACCAGTGTCATAGTCTCATCACTTCAGAGTGCAGCCGACGATGTGGATCTGCCGCAACCCTCGGCTGAGGATGCTCGTCATGTCATTGGTTTGGGGTTGAGTGACGCATTGGAGTATCTCTTTCCGATCGCATCCTCACAGCAGGTTGGGCTGTTGGTGGATCGTTACTTTCATCATTATTCCGTATATGGGCAGAGGGTCTCCCTATTCGAGGGAGTGACCGAGGTCATTGAGAGCCTGCATACGAAGGAGCTCCTGCTGGCAGTAGCCACGGGCAAGGGACGATCTGAACTCGATAACGCGTTTGAATCTAGCGGGCTGGGGCAGTATTTCCATGCAAGCCGATGTGCCGATGAGACTTTCTCAAAGCCTCACCCAGCAATGATATTGGAATTGATGGAGCAATTTGACGTTGAGCCAAGGCGCGCTCTTATGGTAGGTGATACCACCCACGATTTACAGATGGCGATCAATGCCAAGGTTGCTGGATTAGGTGTGACGTACGGTGCCCATCCTCGAGAGAGTCTTCTTTCGCTGGCACCGCTTGACTGTGTCAACAGCATTGTGGAATTGAATTTATGGTTCGAGACGAACGTCTAATTTTTTTAAGCAGCGAAATTTCAGATGACGGTAAGGGCGTCCGTTTCATCGTGGAGCTACCGAATGAATCACGATCTGCCCCGGCATTTATGGTCCGGCATCAGGGGAAAATCTATGCCTATCTTAACCGTTGCGCCCATATAGGCGTGGAGTTGGACTGGATAGAAGGAGAATTCTTCGATGATTCAGGGTTATACTTAATCTGTTCGACTCATGGTGCGACCTACGAGCCACACACTGGATTTTGTGTCGGTGGACCATGCAAGGGGAAGAGTCTGCAACGTCTGGAAATTGAAGAGCGGGATGGCAACATCTTTTTGAAGGATTGAAGTAACTATGTCGGATTCAGAAAAGCACGACGAAGATTGGGAGAAGAGGGTACTAGAGAGGCTGGTATTCTCTTCCCTTCAAGAGCAGAGACGGGCACGGCAGTGGGGGATACTGTTTAAGTCTCTCACTTTCCTTTACCTGACCATTCTGCTATTCCTCGCAATGGGCTGGACCGGTGGTAAGGATGGTCCCATTTCCACCAAGCACACAGCACTGGTAGAGCTTCGAGGCGTAATTTCAGCTGACAGCGTCAGTAGCGCTGACAATATTAATGCAGGCCTGCAGGAGGCCTTCAAGGATAAAAAAACACAGGGAGTGATCCTGAGGATTAATAGCCCTGGCGGCAGTCCGGTGCAGGCGGGTTATATCAACGATGAAATACGCCGTCTACGTGCAGAATACCCTGATATCCCTCTCTATGCGGTGGTCGGGGATATCTGTGCATCAGGGGGTTATTATGTTGCTGCGGCTGCAGACAAGATTTATGTGGATAAGGCGAGCATGGTCGGGTCCATCGGCGTGCTAATGGATGGGTTCGGTTTTACAGGGACGATGGAAAAGCTCGGCATCGAACGACGGCTACTCACAGCGGGGGAGAACAAAGGATTTCTTGACCCATTCTCGCCCTCTAATCCGAAACAGCAGGATCATGCCCGAGAAATGTTGGTTGATATTCATCAACAGTTCATCCGGGTTGTTCAGGAGGGAAGGGGTAAACGTTTGAAGGATGCCCCAGAGATTTTTAGCGGAATTGTCTGGACCGGCCAGAAGAGTATAGATCTGGGGCTTGCTGATGCCATGGGCAGTGCTGAGTATGTTGCACGTGAAGTCATCAAGGCCGAGCATATTGTAGACTACACCACCCAGGAAGGTGTCATTGAGCGATTTGCCAAACGATTTGGTGCAGTGACTGCAAGCACAATCATCAGTGCTGCAGGCGGCGGGTGGGGGATACGATACTAAGAGGGTACTGAATGGTGCTCACGTGACGGTAGCTTTATGAGTGGGAACCGGAGTGGACGGTCACTTCCTTATAGGCCAGACACTAAAGACCGCGTGCAAATAAGCGTCTTATACTCGATCAGCCATGCAACAGAAATATAGAGGGTCTCTTGTTGATGTTGGGCAGGAGGTGATTCCATTCTTTGGTCGTTTTGGTTGTTATGTATTCACTGGTCAGAGTGATATCGCTGGCGATGCATAGACTGGTAGTGCCGTGGCAGACCTGTACGATCGCTTCAAGCATTTTCTGATTGCGGTAGGGGGTCTCGATGAATATCTGGGTCTGGTCACGGCTTATTGACTCTTTCTCCAGTTCGAGAATTTTCATAAGACGCTTCTCAGGATCCACCGGCAGGTAGCCGTGGAACATGAACCGTTGACCATTCAATCCGGACGCCATCAATGCGAGCAGGATGGAGGATGGTCCAACCAGCGGAACCACTCTGATACCTTTCTGGTGAGCTACTCGTACTAGCTCTGCACCAGGATCGGCTACTGCCGGGCAACCGGCCTCGGATAATAGCCCAACATCATTTCCCGCTAGGAGTGGGCTGAGGAGGTGAGCAATATCCTCGGGTCTGGTATGCTCATCGAGCACCTGCATTTTAATTTCTTGTAATGACAGGGTGCAGCCGATTTGTTTTAGAAATTGCCGAGCAGTTTTTGGGTGCTCCACGATAAAGTGGCCAAGAGCTGAGACACGTTGTTGGACTGCAACCGGAATTACCCAGGCGATATCACCCGGACCGAGTGGCACCGGGATGAGATAGAGCGTTCCTTGATTCATATGACCTCTATCCCTTCATGGGACAGCATCTCGACCAGTGCGATCAGCGGCAGTCCTATCAAGCCATTGGGGTCATCTCCTACGATGCGTTCAATTAACGCGATACCTAATCCCTCAGACTTAGCACTGCCAGCACAGTTATAGGGCTGCTCTTTGACGAGATAATTTTCGATCTTCTGGTCATTTAATTCGCGAAACTTGACATGAGAGAGAGTGAGACGGGTCTGTATGCTGTTGGTACGGCTATTGAAAAGGCTCAGTGCGGTATAAAATATCACCTCCCTGCCGCTCAGTAAGCGTAACTGCCTCACTGCATTTTCATGGGTCAGTGGCTTGCCGAGGGGTGTACTCTCCAGTACAGCCACCTGGTCGGCACCAATGATGAGTCCGTCAGGGTAGACTAAGGCGACCGCCCGAGCTTTTTTTTCGGCCAAACGTAGAGCGGTTTCCCTAGGTACTTCACCGGGCAAAGGAGTCTCGTCAATATCTGGGCTACAGATCTCAAAAGGGATCTGCAATCGTTGAAGTAATTCGCGGCGATAAATGGAGCTGGACCCCAATACAAGTTGTTGAGTCAGGTGCGGCATATGTAGAATTCACTCAGGATGGTTGATTTTTGACAGTCGGGGGGCAAAAATATATCATGCGCAACTTATGTCCGCACGGTTTGTCATAGATGCCCTTGATTTTGTGCGTAATGCTGGGGCACATCATGGTAAAATCACACCCGCTGAATTTGTACGATTGCAAGATTATCTGACCGATAGTCAGGGCTGGCTCGAGTATACAATCAGCGGCGTTATAGGCAGTGAAGGTAAGCCACTTTTACGGATTGCCGTTCAGGGGGAGATTAACCTCCAGTGCCAGCGTTGTCTTGCTAGTATGGTGCATTTGCTGGACTTGAAGACAGATATTTTACTGGCGAGAGATGAGAATGAGCTCTCTCGTTTTGATGAAGACGATTCTGTAGATGGAGTTTTGGCAGTGCCTGAGATGGATGTGCTGGAGCTGATTGAGGATGAGATCATCCTGAGCTTACCAATTTCAGCCCGTCATCTGGAAGGTAAGTGTTCAACAAGCAGGCCGGTTGGTGAAGAGGCGGTCGGCAGGGAGCATCTCTTTGCTGCGTTGGCGGCACTAAAAAAGCTGCACTGAAATTATTTAAGGAGCGAATTGTTATGGCAGTACAACAGAATAAGAAGTCCCCATCAAAGCGTGGTATGCACCGTTCGCATGATTTTCTGACTAGCTCACCACTAGCGGTCGAGCCCAGCACCGGCGAGGTTCATCTTCGCCATCATATTAGCCCTAACGGCTATTATAGAGGCAAGAAAGTCATCAAGACTAAGGACGATTAAGTCACTTGCGGCTATTCTTCGAGTCACGAAGTTTAGAGTTCAAAGTCTTCAGTCTGTCTGAGCCTTAATGGGACTTAAAACGGACATTACCGTAGCAATAGATTGCATGGGCGGTGATCACGGCCCCCATGTCACAGTCCCCTCGGCTGTCAATTATCTTCGATCTAATCCAGGAATCAATATTCTTTTAGTAGGATTGCCTGACGCGATCGAGGCTGAGTTGGCTGCTATCAAGTTTATGCCGGATCCCCGCCTGAGAGTTCATGCCGCGAGCGAAGTGGTCAGTATGGACGAGTCGCCCGCGATAGCCATGCGTGATAAGAAAGACTCTTCGATGCGAGTTGCCATTGATCTGGTTAAGCGTGGTGAGGCGCAAGCCTGTGTCAGTGCCGGCAATACGGGGGCATTGATAGCAACCTCCCGTTTTGTGCTGAAAACGTTGCCAGGGGTGGACCGACCGGCTCTTGCGGTGGTGCTTCCTACCATGAAGGGTCACACTTATGTGCTGGATCTGGGTGCTAATGTAGATTGTAGCGCGGAGCAGTTGTTTCAGTTTGGTGTCATGGGGGCTGCTCTAGTCTCTTCTGTAGAGGGTAAAGAACGACCAAGTGTTGGTCTATTGAATATAGGTGAAGAAGAGATAAAGGGTAACGAGGTGGTGAAGCACGCGGCAGAGCTGCTACGTAATAGTGATCTTAATTTCTACGGTAATATTGAGGGTAATGATATTTACAAGGGTACAACCGATGTAGTGGTGTGCGATGGCTTTGTCGGCAATGTCACCCTGAAAGCTTCAGAGGGTGTAGCACAGATGTTGGCCACCTATTTACGTGAGGAATTTAAGCGCAACCTTCTGACCAGACTTGCAGGGCTCGTCGCACTGCCGGTCATCAAGGCATTCAAACGCCGAGTGGACCATCGTCGCTATAATGGAGCGAGTCTATTGGGGTTAAGGGGTATTGTCATTAAGAGCCACGGATCGGCTGATGGGTATGCATTCAATTTTGCTATTGAGCGCGCGGTGAGTGAAGTGCGAGGTGGAATGTTGCAACATATCAGTGGGCGTGTGGCGGGTCTGCAACACCAGCATCAAGTCTCATCCTTGCATCCTCAAACACTATCAAAAGAAGACGCGGCATGAAGTATTCCAGAATCGTTGGAACGGGCGGCTACCTACCCGAAAAAATTCTTACCAACCAAGATCTTGAGAGACTGGTGGATACCAGCGACGAGTGGATACGAAGCCGAACGGGCATCACTCAACGGCACATTGCGGCCGATCATGAAATGGCGAGTGACCTGGCATTACACGCTAGCCGTAAAGCGATAGAGGCTGCGGGAATAAAGGTTGATGAGATCGATCTCATCATTGTTGCTACAACAACACCGGATATGGTTTTTCCCAGCACTGCCTGTATCCTTCAGGATAAATTGGGTGCTCGGAACTGTCCTGCATTTGACGTGCAGGCGGTTTGTAGTGGTTTCGTCTATGCACTTGCCACTGCAGACATGTTCATCCGCGCAGGCAAATGCCGCAATGCACTAGTGGTAGGGACCGAAGTTTACTCTCGCATACTCGACTGGAAGGATCGTAGTACTTGTGTACTCTTCGGTGATGGCGCAGGTGCGGTCGTGCTGAGTCAGGGTGACCAACCAGGAATTCTCTCAAGTCATCTTCATGCCGATGGTAGCTATAGTAAAATTCTATCAGTGCCTGGGAGTATTTGTGACGGTAAGGTTCAAGGCACTCCGTTCTTGATCATGGAGGGGAACGCGGTTTTTAAGTTCGCGGTAAGAGTCTTGGAAGAAGTAGTATATGAGGCCCTTGCCGAGAATAATTTACAATCATCAGATATTGATTGGTTGATCCCACATCAAGCTAATATCCGTATCATCCAGTCAACCGCGAAAAAGCTAGGCATCTCAATGGAAAAGGTGGTGGTCACGGTCGATAAGCATGGGAATACTTCGGCTGCTTCTATCCCACTGGCTCTAGATACTGCGGTCCGTGACGGACGTATCAAGTCTGGTCAGACTGTCTTGTTAGAGGGAGTGGGTGGAGGTTTCACTTGGGGTGCTGTGTTACTTCGCTGGTGAGATATGAAATTCGCTTTTGTTTTTCCTGGTCAGGGTTCTCAATCAATCGGCATGATGAAGGGGTATGCCGATCTCCCCGTGGTACGGGAAACTTTTGCTGAGGCGTCTGATATCCTAGGCCAGGATTTCTGGGCGATGGCAAATGAAGGGCCCGCAGAAGACCTCAATCTAACGGTTAATACTCAACCATTGATGCTGATGGCAGGAGTTTCAGCATACCGTGCATGGGAGAGTTTGACGGGTGCAAGACCGGTATTCATGGCCGGTCACAGCTTAGGTGAATACAGTGCATTGGTCGCCGCAGGATGCCTGACCTTCGCTGATGCGCTCTCACTGGTACGGTTCCGAGCGGAGGTAATGCAGCAATCAGTTCCAGAGGGAACAGGTGGCATGGCAGCTGTTTTAGGATTGGATGATGATAAGGTGCGGATGGTGTGCGATGAGGTCATGAGTACCCATCGCGGGAAATCGTTGGAGCCAGCAAACTTTAACTCACCCGGTCAAGTGGTAATCGCGGGGCATAGGGATGCGGTACTGCATGGAATGGAGTTAGCCAAGGCAAAAGGTGCAAAACGCGCAATCATGTTGCCCATGAGCGTGCCTTCACATTGTTCGTTGATGAATCATGCCGCAGAAAAAATGCAGCAGCGACTGGAACAGGTGACGCTGCAATCGCCTGCTATTTCAATATTGCATAATGCCGATGTGCAGTCGCATACAGATGCTGCATCGATCAGAAACATCTTAGTCCGGCAACTATGCAAACCGGTACGATGGACAGAGACGATCCATGCTCTTGCCAGCGCTGGAGTCACTCATGTGGTTGAGTGTGGACCGGGAAAAGTGCTATCTGGACTTAATAAACGTATCGACGAGAGGGTGCAGAGTCTAGCCCTGACAGATAGCGAATCATTGCATCAGGCTGCAAGCCTATTGGGTTAGATTGGAATCGTATGGGATTTTTC
The DNA here is from genome assembly GCA_013450215.1 of Nitrosospira sp. GTDB lineage: Bacteria > Pseudomonadota > Gammaproteobacteria > Burkholderiales > Nitrosomonadaceae > VFJL01. Next base: position 26,361 of record JACDSH010000027.1, read on the forward strand.
ACCATGATTATGGATATTAATCTATGAAAGAACATGTCAAAGAGATGTTGCTGCAAGATCAAGTGGTTCTTGTAACGGGAGCTAGTCGTGGGATTGGACAGGCTATCGCATTGAAACTAGGTAAGCAAGGTGCTTCTGTCGTTGGCACCGCTACCACTGAGGGTGGAGCAGAGAGAATCAGTCATTACCTGAATCAGGCCAACATCAAGGGAGTGGGGATGCTGCTGGATGTAACGAAGGCCACTCAGATTGAAAGTCTGCTGGCAGCGATACCTGTTAAGTTTGGTGAGATCACGATATTGGTAAATAACGCAGGGATCACGCGTGATAGCCTGCTGGTCCGGATGAAAGATGAGGATTGGGATGACATCATGGAGACCGATCTTAAATCGGTATTTCGTTTGAGCCGTGGGGTGCTCCGGGCTATGATGAAGGCACATTCTGGTCGTATCATTAATATTTCATCAGTAGTAGGTGCAATAGGTAACCCGGGACAGGCTAATTATGCAGCCGCGAAGGCTGGGATATTTGGTTTTAGTAAGTCACTAGCACGTGAGGTGGGTAGCCGAAATATCACAGTGAATTGTATTGCCCCTGGTTTCATAGAGACGGACATGACCCGCACACTAACTGACAAGCAGCAGCGGGACTTAATTCAGCATGTACCTCTGGGAAGGTTGGGAAGGCCTGAGGAAGTGGCATCGGCTGTCGCGTTCCTTGCTTCATCAGCTGCGGGATACATTACTGGTACGACACTTCATGTGAATGGCGGTATGCACATGGATTAGGTAGGGATGATCGGTACGGCGGCTATTTACTATGCTCGGAGTGGCTAAAATCCAAAGTAATGGCTGATTTGTATCGTTTGATTTGGATTGTCTGTGATCAGCAAGTATCTATGGCTAATATCTAAACCCGGGTGAGTGGTGTTCTGGTATTGCAAATACCGAAAATTTGCTAGAATGCTGGAGGTTTTTTCTTATATAAGAGAAGGGGTGTCTGATGGAAAATGTTGAACAGCGCATAAAAAAAATCGTAGCCGAGCAACTGGGTGTGAATGAGACTGAAGTTAACAACGAATCATCTTTCGTAGATGACTTGGGTGCAGACTCACTTGATACCGTTGAGTTGGTCATGGCTCTGGAAGAAGAGTTTGAGTGCGAAATTCCGGACGAGGAAGCAGAGAAAATCAATACCGTTCAGCAGGCGATTGATTACATCAACTCCCAGAAGAGTTAATTCTATTTTAACGACGCCCCATGTCAAAGCTATCTTGTCCAAGCGAAGAGTAGTCATTACAGGGCTGGGCATTGTTTCTCCTGTTGGCAACACTGTTCCAGATGCATGGGCGAGCATCCTCGCAGGAAAGTCTGGTATCGATAGAATCAGTCGGTTCGATGCCGCAACCTTTACTTCCCAAATAGCGGGTGAGGTAAAGGGTTTCGATATCACGCAATATATTCCCACCAAAGAAGCTCGTCGCATGGATACCTTTATCCATTACGGTATGGCAGCAGCCATCCAAGCGATAAAAGACGCAGGTATTGATGATATTGCTAGTGGTGATCTTGATGCAGAACGTATCGGTGTAAATATTGGTTCTGGTATTGGCGGTCTACCAATGATCGAGGGAACCCATGACGTTTATCTTGCCGGCGGCCCTCGTAAAATCTCGCCATTCTTTGTTCCTAGCGTCATCATCAATATGGTAGCGGGTAATCTGTCAATCATGTTTGGCTTCAAGGGACCTAATCTGGCCATTGTTACCGCATGTACGACCGCGACTCATTGTATTGGAGATTCCGCACGTATGATCGAGTACGGGGATGCGGATATGATGGTTGCAGGTGGAACAGAATCATGTGTAACCCCACTCACCATTGGTGGTTTCGCTTCAGCGAGAGCACTATCAACCCGCAATGACGACCCTACTACAGCTAGCCGGCCGTGGGACACAGATAGGGATGGTTTTGTGCTGGGTGAAGGTGCGGGTGTTCTGGTATTAGAAGAGATGGAGCATGCCAAGCGTCGTGGTGCAAAGATTTACGCTGAACTGGCTGGTTTTGGTATGAGTGCAGATGCCCATCATATGACCGCACCCCCTGAAGATGGTGAAGGTGCTGCTCGGTGTATGAGGATTGCACTTAAGAATGCAGGTATGGCTAATGATGAGATGGATTACATCAATGCTCATGGTACTTCAACACCGCTGGGTGATCTAGCCGAAACAATGGCGATAAAACGCTGTTTTGGTGAACATGCAAAAGATCTCGTGGTTAACTCTACCAAGTCCATGACAGGCCATTTGCTCGGTGCAGCTGGTGGGGTGGAGGCAATCTTTTCTACATTAGCCGTATACCATCAGGTGGCACCTCCGACCATTAATATCTTCAACCAAGATCCGAAGTGTGATCTGGATTATGTCCCCAATACCGCAAGGGAGATGAAGATCAATGCGGCGATGTCAAATTCATTTGGATTTGGGGGCACGAACGGTACGCTGGTTTTCCGTAAGGTCTGACCATGCTCTCGTAGTGCAGTGAGTATCTGCAAGACATGCATATACTAAAACGCATAACTCTCTTAGCCTTGGTTGCCGCTTCCTTGTTTGTTGGGTGGTTTGCCTATCATGTTCAAGATCCTGTTCAGATTCCCATAACTCCCTACGAACTCTCAATTAAACCTGGAAGTAGCCTCAGAACTGTTGCCAAGCAGTTAGTCGGCGCAGGCGCTTTACACGATGCCTGGTCATTCATACTGTTATCACGGTTAATGGGTTACTCCTCATCACTCAAAGCGGGAGATTACGAACTCGCTGAGAGCATTTCGCCATGGCAACTACTAAAGCGAGTCACCAACGGTGATGTTAATCAGAGCGAGATTAGATTCATAGAGGGTTGGACCTTCTCTCAGCTCAGAAAAACCCTGAATGAAAATCCAGCGCTTCAGCATGACACCGCCGGTTTGACAGATTTTCAGGTCATGCAGCTAATCGGTGCCAGTGAAACGATGGCAGAGGGATTATTCTCTCCAGATACCTATTATTTTGTCCGGGGTAATAGTGATGTTGCGATACTAAAGCGTGCTTACCATGCAATGCAGAATAATCTCAATACCGCTTGGACTGGACGGGCCACGAATCTTCCGTTGACGGATAGCTATCAGGCCTTAATTCTGGCATCTATCGTTGAAAAAGAAACCGGGAGGGAGAGTGACCGTGCCAACGTCGCCGGCGTATTCATCAACCGCCTACGGATAGGTATGCGTCTTCAAACGGATCCCACTGTCATTTATGGATTGGGGGATAAATTTGATGGTAACTTGCGCAAGAAAGACCTACTGACCGATCAAGAATATAACACCTACACTCGAAGCGGCTTGCCTCCTACGCCAATTGCTCTTCCAGGGATGGCCTCAATTAGAGCAGCGCTGAATCCGGCAAAGACTAGTTCTTTATACTTTGTCGCAAAGGGCAATGGGGAATCACACTTTTCTAGTAATCTGACAGATCACAACCGTGCAGTATCGAAGTATCAAAAATGATGAGACACGGAATTGAGCCTGCAGGAGAGTCGAGGGGACTGCTGAAATATAGTGTGGAAGATTTTGGTATTATCTAACTTCTGATGCCATGTTCAGAGTTTTTTGTTAAGGCTATAACGTCAGCTCAACGGTCACCGGAGCATGGTCTGATGGCCGCTCAAATCTGCGAGCTTCTTTGTCGATGGTACATGAAGTACAGACCTTGGAAAGGTCGTTACTCAGCAGAATATGGTCTATCCGCATGCCAATATTACGACGGAAGGCCATCATCCGGTAGTCCCACCAAGTATATGATTTATCTGGTTGATTGAATAATCTAAAGCTATCTACGAGACCGAGGTTGATCAGTTCTTGGAATGCATCTCTCTCGGGTTGGCTGAAAAGAACCTTCCCCCGCCATAGTTCAGGGTCATGTACATCGCACTCTTCCGGAGCGATGTTGAAATCACCGAGCAGTACTAGTTTTGGATGTTTATGTAACTCATCCTGTAGCCATAGATTAAGAGCAGTTAGCCATTTCATCTTGTATTGATATTTTTCTGACTCGACACTTTCGCCATTCGGAACATAGATACAAATTACTCTTACATCGCCATAGGTTACTGCTAGAACCCGTTTCTGAGGATCTTCTAAGTCGGGGATAGAGCTGATGATTTCACCGCATGACCGCTTGCTAATCACCGCCACGCCGTTATAGGTTTTCTGTCCAGCATAGCTTGCCTGATATCCTGCCGCAGCGATCTCAGCTAGCGGAAAGTTTTCGTCTTGCAGCTTAGTCTCCTGTAGGCACAGCACATCAGGCTGATTGGTCATCAGCCAATGGATGACTTGTGGGAGGCGGACTTTAATCGAGTTGACATTCCAGGTGACAATCTTCATACCAGCGCTAACTTTTCGGCTCTGATTTTACCCATGCAGATGCTTGTCGCCGCGCTTCGGCAATCTGTTCGGGTGTCATTTTTGCTTCGATAATAGAACGATTCTTGATGGCTCTCTCCTCACCACCGACAGTCGCAAGGCTGAACCACTTATGAGCTTCGATATAGTCCTGGCTAACTCCTTTGCCATCAGCATATCTAATGCCTAAATTATACTGTGCATCAGCATCGCCCTGATCTGCGGCCTTACGGTACCAGATCACGGCCTGCTGATCATCCTGTCCAACCCCTTGGCCTTTTGTATACATAACACCTAGGTTGTATTGAGCATCCGCGTAGCCCTGATCTGCTGCCTTGCGGTACCAGGTCAGGGCCTGCTGCTCATCCTGTGCAACCCCTCGGCCTTTTGCGTACATCACGCCCAGATTGTACTGAGCATCCACGTACCCCTGATCTGCCGCTCTACGGTACCAGATTACAGCCTGGTGCTCGTCTTGTTCAACCTCCCGACCCTTCGCATACATGACACCTAGATTATATTGAGCCCATGGGTGACCTCTCTCAGCGGCTTTGAGATACCATGTCACAGCCTCTCGATCATCTTGGGGAACACCTTGCCCCTTGAGGTACATGAGTCCTAGAATTGCTTGAGACGGAACATCACCCTGCTCGGCAGCCTTTCGATACCATATCGCCGCCTGTTTTTCGTTTTGTGTAGCTCCCCGACCTTTAGCGTACATGAATCCTAAGTTGAATTGAGCCCCTGGATGTTCCTTTTCAGCGGCCTTGAGGTACCAAGACACAGCCTGACGGTCATCCTGTGAAACGCCGGTGCCTTTAGCGTACAAGACTCCCAAGCTATATTGAGCCTCTGCATGATTCTTCTCGGCTGCCTTAAGGTACCAAGATGCGGCCTCCTTCTCATCTTGTGGAACGCCACGTCCTTTGAGATACATAAAGCCTAGAATCGCTTGAGCTGGAAGGTCCCCCTGATCTGCCGCTAGACGGTACCATGCCGCCGCCTGTTGTTCATCCTGTGCAACTCCCTGACCACGGGAATACATCACACCCAGGTTGAATTGGGCATCCATATTCCCCTGCTCCGCAGCCTTCTTAAAGGATGCCACGGCTTGGGTGTAATCCCTGTTAGCCGCAAACTGCCTGCCATCCTCAAAGTCTCCGGAAAAGACTGGGAGTGCAAGAGATACAAGTATCAGGCCCGTAAAGGTTAATAGCCACATAATTTACTCAGCACGAGTTCACTCGATAGGATCTGAACTACTCAGTCTTTTCCACATCCACAGATTCGGCTTCAACCTGAGTCGAGTCTGGATTCTCGTCAGACGGTGTCTTACCTTTATCTAGCTTACGTTGTCTTTTCTCTTCCTGTTTCTTTTTCTTGGCTAAATCTTTCTGGCGCTTTTCATATTGGAAATTTTGCTGGGCCAATTTGTTACTCCTCTAGTGGCTATTTCTGAAGCAGAGAGAACCAGATAAGACTTGATTCTTACTTTGATTATTCTACGTGGAAATGGGGGATCTATCTGTACATATTTGGACTAGGAGGGGGTCAGATGGGAAGTTGAGGGAGAGGATTTATCAGAACGTCAATTGATACCGCACCCTTTCGGTTTGTAGCAATTCAGAAGAGTGTCGCTCAAGGTTTGCTCGGGGTTATTGGATTTTGGAAATGATCGAGGGGAGGGGGATGCTTCTACATTATTAATTATTATGAACGGCCATTCAGTCTCTAAGCTACGACTGTATTCATATGTTTTAATTCTGCCACTGTACTATCTAATGCCTTCAGGAAATCTTCGACCTGCATCGGCGTGTTGGTACTACCTAGGCTGACTCGTACCGCACACCGCGCCAGCGTGGGATCGACCCCCATCGCTTCTAGCACATGACTCTTGCCGGGCGTTGCGCTGGAGCAAGCCGCACCACTGGCCACTGCAAATCCGACTTTATCCAATCGGACTGCTAGAGTATCACCCTCGATACCGGGAATCGCAAAGTAACAGGTATTTGGTAAGCGTATTGCTCCCAGACCGAAGATGACAGCACCCATTGAAATCAGCCCCTTCTCTAAGAGGGTATGCATGACCCTAATACGCGTGGTCATCTCAATCATGCGCGTCTTGGCTAGTTCACAGGCAGCACCAAGACCAACGATGGCGGGAACATTCTCTGTACCTGAGCGTAGTCCACTCTCCTGCCCACCCCCAAAGATGAGTGGCTTAAGTAATAACCGTTTATCCATAATCAGCGCAGCAGAACCCTTAGGTCCATAAATCTTGTGGCCTGACAGTGTCATGGCATGAACTCTGAGCGCCTCAAAATTTATCGGAATCTTTCCAAGGGCCTGCACCGCATCGGTGTGCATCCATGCGCCATTCTCCCGAGCTTTTTCTGCAATCGCTGGTACATCCTGAATTACGCCGGTTTCATTATTCGCTAACATCACTGATACCAGTCCGGGTCTTTGTTCGGTCATGGCATCATTTACGTCATCTAGGGCCACTTGCCCAAGATGGTCTACCGCCAACCGTCGCAGATCCCATTTCTCATACCCCCTCCGTGCTAACTCCTGGGCGGGTCGTAATACGCAAGGATGCTCAATCGCACTGATGATGATTCGGGTGGGCTTTAGGTAGCCTGCCGCTCCTAGGATGAAGAGATTATTGGCCTCTGAGCCACCACTGCAGAAGATCACCTGCTCTGGCTGTACGCCAACAGAATTAGCTACCTGTTCACGTGCTTGGTCTATTGCCCGGCGTGCGGCCATTCCACCGAGATGGCGACTGGAGGGGTTACTGAAGTCACCTTGTAAATAAGGCATCATTACATCAAGCACCGCATCGTCCAATGCAGTGGTGGCATTATGATCAAAATAGACTTGTAACTTCCTATTCATCTTTAAATTTCTCTAGCTATTTGCGCACCCGAAGATCTTGCAATACAGCGACACTTTTTACTTTTGGACTCGTCACCAGTTGTTCAAGCGTGATCAGGGTCAAGTAGTCTCGTATCTTGGCATTGAGACTGGTCCAAAGGTCATGGGTCATGCAGCGTTGGTCATTGTGGCAATTCTCCTTGCCCTTGCACTGAGTAGCATCAATGGGCTCATCCACGGCGAGGATGATGTCAGCCACGGAGACTTTATTCATCGGACGCATCAAGCGGTATCCCCCTCCGGGACCGCGAACGCTGCTGACCAGTTTATTACGTCTTAATTTTCCGAATAACTGTTCCAGATAAGAGAGTGAAATCTTTTGTCGCTCGCTGATACCGGCTAATGTGACCGGTCCATTATCACCATGCAGTGCCAGATCGATCATTGCAGTTACTGCAAACCGTCCCTTGGTCGTCAATCGCATCTTTGCTCCTGATCAGAATCAATACTTCGGTTTAATGATCATCTCTTGGATATTGGCGCCAATACCCGACAATTTTTATCAAGTATATAAAGTCCTACTTTTTCAGTCAACTATCTTACCCGAACAATTCGGAATGGATTTTGCTGCTGATCCATTACATCTGTTTCTTTTATCTATGCTTCTGTAGAGCGTTTAGAATGCCTCGTAATATATTCACCTCTTCCTTCTCCAATCGTGCGCGCGCAAATAAGCGACGCATTCGCTGCAGCAGGCGTTTCGGCTCCTGAGGATCTAGAAAGCCGCTGACTATCATGCTCTGTTCTAAATGACCGAAGAATGATTCAATCTCACCAAGGCTGGCGAGTGTACCGATAGGTTGGGAGAGCTTCCCAAGTTCAGATAATGCCATGCGTAACTCATAGGCCATTACTTGAACCGCGCTGGCAAGGTTGAGGGAGGAGTAGTCTGGGTTGGCGGGAATATGCACAATAATTTGACACCTGCTTACCTCAACCGTGGTCAGACCGGATACCTCTGTTCCAAAAACCAACGCTACCGGATGCTGCCTTGCATGGGTACACAACTCCTGTGCACCTTGACGTGAATCGACTACTTCATGCGAGAGTCCGCGAGGGCGGGCTGTAATTGCTGCTGCCAGCACTGTATCACCGAGGGCTTCATCAAGACTGCTACAGACCTTGGCGGAGTTCAGAACATCCCATGCACCAGCAGCACGCGTCTCCGCTTCTTTATCTGGAAACGACTTTGGATTTACTAGGTAGAGGGTACTCAGACCCATAGTCTTCATTGCCCGTGCAGCAGCACCGATATTCCCGGGATGACTGGTATGGCTCAACACTACACGGACATTAGCAAGCGGGCAGGGGGGATTCATATTAAAATCCTAGTTTTATTTAATCTTGAGCCCAGAAAATGCATCCCATGCTCACCATTGCAGTAAAAGCCGCGCGCCGCGCTGGTGGTATTATCAACCGAGCTGCGCAGAATCTGGATTTGCTGCACGTCTCACGTAAGGCGCACAATGACTTTGTCAGTGAGGTGGATGGTGCGGCGGAAGATGCCATCATCCAAGTGCTTCTGGATGCCTATCCGGCCCACGCGATTCTAGCAGAAGAGAGCGGTTCTCGTGGTGACCAGGAGAAGTCCGAATATCAGTGGATCATCGATCCGCTCGATGGGACCACCAATTTTCTACACGGGTTTCCCCAGTACTCAGTCTCGATTGCACTGATGCATAAGGGCATACTGACTCAGGCCGTAGTATACGACCCCTGTAGCAATGAGCTGTTCACTGCAAGCCGCGGGCGTGGAGCCTATCTCAATGACCGTCGCCTGCGAGTGAGTAAGCGTACGCAACTCGCTGACTGTCTGATCGGAACTGGATTCCCATTTCGGGATTTCACTCATGTAGATGCTTATCTTGCAATATTCAAGGACATTATGCCCAGAACTTCGGGTATTCGGCGACCCGGTTCTGCTGCTCTGGATTTGGCCTATGTAGCTGCTGGACGATATGACGGTTTCTGGGAGATGGGGTTATCTCCGTGGGATATGGCCGCGGGTTGTCTATTAATTACTGAGGCGGGTGGGTTGGTATCCGATCTGGAAGGTAACGCGACCTATCTAAAAAGTGGAAATATTGTCGCGGGTAATCCAAAAACATTTGGACAACTGCTCCAGGTGATTTCGCCTCATCTGACCAAAGAATTGAAATCCTAGAGAATTTAAGTCATCAGCAAAATTCAGATCGATTAACTTATCACCCAGTAGCCAAAAGGAATACATCATGAATACGGAACAACTAAATACCGAATACGCTATCCCGGGTCAACTCAAGTTCATTCAGGGTGCGGGAGGGCTCCCTTTCATTGAGGTTACCACTGCCAATTCCAGTGCCTTGATCTCGGTCTATGCAGGACAGGTATTGTCTTTTCGTCCGGCGGGAGAGATGGACGACCTGATGTTTCTCAGTGAGAAGGCCTATTATCAGACAGGAAAAGCGATCAAGGGAGGAGCGCCGGTCTGCTGGCCGTGGTTCGGTGCTGATCCGCAAGGATTGGGTCGGCCGGCCCATGGTTTTGTACGCAATCGCATGTGGAATGTAGTCGCAACAGAAATCACCGTATCCGGTGCGATCCGAGTCATTTTAGGGCTAGAGGATACTCCAGAGACGATCGAGATCTGGCCTCAATCCTTTACCTTGATGCTGGAGATCACGGTTGGGAAGTCTCTAAATCTAGAGCTGGTTACCCGTAATACGGGTGCACAGTTATTTCCTGTGACGCAGGCATTCCATACTTACTTTAAGGTTGGGGATATCAGTCAGGTAAGTGTATCGGGACTGGAAGATACCGACTATATTGATAAGGTCGATAATAGTGCACTAAAAAAACAGATTGGCCCAGTTGTGATCAATGAGGAAGTGGATCGTATCTATCTCGGTGTTCGAGATGAATTAGTCATTAATGATATTGCTCTGAAGCGGCGCATCCGGATTAGATCGGGTGGTAGTAAAACGGCCGTGGTCTGGAATCCATGGGCCAAGATTTCCGCAGAGATGGCAGATCTTCAGGACAATGACTACCGGAACCTTCTCTGCGCCGAGACGACCAATGCAGCTACCGATGTGGTGGAAGTGTCACCCGGTAGAGAGTCTCGGTTAGTGGCAAACTATTCCATAGAGAGAACTTGATCGTAGTTTCGTAGAGTCATCCTTCTCACCAGATGTAGTTCTATCCATCGTTCCATTTACTCGGATCATGTCAAGCCAGCATACCCCAATGATGCAGCAATACCTGCGCATCAAGGCACAGCATTCAGACATGCTGATGTTCTATCGAATGGGGGATTTCTACGAACTTTTTTTTGATGATGCGGAAAAGGCTGCAAGGCTACTTGATATCACATTAACCCGTCGAGGAGTCTCGGCGGGTGAGCCGATCAAGATGGCGGGTGTGCCATACCACGCTGCCGAGCAGTATTTGGCGAAGCTTGTCAGGATGGGCGAGTCGGTTGCAATTTGTGAACAGACTGGTGACCCTGCAACCGCTAAGGGCCCCGTGGAACGTCAGGTCACACGGATCATCACGCCCGGAACGCTGACAGATGCTGCACTGTTAGAAGAAAAACGTGACTGTGTCCTGTTGGCGATGGTCCTGAATGAGTCCACTCTGGGATTATCCTGGCTTAATCTCGCAGCCGGTCAGTTCTACATCATGGAGACAACGGCTGATAATCTGGCAAGTGAGTTGGAACGATTGAAGCCATCCGAGGTGCTTCTGCCAGAGTCGATGAAAAACTCTACTTTATTTAACAGTGTGACAGTGCTCAAAAGTTTAAGCTTTAAGTATCTGCCGGTATGGCAGTTTGATAGTGATGCCGCCGTACGCAATCTTACCCAGCAGTTTGGAACTCGTGATCTTTCTGGCTTCGGTTGTGATGACTCCCATCTAGGATTGGGTTCGGCCGGTGCGCTGCTAGAGTATGCACGTCTCACGCAGGGTGCAAGCATCATTCATATTAAGTCGCTGCAAGCTGAGCGAGATAGTGCTTATGTGAGGATGGATGCTGCTACCCGTCGCAATCTAGAAATTTCAGAAACCATACGAGGCGAAGTATCCCCCACACTGCTATCACTGCTCGACACCTGTTCAAACAGCATGGGGAGTCGTTTACTTCGGCACTGGTTGCATCACCCGTTACGCGACCAAGCCGTTATCCAGCGTCGCCTCGATAGCGTATCTGAATTAATGGGGTCAGCTGGACTAGGACCATATCATGCGGTCCGAGAATGTTTTAAGCGTGTGTCAGATATAGAGCGGATCACCGCACGGATTGGACTGAAGTCTGCACGTCCAAGGGATTTATCGGGACTGCGTGATAGCTTGAAATGTCTTCCTGAAGTTATGTCGGTAGTTGCCAACTGTACCAGTGAACGTATCGATGTACTTACGCAAGCAATCATGCCAGACGCTAATCTCACTAGTCTTCTGGAGAGCGCTCTCCGTGAAGAGCCGAGTGCGGTGCTAAGGGAAGGTGGCGTAATCGCAGACGGCTATGATGATGAGTTGGATGGATTTCGCGCGATACAGAATAACGGTGGTGAATTCCTGGTGCAGTTGGAGGCACGGGAGAGGGCACGCACAGGCATTGCTACTCTCAGGGTGGAGTATAACCGGGTGCATGGATTCTATATCGAGGTCACTCATGCTCATACTGAGAAAATTCCTGATGACTACCGGAGGCGGCAGACGCTGAAGAATGCAGAGCGTTATATCACGCCTGAACTTAAGACTTTCGAGGATATGGCACTATCCGCACAGGATCGGGCATTGGCACGTGAGAAATTCTTGTATGAGAGCTTGCTAGAATCACTTTTACCATTCATTGATTATTTACAGCGGGTCGCTCGTGCTGTCGCTGAATTGGATGTGTTGGCTACTTTCGCTGAGCGTTCACTGTTACTTGGTTACACCATGCCGACATTCACCGATTTAGCCAAGATCGAGATCGTGGCGGGACGTCATCCGGTAGTGGAGGATCAGGTTGAGAACTTCATCGCTAATGATGTGAGTCTCGGTGCTGTGGATAGTGGCAACCGTCAAATGCTCATTATTACCGGGCCTAATATGGGGGGGAAGTCCACCTACATGAGGCAGGTGGCATTGATTACATTACTCGCACATTGCGGTAGCTATGTTCCCGCTGATAGTGCATGTCTTGGCCCACTAGACCAGATATTTACCCGTATCGGCGCATCTGATGACCTTGCCGGCGGGAGATCGACCTTCATGGTTGAGATGACTGAGGCTGCCAATATTCTGCATAATGCAACCCAGCAGAGTCTGGTATTGATGGATGAGGTTGGGCGAGGCACTTCCACGTTCGACGGCCTGGCGTTGGCATTTGCAATTGCCCGTTATTTGCTGGAAAAGAATCGATGCTATACGTTGTTTGCTACCCATTACTTCGAACTGACAAGGCTTACGGAAGAGTTCTCTCAGGCGGTTAATGTGCATCTGCAAGCGGTGGAGCATAAACACCATATCGTATTTCTGCATGCGGTCAATGAGGGTCCCGCCAGTCAGAGTTACGGCCTTCAGGTTGCAGCACTCGCTGGAATCCCAGAGCAGGTCATCAAGGTCGCGAGGACACATCTGATGAAGTTAGAGCAGGAGAATTCAGGCAGGAATCTGCAGGGGGATCTATTCTCAGAAGGTGTAGTAGCGGCAGAAATGCTGCAGGAGCACCCCGCGTTGCTTAAGTTGCGTATTATCATACCGGACGAGTTAAGTCCGAAAGAGGCGTTGGAGCAGCTCTATATATTAAAAAAGATTGTGGAGAATTAGTAGCGCTGATGGCTCAATTGGGTCACTGACTTAAGGCTGAATCAGATCAAGAAGAATCAGTTCTCGTACCCATGAGCATCGTGGATATGGCCATGTGAGATTTCTTCAGCCGTGGCGGAGCGCACATCAGTGACTGTACAATTGAAACGTAGTGTCATCCCAGCGAGTGGATGATTGCCATCCACCACCACCTTATCGTCAGCAATATCGGTGACGGTGAAGATGATAACGTCATCTGAGTCCTCCTCATCGTCACCCTCGAACTGCATTCCGACCACGATGTCATCAGGGAACGCATCGCGCGGCTCCATCCGAACTAGGTCGCTATCGTATTCACCAAAGGTATTCGCAGGCTCCATATAGACCAAGCAGATATGACCGATCTCCTTATTATGGAGGGCCTCTTCCACCATTGGGAAGATGCCATCATAGCCGCCGTGCAAGTAAGTGATCGGAGAACCAGCTTTTTCTAGAATCTTGCCGGTCGAGTCCGATAGTTCATAACTGAGAGATACGACGGTATTCTTGACGATGCGCATGTTGTTTCCGTGTGTGAGTTGATGAATATGCAACCAGATCCTGCCAAAGTAGCCAGCCAATTTTAAAAGATTTAGGGCAGCATTGTATCAGCAGTATATTTTAGAGTCATCGCAAATAGTGTACCCACAGCTACTGAGATATCACGAATAGTCTGGGTACCAGATCAGCAACTCGACATGTGAAGTGAGCACTGAAAGATCGGGATTTCAAGGTCTATATTGCATTATCAGTTTTTTTACGGGTGCAAAACTACGGCGGTGCTCGCTGGAGATACCATGCTTTTGCAATGCGATGATATGCGCAGCGGTGGGGTATCCCTTGTGCCGATCGAACCCATAGTGCGGAAAGTCTTGATGCAGCCTCATCATCTCAGCATCGCGTGCAGTCTTAGCCAGGATCGATGCTGCTGAAATCTCAGGAATCAGGCTATCTCCGCGGATGATTGTCTGGATTGGGAAATTTAGGTAGGGTCTGTGGTTTCCGTCCACTAGCACCTGATCGGGAGTGAATGTCAGGCTTTCTACGGCCCTCTTCATCGCCAGTAAGCTCGCTTGCAAAATATTCAATTGGTCAATCTCATCCACGGATGCAGAGGCAATAGCCCATGCTATGGAGTGTGTCTTGATGGCTATTTCTAATTTAGTTCGGATTTTTTCACTCAGCTTCTTGGAGTCTGCCAGACCCTCTATCCGGTAGTCCGGGTTGAGTACCACACAAGCAGCGAACACGGGTCCCGCAAGCGGCCCTCTGCCAGCCTCATCAACGCCGCAGATCCAGGTGTGTTTTTCGATTGGCAACGCTACTGATCTCTAGTTATCTGATTAAGCTCGTAACTAGATACTCCTCATCGTGCACATCAGTTCAGCCTCTGCGGCAATCTGACCCGCCACTTCTGCACGAGCAGAGTACTTCCAGATACCTCTGACTTGCCGTGTGATGGAGACCTTGAGAAGCAACTGATCACCCGGCTGTATCGGTCTTTTGAAGCGGGCGCCATCTATCCCGACAAAATAATAAATTGAGTCATTATCTGCTTTCACTCCAGCAGTCTTGAGTGTCAAGATTGCTGCAGCCTGAGCTAGCGCTTCAATGATCAGTACGCCAGGCATGACAGGATGATGGGGGAAATGGCCAACAAAGAATGGTTCATTGATAGTTACATTCTTGAGTGCGACGATATCCTTACCGGATTCGCAAGAGAGCACCCGGTCCACCAGTAAGAAGGGATATCGGTGTGGTAGGTACTCCAGAATTTCATGAATATCCATGGCTGTCGTGGTCTCACCTGTTAGGTCTTTGGTTTCCTTTTCCATGATTATTTGTCGGCCAGTGCTTTAATAACTTTATCGGTAATATCGATGCGCTGGCTCCGGTAGACTGAATCCTGCAACTGCAGGATCAGGTCGTACTTCTCTGCCTCCGCGATCGACTGAATGATCTTGCTAGCATTCACTTGAATAACAGCGAACTCGTCATTCTGACGCAGACTCAGATCTTCTCGCAACTGCCTTTGTGCTCGCTGAAACTCACGGTTGAGGTTCGCGAGTTCACGTTCCTTGCCGCGACGATCTATCTCTTGGAGTGACGTTCCCTCTTTCTCTAATTGTTCCTGCAGAACTTTGATCTGAGAGGTCATTTTTTTGAGTTCCTGATCACGTGGCAGGAACTCCTTCTCTATCTTCTTCTGAGCCCGTATTGCTGGAGCTGATTCGATTAGGACTCTCTCGGTATTGACGATGCCTATCTTGATCTCAGCCGCATTGAGGCTGCTGGGGATCGCGATCGATGCAATGACCATGCAGGCAGCGGTTAAAATTTGTTGGTATTGGGTTATCTCTTTCAATTTTTTCTCCTGATGGACCATTCAAAAATTTAAAATTGCTGACCAAATTGGAATTGGAATATCTGCAGCCTATCACCAGGTTGGTCATTCAGTGGCTGTGCGAGACTCACTTTGAGAGGACCCATCGGCGAGATCCACATAACAGCAAGCCCAGTGGAGTAACGCATCCCTTCATTTATTTTGAATTTTGCAGAGCCACCCGGGCCAAATACTGTACCACCATCCAAGAAGAGACTCAGTCGTACTGACCGGTCATTCTTCATGCCGGGTAAAGGAAACATCAGTTCCGCACTTCCGACCACGCGCTCAGTTCCGCCGAGAGGTCTGCCGAGTTCGTCACGTGGACCCAGTGCACTAATGTAGTAGCCACGAACCGATGTGTTGCCGCCAGCAAAGAAATTTTTGAAGAATGCCAAGTTTTGTCCATTATAACCGTCACCTTTCCCGAGTTCACCATGCAGCATCACAGTAAAATCTTTTGAGATTGGGAGAAACCACTTGAGAGCGTAGTTTGCCTTGTAGTACTGAAGATCACCTCCTGGAACACCTGCTTCGAGACTTACTCGGTGAGTGGTTCCACTGGTTGTCCAGATGGCGCTGTCACGACCGTCACGTGACCAACTGAGTGTCACTGGAAGATTAGTGGTGATCTGACCAAATTCTGTCACAAAATCTTTATTACGTTGGACTGGACCAGCATTCTTTATATTCGTTTGCTCTGCACCAAACCCAACGCCGATGGTATCATTTTCATTAACTGGGATGCCATACCGTAGGCCAGCACCGGTCGTGGCGGTATGAAATCCACCCGCTAGTTGATTAAATGCACCCATATTAAGGTCACGTTGATAAATATCAAAACCAGCACTGATACCATCCTTAGTGAAGTAGGGATTTGTGTATGAGAGTGAGTACACCTTATTAATTTGTCCGGTGCTGACATTGAGGGCAACATTCTTCCCGCTACCGAAGATATTGTCCTGAGCGACAGAAGCGCTTAGTATGAGGCCTTGCTGCTGGGCGTAGCCTGCTCCAAACATAACAGCGCCAGTAGGCCTCTCCTTCACCGCAATATCGATATCGACCTGATCACTGACCCCCGGAACTGCTGGTGTTTCCAAAGAGACTTCAGTAAAAAAATTCAGTCTATCGATTCGTATCTTGGACTGAGCAATCTTGGCAGTTGAGTACCATCCACCTTCGAATTGACGCATCTCTCGCCGTATCACTTCATCGCGAGTGCGATCATTGCCGGTGACGTTAATACGCCTTACGTAGACCCGGCGGCCTGGATCAATGAAGAAGGTGAATCCTACCTGTTTTTTTTCCTTATCGACTTCCGGCGATGCATTGACATTAGCAAATGCATATCCATCATTTCCCAGTCGGTCGGTAATGAGCTTGACTGATTCAGTCAGTTTCTCACGTGAGAATACCTGACCAGGAGCAAGCTGGATGAGTTTACGTATCTCTTCTTCCGGCACTAGCATCTCACCCGCCAGCTTGACCTCTGAAACTGTGTGGCTCGCCCCCTCCGTAATATTTATTGTGATATAAATATCCTGCATATCTGGCGTGATAGAGACTTGGGTGGAATCTATGAGGAGTTCCAGATAGCCTCGGTTCAGATAGTAGGATCGCAGTGATTCTAGGTCCCCACCTAGTTTCTGTTTTGAATATTGATCATCCTTGCTAAACCATGTCAGTAGGCCGGGGGTTCTGAGTGTAAGCTGGCTCAGCAATTCCTTCTCATTGAAGGCATTGTTTCCGACGATATTGATCTTACGTATCTTTGCAACCTGACCCTCATCGATATTAAAGTCAATGGCGACACGGTTACGTTCTAGGGGTGTGGTCGTTGTGGTGATCTTTACGGCGTATCTGCCACGACTGAGATACTGCTGCTTTATTTCTTGCTCTGCCCGTTCCAGCATTGAACGATCAAAGATGCGAGACTCCGTTAATCCGGCCTGCTTAAGACCATCTTTTAATTTGCTCTTCTCGAATTCTTTGGCACCGATTATATTGATTTGTGCGATGGCGGGACGCTCTTCCAGCACCACGAGAAGGACCCCATTATCTGACTCCAGTCTGACATCTTTGAAGAAACCGGTTGCATAGAGAGCCTTGATGGCAGCGGCTGCCTTCTCATCGTCTAGCGTGTCTCCCACCTTGATCGGTAGATAGCTGAAAACGGTCCCTGCTTCGGTACGCTGTATGCCCTCCACCCGGATATCCTTCACCACAAAAGGTTCGATCGCCCATGAGACCGATGAACAGAAGGAGATGGCAAGTGCGGCCAGGTACTTGACTTTCATTTTTAACTTGAGACAAGCCGGCTGATGTCGTTATATAGCGCACAAGCCATCAGGGCAAAGAGTAGAGCCATCCCGATCCGCTGTCCCATTTCCATCGCATGGTCAGAGAGTGGGCTGCCTTTGACGATTTCAATTGCATAGTATAGAAGATGTCCCCCATCCAGTATCGGGATAGGCAAGAGATTCAGAACCCCAAGGCTAATACTGATCAGTGCAAGGAATCCTAGATAAGGGGCCAACCCCATTTGCGCTGACTGGCCAGCATAATCGGCAATTGTAATGGGTCCACTGACATTTTTCCACGATACCTCCCCAGCCACCATCTTCCCCAACATTCGTAGCGTAAATATGGATGTTTCCCAGGTTCTTTCCATCGCCTTAATCATTGATACGCCTAACGGATAACTGGTCTTTACCAGCAGCCCTTCAAATTCAGAAGGATCAATTTTTGGCGCAATACCGATCTTGCCAATCTTCTCGTTTTTCTCCGTGACCGTATCTGGAGTGACCTGGATATCGAGGACAGAATTTCCGCGATGAATTTCTAGCATGAGTGGCTGACCCGGGTTGCCTCGTATCTGGCCAACCAAATCTTCCCAGCTTGTAATCTGTTCATCATTTACCGATAGAATTTCATCATCGGCTAACAGACCGGCACGACTACCCGCACCCTCTGGTGTCACTTGTGCAATGATGGGTCTTATTGCGGGTTGGTAAATATTCAGTCCGATCTTCTTCAGAAAATCCCCATCGAGATCATCGGCTTGAAAGTCACTTAAATCTAGATTGCGCCAACCGATTTCCCCCCGCTGGTTGAGAGTCTCGACGGTGACTACTGGAGATTTGTCCACGACCTGTTCTAATAGTATCCAGCGCGCATCCTGCCAGGTCGACACAGGCTCAGTACCAATCTTCACGATGGTCTCCCCGGCTTCAAATCCCGCAAATGCTGCCGGCGTTGCGGGTGTTACCGGGCCTAGGACTGGCTTCATTCCGCTGACGCCGAGCATGAATAGAAAGCAATAGAGCAGGATAGCCAGTATAAAGTTAGCGATGGGCCCCGCGGCGACTATAGCGATACGACGTGCGACTGATTTTCGGTTAAACGATCGTGGTAAATCTTCAGGTGCGACCTCGCCCTCACGCTCATCTAGCATCTTGACATAACCGCCGAGCGGAAAAGCAGCGATCACCCATTCGGTCTGATCCTTACCCCATTTTTTCTTAAGTAGGGGCCGACCAAATCCAATAGAGAATCGAAGGACCTTTACCCCGCAACAGCGTGCAACTAGGTAGTGACCAAACTCATGGAAAATAATCAGCACACCCAGTGCGACTACGAAAGAAATGATCGTGAGGGGGATCGTCATGCGATTGAGTCGATGTGGGTATTTCGAAGGAAGATTTCCAGACAGCAATCTGGATTTTTTAGACTTTCTAATTCCTGACTAGCAGGGATATGCGAGCGGGCTGAGTATAGAGTGACCAGGAAGGACGAGGTCGGGGTCTTCTTGGAGGATAATATTCCTGACACTTTACACCAGGGAAGACAGCCAATCATGCGCTGTTTCACGTGCTTCTCGGTCTGCTTCCAAGACATCTTCCAGACTGGCGATATCTTTGCGACTGACCGACTGCATGACCTGTTCGATCATGATAGGAATTGCGGTAAATGGCATGCGACGCTTCAGAAATGATTCCACCGCCACCTCGTTAGCAGCATTAAGGATGGCCGGTGTGCTGCCTCCAGCTGCAAGGGCTTGGTAGGCAAGCCCTAGACAGGGGAATCGTTTGAAGTCAGGCGCTTCAAAATTGAGCCGACCAATCTTAAACATGTCCAGAGATGCTACCTCCGTTTCAATCCGATCAGGGAGTCCCAAGGCATGAGCGATCGGGGTGCGCATATCAGGGTTACCGAGTTGCGCGAGTACCGAACCATCTACATACTCGACCATGGAATGGATGACGCTTTGGGGATGGATCACGACCTGAATTTTCTCAGGTGCTGCGTTAAACAGCCAATGGGCCTCAATCACCTCCAGCCCCTTGTTCATCATGGTTGCAGAATCAACTGAAATCTTTTTTCCCATAACCCAGTTGGGGTGAGCGCAGGCTTGTTCTGGTGTGACCTGTTCCAGTGATGCTAAGGATGATTGTCGGAATGGCCCGCCAGATGCAGTCAGTAAAATCCGACGTACCCCGACCGCGGCTAGGTCACCGGTGAAGTGGTGTGGTAGTGATTGGAAGATGGCGTTATGTTCGCTATCAATCGGCAGCAGTGTTGCATGATGCTGCTTTACCACGTCCATAAAGATGCGGCCCGCCATCACCAGGGTCTCCTTATTGGCAAGCAGCACATTCTTACCGGCCCTTGCAGCCGCAAAGGTGGGACGTATGCCGGCGGCACCTACGATGGCGGCCATCACGGTATCTACTTCGGGTAGCGATGCAACCTTCTCCAGCGATTCAACTCCCCACATCACCTCGGTTGCGATTCCTGCTTCACGAATCGCCATCTGCAACTTCTCTCCACTGCCTTTATCCAACATGACCGCATAACGAGGCCGGAAGAGGCGGCACTGCTCAAGCATTTTTTCAATACTATGGTTAGCAGTGAGAGCAATAATCTGAAATCGATTGGGGTGGCGTGTGACCACGTCCAGCGTACTCACGCCGATACTGCCGGTTGAGCCGAGGATGGTCAGATGGCGAATGCTAGGCATAATTTAGGCAGTAAATATCAGCAACGCTAGAACAGCAGTAGGCAGGGTTGAGGTGAGTGCATCAATCCGATCAAGTATACCACCGTGGCCGGGTAAAATATTGCCGCTATCCTTGACACCGGCATGGCGTTTCATTAGTGATTCAAACAGATCGCCGATGATTCCCAGAATGACAAGGCCAAGCAGTAATGGCAGTAACAATACGACCCGGGCTTCCTCTCCAGCCATCTGGCTCCAGACAAACGCATAGACAGAGACTGCCACCAATGCACCCGCCACCCCCTCCCAGGTCTTGCCTGGGCTGATGCCTGGTGCGAGCTTATGCTTGCCATATGCGCGTCCTGCAAAATATGCTGCGGTATCAGAGATCCAGATGGCCGCCATAAAACCCAGCAGCAAGAGTGGACTGATGGCGCGTAATTGGTAGAGTGCTAGACCGGTTGGCAGTAGCAGTAGCCAGCCTATTATGCACATCAGAAGGGGGCTCTTAATCGGGTAGTTCGATTTCAGAAGGGCTGGCGCAGCTATTATCCAAAATAACAGTGATGCGGCATAGAGCCATAGGAATGAGGTCGTGTAGGGGTCGATCAGAACCGCACGGCTCAATATATACAGCAGCTCCCCACCCAGCAAGACGGTCAACATCAGGTAAATAGTCGAGTGGGTAGCTGAGAACTTCCCAAGCTTACTCCACTCCACTGCCCCAGTCAGCACTAGGGTGAGCAGCACTGCCATCCAGAAGATAGGCGACAAATAAAACAGAGCCGACAGAAACAGGATCAGCGCGATGACAGCGGTTAGAGTGCGGGTTTTAAGCATGGATAATGGGGTCCCAACTCAGAGATTCACCGGTTGGGATTTTGCGAGTGTTAGGCCTGCTCAGTGGCCTCAAACCTTCTCGCTCCTTCTGTAGACGATGAGACTTCAATTTGCTCGCTGGTGCGGCCGAAGCGGCGCTCCCGCTGCTGGTATGACTCGATGGCAAGGTCCAACGCCCTAGCATCGAAATCTGGCCACAGGGTATCGGTGAAGTAGAGTTCGGTATAGGCTAATTGCCATAACAGAAAGTTGCTGATGCGCTTCTCACCGCCGGTCCGGATGAATAGATCCGGTTCAGGTGCATAGCTCATTGCGAAGTGTGGCATCAGGTCTTCTTCCTCGAAACTGTGGGCTGATTCAGGGCGTTGAGAGAGCATTTTACGAGTCGCCTGCATGATGTCCCACCGTCCACCATAATTGGCCGCAACCGTAAGTGTAAGATTAGTATTGGCAGCGGTCAGCCTTTCTCCATTGCGGATGAATTCAATTATTTTCGGCTCGAACTGCGATAAGTCGCCAACCACTTTGAATCGGATGCCATTCTCATGTAGCTTGCCGACCTCCTGCTCCAACGCGACCATGAAGAGTTGCATCAGGACAGAGATTTCAGCCTTCGGCCTGCGCCAGTTCTCGCTACTGAAAGCGAATAATGTGAGATAACCGATTTCCCGTTCAGCGCAGGCCTTGACGATGCCTCTTACTGTATCCATCGCCTGTTTATGCCCTGCGACTCGCGGCAAGAAGCGGTTCTTAGCCCATCGACCATTCCCGTCCATGATGATTGCAACATGACGGGGAATGATTCCGGTCTTGGGTATCTCGAGGGTTGAGCTAATATTTATGGGCATGAGGAATACAGTTCAAAATCAAACTGCCATTAACTCGACTTCCTTGATTTGCAGCATCTTGTCGATCTCGAGAATATGTCGGTCTGTGAGCTTCTGAATTTCATCCTGCCCCCGTCTCTCGTCATCCTCTGCGACCTTCTTCTCTTTGAGTAGTTCCTTCAGGTGAGTATTGGCATCGCGCCGGATATTGCGCATCGCTATGCGCGCATCCTCAGCCTCGTGCTTGACGATCTTGGTGAGATCACGTCGGCGTTCCTCGGTTAGAGAGGGCATTGGTACCCTGATCACCTCTCCAATCGTCATCGGGTTTAGTCCTAAGTCTGAGTCGCGAATTGCTTTTTCAACCACACCCAGCATCTTCTTCTCCCAGGGAGAGACACCAATAGTACGGGCATCTATCAAATTAACATTGGCCACCTGGTTGATTGGCATGGGGGTGCCATAGTAATCCACGTTGATATGGTCGAGTAGACCGGTATGAGCACGACCGGTTCGAACCTTTCCTAGATCAACTTTCAATGCTTCTAGGCTTTTCTGCATTTTTTGTTCTGCTGCTTTCTTGATGTCAGCGATCATGATATTTATCTCGTGCGAAAAGATTAGAAATAAAAACCTACACTGTCTTGCTGTTCGTAGCGACTCAGACGTGAACCAGAGTCCCCTCATCCTCACCCATGACCACTCTTTTCAAGGCCCCTGTTTTGAAGAGACTGAATACATTGAGTGGCAACTTATTGTCTCGGCACAGAGTCAATGCCGTGGCATCCATGATCTGAAGATTCTTTGATATAGCCTCATTAAAGGTTAGCTTCTGGTAGCGGACTGCATCTGGGTTATTTTTCGGGTCGCTGGTATAGACACCATCCACCTTGGTGGCCTTGAGTACGATATCTACATTCATTTCCATACCGCGCAAAGCGGCTGCGGTATCGGTCGTGAAGAAGGGGTTGCCAGTACCGGCGGCAAAGATAACGATCTTGCCCTCTTCCAGATAACGCATCGCCTTACCGCGGATGTAGGGTTCAACCACCTGATCGATACGCAGAGCCGACTGTACCCGACTCGTCAGTCCGCTGCATCGCATCACATCTTGCAGCGCGAGGGCATTCATGACAGTTGCAAGCATCCCCATATAATCGGCTGTGGCCCGGTCCATACCACCCTTGGCCGATGTCATTCCGCGAAAGATGTTGCCACCGCCAATGACCACCGCAACCTCAACGCCGAGTTGAGTTACCTCGGCAATCTCGGTAACGATACGCTCTATCATAAAGCGGTTGATACCGTAGCTGTCTTCGCCCATCAGGGCTTCACCCGAGAGCTTTAGTAAGATGCGTTTATAGGCTTTACTGGTCATGGGTACGGTTGGACTATTTATAGTGTGGTTTTATTATTTCGCTTGGTTTACTTGGGCCATTACCTCTGCTGCAAAATCGCAGGACTTCTTTTCCATTCCCTCTCCCACAACAAACATGGTAAATCCATTGACCTTCGAGGATTTCGCTGAGAGCAGTTTTTCCACGGTTTGATCGGGATCCTTGACGAAAGGCTGTCCGAGAAGAGTGACTTCGGCAAGATACTTGGAGACCCGGCCTTCTACCATCTTCGCTACGATATCTGCAGGCTTGCCACTCTCGGCTGCCTGCGCAGTGTAGATCAGACGCTCTCGTGCCAGAAGTTCAGACGACACCTGTTCCTTGGAGACACATATCGGTTTACTGGCGGCAATGTGCATCGCTAAGTCTTTACCGATGGACTCATCGCCACCAGTGTAGTCGATCATCACACCGATCTTGCTGCCATGTAGGTAAGTTGCAAGGCGCCCCTGTGTTTGATAGCGGATGCTACGGCGGATGCTGATATTTTCACCCAGTTTCATAACCAGTGCCTTTCTGAACCCTTCTACATTCTCACCATTTGCTAGGGTTGCCGCTGACAAAGAATCGGTATCAGTCAGATTCTGGTTCGTTACAAGTTGTGCGAGGTTCTTGGCAAAGTTGACGAAGTCCTCATTCCTAGCAACAAAGTCAGTCTCACAGTTAACCTCCACCATCGCACCACTTCTGCTATCTGTCGAGGTATATGCCCCTATCATCCCTTCTGCTGCAAGACGACCGGCTGCCTTACTTGCTTTAGCACCGCTTTTGATGCGCAGCAAGTCTTCTGCCGCTTTCATGTCACCACCAGACTCGGTCAATGCTTTCTTGCATTCCATCATGCCGAGCCCTGTCAGGTCTCGTAGTTCTTTTACCATGCCCGCGGTAATGTCCGCCATATCTTCTCCAACAAAATTAGTCAAAATATCTGGTAGTGCAGCTCAATCTTTCGGTGAAAGAAAGTCCCGAATTGGGCTTACCTAGTAGGTAAAAAAAGGGGGCAGATCGCCCCCTTTTTTTACCGTTTACCCGGAAAAGCGTTCTTCGGTCATTGCCTCATCTACTTCCACAAATTCGTTCCTTACGATCTCGTGAATGATCTGACTACGCCCTTCCAGTATCGCATCAGCCATACCACGTGCGTACAAGCGTATCGCCTGGCTGGAGTCATCATTGCCAGGGATCACATAGTCCACTCCATGAGGATCGTGATTGGTATCGACCACACCAACGACCGGGATGCCGAGCTTTTTGGCTTCGGTGATGGCGCCCTTGTGATAGCCCACATCAATCACGAACATGGCATCGGGTATGCCCTTCATATCCTTGATACCACCCAGACTGCGGTTCAGTTTTTCCAGTTCACGTTGAATATCGAGTGATTCTTTCTTGGTGAGCTTGTCGAGTGTGCCGTCCTGCGTCATCGCTTCCATATCGTGTAAGCGTTTGACCGACAGCGTCATTGTCTTGAAGTTGGTCAACATCCCACCCAACCAGCGCTGATCAACGTAGGGAGAGTTACACCGTAGGGCCTCTTCGCGAACGATATCGCGTGCCTGGCGCTTGGTGCCGACAAAAAGGATATTTCCCTTATTGGCTGATAACTGACGCGTGTACTTTATTGCATCCTGATACATTGCCAGTGTCTTTTCCAGGTTGATGATGTGTATCTTGTTCCGATGGCCGAAGATATAAGGTGCCATCTTGGGATTCCAGAAACGGGTCATGTGTCCGAAATGAACACCCGCCTCCAGCATTTGTCGCATGGTTACTGACATGAATTTCTCCTATAGGGTTGAGCCTCTGCTTGCCATAGTCACTCTCATTTCCTTGATGGAGAGAGCACCCCAAGATTAGCAAGCATGCGAATTTGATTCAGCCGTTGACTCGTAATTAAGCCGCAGAGCCAAATCAGCGCGAGATTATAGCAGTTTGCCATGGCCCACTCAAGGCAAACTAAGGATCCCCCATAGGTTGTTTTTGCTGCACATTTGCCCTGATAGAGTGATGCGGGTAAGCTGATCTTCGAAGACGAAGAGACAGTCTTCCAATCACCAGTTTTTAAAAAAAAGATGGCGGAACTCTACGACCTGATCATCATTGGTAGTGGCATTCATGGTGCGGGCATTGCTCAAGCAGCGGCAGCACGGGGCCTGTCGGTGATGGTGCTTGAGCAGGCCGGTATTGCAAACGGCAGTTCCAGTCGATCCAGCAAGCTCATACATGGGGGGCTCCGCTATCTGGAAAGCGGCCAATTCTCACTGGTACGAGAATGTCTACAAGAGCGTGCGCTACTGCTTGAACTGGCGCCGCAGTTAGTCAAGATTAAGTCCTTCTATATCCCTGTATATCCTGACACCAGCCGTAGGCCATGGCTTTTACACGCGGGTCTGAGCCTTTATGCATTATTGGGTGGAATGCGGCCAGAGGTAAGATTTTCCAGAGTTCCATCAAGCCGATGGCAGAATCTAGATGGATTAGATACAGACAACCTTGGTGCGGTATTTCAATACAGCGACGCGCAGACCGATGACGCCGCATTAACCCGTGCGGTAATGAGATCGGCTCAGCAGATGGGCGCTCAATTAAAAGTCACAGCCACCTTCACTGGTGCACGACTGGGTCAGAATGGGGAACGCGATATCATTATCGAGTACCGGTATCACGGAGTAAACGAGACCTGTGCAGCGAAAGTACTGGTGAATGCGGCCGGCCCGTGGGTGACGCAAGTATTAAACCGGATCAGCCCTATACCGGCCCAACTCGGAATTGAGTTAGTGCAAGGTACTCATATCATTGTTCCAGGTACGATTACGCAGGGAATTTATTATGTGGAAGCGGAAGATAAGCGCGCGGTATTTGTGATGCCATGGCAGGGTAATACTCTGATCGGGACCACTGAATCGGTTTATCACGGGGATCCAGCAGATGTTAGGCCGTTACCGCAGGAGGAGGCTTATTTACTCAGAACTTTCGCACGTTATTTTCCAAAGCGGGGCGGTGATCAGACAGTGCTTTCAGCGATGGCAGGTTTACGGGTGCTGCCTTCTTGTGGGTCTGAGGAGGGGGCGGTGTCGGTTAATACGCGTTCGCGTGAAACGCTGCTGCATCTTGACAGTGAGGATCACCCCCGCGTGCTGACAGTCTATGGCGGCAAGCTAACGACCTATCGCCTGACCGCTGAACGAGCAATGGCACGTCTGGCAGGGGTTCTGCCGGTGCGTAAGGTAGTCGCGGATACCCGTTATCTGAAGCTTGATTAGAGTGGTAGTGGATTCTTGGTTAGAGCGACCAACACGATATAAAAGAATGTGACATGTGCAGCCACCAATGCAGTGACCTTAATTTTACGGGTCTTGCCGCGCTTCAATGCAATCATGCCGAGCCAGATATAGAGTAGTAGCCCAGCGACCTTGGCACCGAGCCATGGATCCTTTATTGGACTCTGATGTAATGTTACTGCCAACCCGATAGCGCTGGTCAGGAGTACGGTATCGATCATGTGGGGAACGATCTTGACCCAACGCCGTTGCAGCAGATCAGAGCTCTGAACCATCCATATCCCACGCAGCGTAAATAGTAGATAACTCAGGGCTACGCTGGTGACATGAATCATCTGTAATGCGGCATAGCTCATTCTAATTCCAGACGTGACTTACTGCAGGTAAAACAATTCACTGGATCGAATCCGTTCTTCGCAGTACTCATACAGCAAAGATTTTTCGTAACCTTGGACTCGAGCGCAGATTTTGCCCAGATTATTGCGCCTGTGAGATATTGCTGCCTGGTGGAACGCTGTGTGTGAGCCAGACATTGCCGCCGATGGTCGATCCGCAGCCGATCGTGATGCGGCCGAGTATGGTGGCTCCGGCATAGATAATCACATCATCCTCGACGATGGGGTGGCGTGCATTCCCCTTTACCAGTGCGCCATGCTCGTCCACCGGGAAACGTTTAGCACCCAGCGTCACTGCCTGGTATAGGCGTACATTCTTACCGATGATTGCAGTTTCCCCGATGACGACACCCGTTCCATGATCGATAAAAAAACTGCTATCTATCTGAGCGCCAGGGTGAATTTCAATTCCTGTAGACGAATGAGCAATTTCTGAAATCATACGTGCGATCAATGGAACTCCGAGTTGATATAGCTCATGCGCGAGTCGGTAGTACATGATGGCAGTAATGCCAGGGTAGCAGACTAATACCTCATCGACGCTGCGGGCAGCTGGATCACCTTCGTAGGCTGCGCAGATATCATGATCGAGTAAATTTCGGATGCTGGGTAAGCGCTTGGCAAATTCATGAGTGATGGAGGATGCACGATCGAGATCTTGGTCATCAGTCGTTTCTGGAGCGGATGCATAGTTGAGCTCTCTTTGTACTTGTGACAGAAGATCCTTTAGTGACTTATCTAATGTTTTTCCGACATAGTGATCAATATCCTCATCCGTGAGTTTCGGTGATCCGAGGCGATTCGGGAACAGGGCTGCACTCAGGCCATCTGTGATATCGGCCAGTATCTTGCGTGATGGGAGGCGGGGAGGGCGATCGTGACGCTTTCGCTGTTCCAGAGAGGCTATACGCAAGTTACGCAGATCTGCCACAATCGTATCCATCTCCAGAAGAGATTTATTCGGTGATGGATTGCTAACTTTCTTACGGGTGATCACAATGACACCAATCCTTGGCCGTCGAACATATTCTCAAAAAGTATGGTGCTCAGGTAACGCTCACCGGAATCGGGCAGGATGACAACGATCATCTTGCCCGCATTTTCAGGACGCTTGGCCTGGCGCACCGCCGCCGCAACTGCGCCGCCGCATGAGATGCCAGAGATGATCCCTTCCTCGCGAGCAAGGCGTCGTGCGTAGAGGATTGACTCTTCATTACTGACCTGCTCAATCTC
This sequence comes from Nitrosospira sp., assembly GCA_013450215.1. Lineage (GTDB taxonomy): Bacteria > Pseudomonadota > Gammaproteobacteria > Burkholderiales > Nitrosomonadaceae > VFJL01. The sequence goes on from JACDSH010000027.1 coordinate 54,907, forward strand.
GTCTACCAGCGACAGATCCAAGTTCCCCGGAACGAACCCTGCGCCGATCCCTTGAATCTTATGTGGAGCAGGTTTTAGGGGTTCACCGGCGCGTTGTTGGGTGAGTACTGGGCTGGCCGAGGGTTCAACTGCAACCGAAATAATGGCCTTGCCTTTGGTCTTTTTGATGTAGCGTGAAATTCCGGTAATCGTTCCCCCCGTCCCCACACCGGAGACAAGGATATCAATAGCGCCATCGGTATCATTCCAGATTTCTGGACCCGTGGTCTGTTCGTGGATTGACGGGTTGGCAGGATTGTTGAACTGCTGCAGAAGAAGGTAACGACCAGATTCAGAGGCAACAATCTCCTCGGCCTTCTCGATTGCGCCTTTCATGCCTCGAGCACCTTCCGTCAAAATTAGCTTGGCTCCATAGGCAATCAGCAGCTTGCGGCGTTCTAGACTCATTGTTTCCGGCATGGTCAAGGTCAGTGGAATACCTCTTGCCGCTGCGACGAATGCCAGTGCAATACCGGTATTGCCGCTGGTCGGTTCTACTAACTCTTTGCCGGGACTGAGCAGTCCCCGGCGGTCCGCATCCTCGATCATCGCCGCGCCAATGCGGCACTTGACGGAGTAGCCAGGATTGCGACCCTCGATCTTCGCCAGTACCGTTGCAGGTGCGCCATCGGTGATGCGGTTGAGTCGGACGAGTGGTGTCTGCCCGATGGATTGAGAGTTATCCTTGAACCAGTGCGACATGGGGGTACCTTTCTTGTCTAAGGAATTGTTGAACAAGCTCCCGAGGAGCCCACTATAGGCAGATTCGGGCTGGTTTCAAGATACTTGTCACCACCCTTAGAATTGCCACCTGCAGATGGCGGGCTAGTGATTTCATCTTTTTGATGTTAACCACTTGGGTAAACAATTGCAACGATTGGTGCTCCATCTAAAATAACGGAGGCGTGCGGATTCCCTCAGATATTCATTGTCAAAAAAATCCCACACATATCCACTCAGAACCGGCTCAGCAGCGCCAAAGTCTTGCCATTCCAAGCTGCAGATTGGTTATAATCCGTCTGTTGAATTCATTATAAAATGAAAGTCATGCAGAAAACCATGTTGCAAGCCAAGTTGCATAGGGTCCGAGTGACTCACTCTGAGCTCAATTATGAGGGCTCGTGTGCGATTGATGATGCACTACTCGATGCTGCCACTATCTCCGAGTACCAACAGATCGACATCTACAACATCACCAATGGCGAAAGATTCACCACCTATGCCATTCGTGCCCAGCGCAATTCGGGGATAATTTCGGTGAATGGGGCTGCTGCACATAAGGCGAGCCCAGGGGATATCCTTATCATCGCTAGCTATGCGACTTATTCTGAGTCGGAGTTACGTCTCTACCAGCCAAGACTGGTCTACGTGAACGAGATGAACCGTATCATCAATCAGCGGGGAAGTATTCCGGTACAAGCAGTGTGATAGTGTCCTCGAACAACTGCTAGAGACCCTACTTAGCACCGGCCTCTTTAAGAACTTTAATCACCTCTTGATGTTGATACTTCGAGGCGAGCGTCATCGCGGTGGCACCATTGGCAGCCTTAGTATTCACATCCGGTTTGGCGGCAAGTAGAGCATGAACCGCTCTGAGTTGTCCCATCTGAGATGCCAGCATCAAGGCATTAGCGCCGTTGCTGAGCTGTGCATTTACATCGGCCTTGGCGGCGAGCAAGAGTGACACTATCTGCCAGCGTCCTTCCTGTGAGGCCTCCATCAAGGCTGTGAGACCGTCACTCTTTCGGGCACTCACATCTACCCCAGCGCCGAGTAAGGTCTGTACCGCATGACGGTGACCCTTTTGTGAGGCAATGATTAGTGCGGTATTGCCATCATTTGACTTTGCATTTACATCGGCATGAGCCTCAATCAGCATACGTGCCACCTCATGAAAGCCATTTTGAGAGGCGATCATCAATGCGGTGGTGCCATCGTTTGATGTAGCATTCACATTTGCCTTAGCGGCGAGCAGCGCTTCGACCACCTCTTCATGCCCATTCTCAGATGCCGCCATCAGTGCGGTGATACCATCGACAGATTTGGCATTCACATTAGACCTCTTCGAAAGTGAAGCCTTAACACCCGGGAGGTTGCCCTTTCCGGCTGCGACGATGAGAGGATTCTCCTTCATTTGGGACCATGTGCTTGCCGAGGCACAAGACAAGGTTGCCAGCATGCCCAGAAAGTATATATGTTTGAGCCTAATCATCCAGAATCTCCTTGTCATTACATATTTCTGATTTGAAACTAATCGAGTCGCCCCCATAATCCCATGACTGGGCGTTGTATCACACCGGCGGCTGGTCTCACTTTTTTTTGGAAGAGATAGCTGGTTGTGCAAACAGGGGAAAGGATTAAGGATAGCGTAAAATATTAGTCTTGATAAAGAGTTCTTGCCAAGAGACGATCGGTTGGTTAAGACGGGTCACCGGAGGGTGGTTATAATAACGGCCTTTTAAGCTGCATTTCCACTATTTCTCGGTATTCATGTAAATTAAGTACTCAAGCTTTCAATCAAATAAATAAGATGGGATGGTCTGAATGCCTCTAGAGATTGTCAACTGTGTAAGGTGTAATGGAATCACTTGATCTCCCCATCGCTAGTAGCGCCCAGGGGGTAGTACGTTTGCCAGGCTCCAAGAGTATTTCAAACCGAATATTGCTGCTCGCAACACTTGCGAAAGGGGAAACCCAGATACGCGAACTGCTTGCATCCGATGACACGGCAAGGATGCTGGAGGCGCTTAAGGCTTTGGGTGTATCGATCACTCAGAGTGGCGACAATGATTATCTGGTGAAGGGTATCGGTGGGCAATCTCCAGTACGCTTTCCGGTCGCTGAGGCGGACTTTTTTTTGGGCAATGCCGGCACGGCATTCCGTCCACTGACGGCAGTCTTGGCGATGGCTCAGGGGCATTACCGACTCTCCGGAGTGCCGCGTATGCATCAGCGGCCGATCGGTGATCTGGTGGATGCGCTGAGGCAACTAGGCGCGGAGATAAATTACCTAGGCAGTGATGGATTTCCACCTCTGGAAATAAAGCCTGCTCATATCCATGCAGGTAGGGTGACACTCAGGGGCAACATTTCCAGCCAGTTTCTGACTGGCCTTCTGTTGGCACTACCTCTGTCAGAGATAGTTGCTGGGGAGAGGGTGACGATAGAGGTGATGGGGGAGCTCATTTCACGCCCCTATGTCGAGCTGACCATCGCCCTGATGGCTCGTTTTGGGGTACATGTCGAGCATGATGGTTGGCAACATTTCACTCTGTGTGGTGGTCAGCATTACCGGAGCCCAGGCGAAGTATTTGTTGAGGGAGACGCCTCATCAGCATCTTACTTTCTGGCAGCAGGCGCCATCGGTGGTGGCCCGGTGAGGGTGGAGGGAGTGGGTCGGGGAAGCCTTCAGGGGGATATTTGTTTCGCTGAAGCGTTACAGAAAATGGGGGCCGGCATCACCTTCGGGGATAACTGGATCGAGGCTTGCGCACCGAAGTCTGGGAGGCTCCAGCCAATCGATATTGACTGCAACCATATTCCAGACGCAGCCATGACACTTGCGGTGGCAGCCCTGTTCGCGGATGGCGTCACCGTTCTACGCAATATTGCAAGCTGGCGTGTGAAGGAGACCGATCGTCTTGAAGCGATGGCCAGGGAGTTGCGTAAACTCGGTGCGGAGGTGGAGGAGGGGGTGGACTTTCTACGTATTGAGCCCTCGCCGTCACACCAATTTCGGTATGCGGAGATCGATACGTACGACGATCATCGGATGGCGATGTGCTTCTCACTCGCATCCCTAGGTACGTCGTTAAGGATCAATGATCCGAATTGTGTAGCCAAGACCTTTCCTGATTATTTCGAGAAATTTTCCGCAATAGTCAGGGTCTGATTGGGTATGTTTTTTTGTGTGTAACTACTGCGTGTAACTATTAAGGCTATCTATGGAAATGAATGGCACTCCGGTGATCGCGATTGACGGGCCCTCTGCTTCCGGTAAGGGAACGGTTGCACAGATGGTGGCAGAAAGACTCCGGTTTCATTACCTCGATAGCGGTGCGCTTTATCGGTTGGTTGCTTATACAGCGATACAATCAGAGGTGGGTTTTGACGATGAAACAACGCTTTCTGGCATCGCTAGAGACCTGGATGTTGTTTTTACTGGCGCGAAGATCCTTCTGAAGGAGGAAGATGTGGCCGATGCAATCCGTGCTGAGATCTTTAGCAACGGAGCTTCTAAGGTTGCTGCGTACCCCCAGGTTAGGGAATCGTTACTGGATCGTCAGAGGGCATTTCGTCAGATACCTGGACTGGTGGCGGATGGCCGGGATATGGGGTCGGTGGTATTTCCCGATGCGGTGCTGAAAATTTTTCTGACAGCTGATGCCGAGACGCGCGCTCAGAGGCGCTATAAACAGTTGATGGAGAAAGGAATCGATGCTAATATCTCAACCCTTTTGCAGGATATAAGGGACCGTGATGCTCGCGATATTAATCGCAGCGCCGCACCCCTGCAACAGGGAGCAGATGCAATCTTGCTGGATACGACATCTCTCAACATCGCCCAGGCAGTGGATGAGGTGCTAAGACGGTATCACGAGATCTGACCAAAGTTTGCTTGATTGCGATGATACGGCAAGATGACCTTGTTTTATAAGTAGGGCACAAGTCCGATCATGTATTCAAGCAGTTTTATTAACCAACCACCTCGCCAGTTGATTGTTTGAGCGTGATTTAAAACCGGGTTTTTTTACAATGACAACTGCCTCCCCCGCAACCAGCTCCCCAGAAAGTTTCGCCGCTCTGTTTGAAGAGAGTCTCACCCGCCAGGAAATGCGCATTGGGGAAGTAATTACCGCCGAAGTCGTCCGCGTTGACTTCAATATCGTAGTCGTAAATGCAGGACTCAAGTCCGAGAGTTTTATCCCGGTAGAAGAATTTAAGAATGATAAGGGCGAGGTCGAGGTCAAGCCGGGTGATTTCATCACCGTGGCGATCGAGGCTCTGGAAGATGGTTACGGAGAGACCCGTCTGTCACGAGACAAGGCCAAACGACTGACCGCATGGCACGATCTGGAAAAGGCCATGGAGATGGGTACTATCGTTAGTGGCATGGTGAATGGAAAGGTCAAGGGTGGTCTGACCGCAATGATTAACGGTATCCGAGCCTTCCTGCCCGGGTCATTGGTGGACATCCGTCCGGTCAAGGACACCACTCCCTATGAGAATAAGGAGATGGAGTTTAAGGTTATCAAGCTTGATCGCAAACGCAATAACGTGGTTGTCTCACGCCGGGCCGTGCTCGAGGCAAGCCAAGGCGCAGATCGTCAGTCACTGCTGTCGAACCTGCAGGAGGGCGCAGTCGTAAAGGGCATTGTCAAGAACATCACCGATTACGGTGCATTCGTTGACCTCGGTGGGATAGATGGACTGCTGCATATTACAGATCTGGCCTGGAGACGGGTCAAGCACCCTTCAGAAGTGATCAATGTTGGCGATGAAGTTACCGCTAAAATTCTCAAATTTGATCAGGAAAAAAATCGTGTCTCATTAGGGATGAAGCAACTTAGCGAGGATCCATGGGTGGGCCTCTCACGTCGATACCCACAGGGTACTCGTCTTTTTGGCAAGGTCAGCAACCTGACTGATTATGGCGCATTCGTTGAGATCGAACAGGGTATAGAGGGTCTGGTCCATGTTTCCGAGATGGATTGGACCAATAAGAATATGTATCCCTCTAAGATGGTTCAGCTAGGAGATGAGGTCGAGGTGATGATCCTTGAGATTGATGAGGAACGTCGTCGTATCTCCCTCGGGATGAAACAGTGCAAGCCTAATCCTTGGGAAGACTTCGCCATTAATCATAAGAAGGGTGACAGGGTTCAGGGTCAAATAAAATCGATTACAGACTTCGGCGTATTTATTGGACTACTGGGCGGCATAGACGGACTGGTCCATCTATCTGATCTCTCCTGGAATCAGACCGGAGAGGATGCTGTTAGTAATTATAAGAAGGGCGATGATTTAGAGGCGATGGTCCTGTCGATCGATGTTGAGCGGGAACGCATATCACTGGGTATCAAGCAATTGGAAGGGGACCCATTCAATAGCTTTGTCTCAGTTAATGACAAGAATAGTATCGTTACGGGCACCGTTAAGTCGATGGACGCGAAGGGTGCTGTGATTACGCTGGACAATGATGTGGAAGGTTATCTGAGAGCATCAGAAGTATCTCGTGACCGGGTAGAGGATATCCGCTCGCACCTGAAGGAAGGTGATACGGTTGAGGCGATGATCATCAATGTCGATCGTAAGAACCGCAGCATCAACCTCTCCATCAAGGCGAAGGATATGTCTGAGGAGACCGATGCGATGCAGAAGGTCACAACAGAGAGCTCTCCAAGTTCTGGAACTACGAGTCTGGGTGCCCTGCTCAAGGCGAAGATGGACGTTAAAAATATTGAACAGTAGAGGGTCCTCATGACGAAGTCTGAATTGATCTCTAGGCTTGCAGGGCGTTATCCGCAGCTGGTAGCGAAGGATGCAGAGCTGGCGGTGAAAATAATACTCGGTGCCATGGTTAAAAGCCTATTGCAGGGAGAGCGTATCGAGATCCGCGGTTTTGGAAGTTTCAACCTGAACTGCCGCCCGCCCCGTGTGGGACGTAATCCAAAGACGGGCGAGAAGGTGAAGGTGCCGGAAAAGTATATACCCCACTTCAAGGCCGGGAAAGAGCTGCGTGAGCGGGTGGACAGTAAGGACTGAAACGAGTCCCAGACAAGAAGAATATAATGGCAGCGGGTCGTAAGATCACGCTGCTTTTTTTATCTTGGGGTGAATCATGCAATACCTGACATGGTTCGTACGTATCGTGTTGTTTCTGCTATTTCTCGGTTTCGCCGTGAAGAACGTCGATACGGTGAGGCTTCAATATTTTTTTGGTTATGAGTGGCAGGCCCCGCTGGTGATGATACTGTTGCTCTTCTTTACGCTTGGGGTGGCGATTGGGGTACTCTCATGTCTGGGTAAGATATTCAGACAGAGGCGAGAGATCGCGGCATACAGAAGAGCGAATTCCACCAATGAAGATCATGAGAGCGCTAACAATCTAGGCGACAGATTGAAGTAAGGTAAACAACCGAGTGAACTCCCCGCATATTATCGTTGCTCTTGATTTCCCTGCCGCTGATCTAGCGCTCTCGCTTGCAATGCAGCTTGATCCCAGACTGTGCAGGGTGAAGGTGGGTAAAGAGTTATTCACTGCTGCAGGGCCGCAGCTGGTGGAGCATCTTATGGGCAAGGGTTTTGAAGTCTTTCTTGATCTGAAATTTCATGATATCCCCAACACCGTGGCGGGCGCATGCAAGGCTGCAGCAAGTCTGGGTGTTTGGATGGTGAATGTACATGCGCTTGGCGGCAGAAAGATGCTCTCCGCCGCACGCGAGGCGCTACCGATGGGAACAACTAAGCTGATAGCGGTGACCCTTCTCACCAGTATGGGGAGGGATGATCTGTCGGATATCGGACTGAGCGGAGAGCCCGAGATGGTGGTTCAACGTCTGGCGAGTCTGTCCAGTTCGTGCGGACTGGATGGCGTTGTCTGCTCTGCTCTGGAGACCCCACATCTCAGACAGATGATGGGAAAAGACTTCTGCCTAGTCACACCCGGAATTCGCCCGTTAGATGCTTCGGTGGATGACCAGCAGCGAGTTACTACGCCGAGTCAAGCAATTGCAAATGGGGCAGACTACCTTGTGATAGGACGCCCTATCACCCAGGCGACCGACCCGCTGGCGATGTTGCAACGTCTACACGCTGAAATCACACCAGCCTGATCGCTGCACGCTTCTGAGAGCTACCCACTTCCTATTCGCCCTCTCTAAATCTCCCACTGCTTCTGGCCGATCCTTTTTGTAGGTAACCATGATGTCGGCCGCATTTCAATCAAGAGCTCATGTGCGATAATTGACGCAACCATTTAAGAATCTCCTCTCCATGCTTAAGAATATTGAAGACTTTGTCGGCACTACCCCGCTCGTAAGATTGAAGCGCCTGCCGGGGGTGACCAGCAATGTCATCCTCGCTAAATTGGAGGGTAATAATCCTGCCGGGTCGGTCAAGGACCGTCCTGCATTGTCGATGATTTCACGAGCACAGTCGCGTGGTGAGATCAAGCCGGGGGATACTCTGATCGAGGCCACCAGTGGCAATACCGGAATTGCTCTGGCGATGACTGCGGCGGTGATGGGGTATCGCATGGTGCTGGTGATGCCAGAGCACTTGAGCATCGAGCGTCGGCAATCAATGAGTGCATTCGGTGCGCAGATCATACTAACGCCGAAGGAGGGGAGTATGGAGCAGGCTCGAGATGTGGCTGAGAGTATGCGGGATGAGGGTCGTGGAATCATCCTCGACCAGTTCGCCAATCCAGACAATCCACTCGCTCATTATCTAGGAACCGCTCCCGAGATTTGGCGTGATACCGATGGCCAGATTAGTCACTTTGTCAGCAGCATGGGGACCACCGGCACCATCATGGGTTGCGGCCGATATCTCAAAGAAAAGAATCCAGCAGTTCAAATTATTGGTGTGCAGCCGGAGGACGGGGCGCAGATTCCTGGCATTCGTAAGTGGCCTCAGGCCTATCTACCAAGAATATATGATCCTGATAAGGTGGACCGTATCATGCTCGTTTCTCAGGCCGAGGCCGAGAATATGACCAGACGTTTGGCGAGCGAGGAGGGAATTTTTGCAGGAATATCAACGGGTGGTGCGCTTGCGATGGCGCTCAAAATTTCTGACGAGGTAGAGAATTCAGTGATCGTTTTTATTGCTTGCGATCGGGGTGACCGCTATCTATCTACAGGAGTCTTCGCATCATGACGCCATTACTGGTATTTGACATTGAGACTGTGCCCGATATCGAAGGGATACGTAAGCTCAATGATCTGGAATCGGAACTGGCCGCAGCCGATGTGGCTGAGATGGCATTTCAGGCTCGCCGACAAGCAACTGGAAATGATTTTCTCCAGCTACACTTGCAGAGGGTGGTGGCGATTTCGTGTGCATTGCGTGACAAGAATGATTTCCGAGTCTGGTCACTCGGGGTTGCGGCGGACTCTGAAGATGAACTGATACGTCGTTTTTTCGAAGGTGTCGATAAGTACACGCCTCAATTGATTTCATGGAATGGTGGCGGATTCGATCTCCCAGTGCTGCACTATCGCAGCCTAATACATGGCATTCAGGCACGTCGTTATTGGGAGATGGGTGAGGATGACCGCGAGTTCAAGTGGAATAATTACCTCAGCCGTTACCATACACGCCACTTAGATCTGATGGATTTGCTGGCGCTATATCAGCCACGTGCCAATGCCCCTCTTAATGATCTGGCAAGACTGCTGAACCTGCCCGGCAAGCTTGGGATGGATGGTTCACAGGTATGGAGTGCTTATCAGAACGGCGAGATTGCTGCCATCCGAAACTATTGTGAGACCGATGTGGTGAACACTTATTTGGTGTATTTACGCTTTCAGTTGATGAGAGGAGTTCTGAGTCAAAATCAGTATCAACAAGAATCTGAGCTAGTTCGTGCCACCCTTGTCAAATCAACTGAACCCCATTGGCATGAATTTCTCAGTCAGTGGAAGTGATCAGGCAGTCTCAACCCCCTCTCGCTCGCTCTCGATCACCACTCATCCAGACTGATATAAGATGATTTCCCCCGTCATAGTCGAATCTCTCGATCAGGAAGGGCGGGGTGTTGCGCACTCTGAGGGCAAGGTTATCTTCATCGAAGGTGCGCTACCGGGTGAGCTTGTCACCTACAGTCCCTACCGGAAGAAGCCTAGTTTTGAACTGGCACAGGTCAACAAGGTACTCAAGACGGGCTCATTAAGAGTAAATCCACGTTGCAACTACTTCGGTATATGCGGTGGGTGCAGCCTGCAACATATGGATGACCGGGCACAGGTTGCGGCGAAGCAACGGGTTCTTGAGAGTGATCTCAAGCATATCGGCAAGGTCGAGTCTGAGATAATTCTGCCGGCTGTTTATGGATCCGCTTGGGGATACCGATACCGTGCCCGGATGTCGGTTCGTTACGTCGCAAAAAAGGGCGGCGTATTAGTAGGCTTTCATGAGAAGCGCAGCAGCTTTGTTGCCGATATGCAGTCATGTGAAGTCATGCCGCCACGTATTTCTGCATTGATTGGACCGCTACGGGAACTGATTGGGAGCATATCTCTTCGCGAGAGATTGCCACAAGTGGAGGTCTCTTTGGGAGAGGCAGTGGATGTGCTGGTGTTGCGCATCATGGACCCCCTCACCGATCAGGATAAATCCTTACTTAAAGCCTTTGCCGACAAGCACACAGTTCAGTTTTTTCTTCAGACGAAGGGGCCTGAGACGGCTTATCCATTTTACCCGATCGGCTCACCGGAACTGAATTACACCCTACCTGAGTTCGGTATCGTTATGCCCTTTCATCCGACCGAGTTCACCCAGGTCAATCCTGCGATGAACCGTATCTTGGTGAGGCGTGCGCTGAGTTTGCTTGGACCTCTCAAGGGGGACCGGATCGCGGACCTCTTCTGTGGATTGGGCAACTTTACCCTGCCGATCGCTAGGAGTGGGGCTCGAGTGATGGGTTACGAGGGTAGCTCAAACATGGTAAGGCGAGCAGGGGAGAATGCAGAGCGTAACCAGCTATCAGGCAATACTAATTTTAGCGAAAAAAATCTGTTTGAGATTGATGCGGCGTGGTTGCAAGGCGAGGGTGTGTTCAACAAGTTGTTGCTCGACCCGCCGCGTGATGGTGCATTTGCAGTAGTTAACTCCTTGGGTGAGGGAGACTCAGCACCCACCCGTATTGTGTACGTCTCTTGTAATCCAGCCACACTGTCGAGGGATGCTGGGGTGCTGGTCCATGCTAAGGGTTATCAACTCAAAGCAGTCGGGGTGGTGAATATGTTCCCTCATACCTCTCATATCGAATCGATTGCACTGTTTGAGAAGTCGTAGGTATGAACACATTAGAAATGCAAGAGGGCGACTGTTACCAGCCGCCCTCTTGTTGTAGTTGATGCTATTCGCGCGTCGCGTCAGTCTTTCTCGCCCGAGAATGCCAGCAGCAGATGCAGCAAGCTCATGAAAAGATTGTAGATGCTGAGATAAATTCCCATTGTTGCCATGACGTAGTTGGTCTCCCCACCGTTGACGACACGGCTGACGTCAAACAGGATGAACCCGGAGAATAACAGCACCGCTACTGATGAGATGGCAAGTGAGGCCGCCGGTATGGCGAAGAACAGGTTGGCAACAGAAGCGAGAACCAACATCACTAGGCCCACCATCAGGAAGTTGCTCATGAAGCTAAAATCCTTTCGGGTCACGGTAGCGACTGTCGCTAAGGTGAGGAAGATGGCTCCAGTTCCGCCGGCAGCAATACCGACTAGCTGCGCCCCATTTCTTAAGTTAAGAGCGTATTGCAGCATTGGACCGAGCCACCATCCTGCAACGAATGTAAATACGAATAGGAGTATGACTCCCATCACGCTGTTGCGGGTAGCGCTGACGCCAAACATCAATCCGATCATGACTGCCAACATCACCAGAGGGCCCATGATCGGGGACTGGGCGAGGAAAGAGAAGTTGGTGCTCATGCCGACCATTGCCCCAATCACCGTCGGTATCATGGTTAGGCCCAGCATTCCGTAAGTGTTGCGCAGAACCTTGTTTCGCTCAACCGCGAGTGCGCTGGTTGCATTTTGGTTCGAATATCTTAGTTCAGGTTGCATCATTCCTCCTTGGTTGATGAACTGTACAAGCCGTAAGACTACGCATATTGGTAATAAGTTGCAATATAAATAAAGGACATACGAAACTTGCTGGCAAAGTTAGTCGCAAGAAGGTAATATCCTCGCCTAATTTGATGATAAATCAAGGAAAAGCTCGTTAGGCTGGGTCGTAACAGAATTGTTGGAGATTTTTGTGTTAAGAGTGGACTCTATTCCTCCTTATCTAGGTAGGTCGTCATTCTAGAACCTAAAACGGATTCCAGACATTTTTTGTCGTTGAATAGCAGTAAAAATGGAAGCGTGGCCGAGTGGTTTAAGGCTGCAGTCTTGAAAACTGCCGTAGGGGTAACTCTACCGTGAGTTCGAATCTCACCGCTTCCGCCAAGAACAT